>JANNQK010000117.1:0-31905 GCA_031400715.1 Actinomycetes bacterium | reverse complement strand
CGCTTTGCCTATAACACTCCACATTTTATCAAATTCTTCTTGGAGGAAGCTTTCATATTTGTTGGTTTCGTAGTCGTAAACACCAACAAGTGATATGTCTAGAATGAGCAAGCGGTCGTTCGGGATGACGATCAGTGTGTCGACCTTCTCCTTCAGCTTGGCCACGCCGGTATCGGCCTGCACGGCGCGACGACGTCCCTCGAAGCTGAACGGGCGAGTGACCACGCCGATCGCGAGCGCGCCGAGGGTACGGGAGATCTCGGCGATCACGGGAGCCGCACCGGTTCCGGTGCCACCGCCTTCGCCGGCGGTGATGAACACCATGTCGGCGCCCTTGATCATCTCTTCGATCTCGTCGCGGTGGGCCTCGGCGGCGGCGCGGCCCACGTCGGGATCGCTCCCCGCACCCAGGCCACGCGTGAGATCGCGCCCGATGTCGAGCTTGACGTCGGCATCGCTCATGAGCAGCGCCTGGGCGTCGGTGTTCACGGCGATGAACTCGACACCTTTCAGCCCGGCGTCGATCATGCGATTGACGGCGTTCACGCCACCGCCACCCACGCCGATCACCTTGATGACCGCGAGATAGTTCTGTGGGGCGCCGGCCATCAGCGTGACCTCCAGCTTTCGTGACTTGGTGCGGCACCGGTGTCGGCGGACGCAATGAACGTGAGAGACAACATGACCCTGCGATGGTAACGAGTGAAGGCTGCCTCCCGCGCAACCCACCCGCCACACCCTGGTCATCGACAGTCTGACACGTCTGCGATGGCGAAACGGGGAGGCAGCGCCACCCGTGCCTCGGATGGGTGGGATCAGCCGATCACGTCATCGGTCGACACGTCGATCCTGGCCGAGTCGTCGAGGCCGTCGCGCACCAGTTGCAACAGCCGCGCGAGCTTCCCGTCGAGGCCGTTGAAGCTCCCGATCCGCACCTCGACCGATGCTGGCTCTCGAGGCTCGTCGGACGCAGGGGGCGCCGCTGTGTCGGCGGGGTCGACGACGGGGATCCGTTGGATGACCAGCCCCAGGTCCCCTGTCGACGGGTCGAGGGTGGCGGCGGTCGTGATGCTGCGGATCTCTGCTGGGAGCGCTCCCACGAGCTGTGCGGCCGCCCCGTACTGCGCACCGGCCGCCGACCCTGCTTCGAGATCGGGACCGATGCCCTCGATGAGCATGTACCCGGCTGGTCGGCCGACCAGCGTGTCGAGCACGTAGCCATCCCGGTCGATCACCCGGTACCGCGAGTCGGATCCGACGAACGTGGCCAGCGGTTGCCGTTCGCGCACGTCGATCAGCACGCGGTGCGGGAAGTCGGTGGTGACGAAGGCCCGTTCGATCCACGGAAACTGCTCGAGCCGCTCTTCGATGTCCTTCGTGTCGACGAGCAGCACCGGTTCGCCCATCATCTCGTCGATCAGCACCTGCAACCGATCGCCGTAGCGCGCCTGCGTGTACGGCGCTCCCTGGACATCGACCCGGTCCACGGCGAACAGGCTCGAGGAGAACACGGCGAGCACGCCCACCACCACGACGACGACAGCGGCAACACTGGCGACCCACACCAGTCGCTTGCGTCCCTGGGCCCGCTTGACGGCGATGCGACGAGCGCGGACTCGAGGGTCCATCGACCGGCTGGGCACCGGCACGGCATCGAACGCACCGGACGCCTCGAGCTCGTCACCGATGACGATGAGGCCACGATCGTTCCTGACCGCCTCGGTGTCGAGGCGCCCGCTCGGCGCGTCGGCGCCGTCGTCGAGGTAGATCGCGTCCGGCAGCGAGTCGTCGCCGCCGATCACGATGGTGGGTCGCTCTGCCGAGCCCGTCGAGCCCGTCGAAGCCCTCGTCGGCTCCGCGCTGGGAGAGATCGGCGCCGACGGCGCGGACAGTGCCTCGCCCGAGTCCGACCCGGCGCGGTCGGTGGCGGGGATCGCAATGGTCCACCGTCCGGTCGAATCGTCCGGTGGGGTGCCCGTGGGTGGGGTGCCCGCCGGTGGGCTGCTCGCCGGTGGGGTACTCGCCGGTGGGGTACTCGCCGAGGAGAGAGCGTCGGGGGTCGAACCGGGGAGGTCGTCGAGGTCGGCCCGAGGGAGGTCGTCGAGGGTGAGATCGAGCAATCCGTCGAACGTGGGGTCGATCGTCGGATCGACCCCGAACTCGTCGAGATGGTCGTCGAGGTGGTGTTGGGTTCGCGCGCTGCCGGTGGGCGTACCGGTGAAGGCGTTGCGCAACTCGTCGAGCACGGTGTGGGGCACGTCCTCGCCATGGCTCGGCGTCGGCTCCCCGATGCGGATCACCACTCCCGGCTCGCTCGCATGTCCCGACACATTCGCGTCTCGCGGCAACCGGTCTGGCCCCGACCCCGAAGGGCCGCCCTTCGCCTTGCGCCAGCTCACCACATCACACCCGCAGCTCGGTCCGCTTCCACGTCCGCGAAGCCCACGAGCTTCACCTCGCTGCGCATCACGAAACCTGTCTCGGCGGCGACACGGCTGCGCACCAGATCGATCAGCTCGCGCACGTCGGCGGCCCGCCCACCATCGTCGGCCTGGATGAAGTTGGCGTGCTTGTCGCTCACGTGCGCCGTGCCCAGCCGATACCCGCGGAGACCGCATCGTTCGACGAGAGCGCCGGCGGTCACCTCTCCCGGCACCGGGTTCACGAACACCGAGCCGGCGTTCTGACCACCGGGTTGGTGTTCGCGACGCCAGCGCACGATCTCGTCGAGCTCTGCGGCGCCCGCGACCCGATCGCCGTCGGCAAGCCTCAGGCGGGCCGACAGCACCACCTGATGATCAGCCAGATCCGAGCCACGAAACCGCAGGCCCAGGCGCTCGGCTGGCAGCACCGCGGAGCCGGCCCGATGCAGGTCGAACACATCGACGTCGACCAGCGTCGCGGCCATGTCGGATCCATGCCCGCCGGCGTTCATCCGGACGCCGCCGCCCACCGAACCCGGCACACCGACCGCCCACTCGAAACCGGTGAGCGATGCCGCCACCGTTCGGCGGGCCAGCATCGGCAATGCGACCGCCCCACCCGCGTGCACCAGGGTGTCGGCGATGGTGATCTCGGTCCCGAGATCGGCCAGCGAGACAGCGACACCCTTGAATCCGTCATCGGCCACCAACAGGTTCGAGCCACGACCCACGACCAACACCGGCACTTCGCCGGCGCGGCAGGCTTCGGCGACGGTGGCGAGGTCGTCGACCGTGCGAGGTCGCACGAACAGCGCTGCCGCACCACCGACCCGATAGGTGGTCATCGGGCCGAGTGCGACATCGCGGACGACCGACGAGCCCAACGCACGGAGCACCGATGCCGCGAGGTCGAGTCCGGCTGTCGGGGCCGGCCGAACAGGTTTCGTCACCGACCCACCCCGGTTCCGAGACGGTCCGCCAGGCGCTGCGCACGACGCTCGATCACCTCGGTCGGGAACGAAGCGATGTCGCCGCACCCCATCGAGACGCAGACGTCGCCGTCGCGGAGCTCGTCGGCGACGAAGTCGATCAGGTCCTGGCGCCGCGGCAGCCACACCACGCGAGCGTACGGGTGGGCGTCGAGCACGGCGTTCACGACGAGCTTGCCGGTGACGCCGGGGATCGGGGTGGTGCCGCTGGCGAAGATGTCGGTGAGCACCACCACATCGGCATCGGCGAAGGCATCGGCGTACTCGGGCCACATCACCGACATCCGGTTGAACCGATTCGGCTGGAAGACCGCGATCACCCGCCGCCAGCCATCACCGCTGTGCCGCGCCGCCGCCAGGTCGGCTGCGATCTCCGACGGCAGATGCGCATAGCTGTCGACCAGGGTGGCCCCCTCCGATGTCCCTCTCACGTCGAAGCGGCGAGCGACGCCGCCGAACCGGGCGAGCGCTGCCGCCGCAGCTTCGAACGGCACCCCGATCTCGAGCGCCAGAGCGATCGCGCCCGTCGCGTTGCGCACGTTGTGGATGCCACGAAGCGGTAGGTCGACCACGCCGAGCCGTTCGCCGTGGCGTTCGACCGCGAATCGATGCGCCCCGTGCTCGGCCACGACGTCGACCGCACGCACGTCGGCGCCGGCACCTGTGCCGTAGGTGAGCGCGCCGTTCGGACGATGGCGCTCGGCGAGGCTCTGGCAGATCGGGTCGTCGAAGCACAGCACTTTCGGCCCCGGGATCTGGGCGAGATAGCGATCGAAGCTCTGCTCGATCGCCGCGAGCGAGCCGTAGTGGTCGAGGTGGTCGGTCTCGACGTTCGTCAACACCGTGCCATCGAGGGGGAGTTCGAGGTGGGTACCGTCGCTCTCGTCGGCTTCGACCACCAACCAGTCACCCCCCGTCCACTGCGCCCCGGTTCCGGTATCGGTGACGTCGCCTCCGATGACGAAGCTCGGCCGAAGACCGGCTTCGGCGAGCATCAGCATCAGCATCGACGTCGTCGTGGTCTTGCCATGTGTGCCTGCCACGGCGAGCGAACGGGCTCTCGCGCAGATCGACGCAAGCATCCCGGCACGTCGCAACGACGAGATCTGCCTGACCCGCGCCTCGTCGAGCTCGATGTTCCGCTCGGGGACGGCCGTGCTGAACGTGATCGCCGAACAGCCATCGACGTGAGCGCGTCGGTGACCGACGTGCACCGTCACCCCTCCGGCGCGCAGGCGGTCGAGGACCGGCCGCTCGCGGATGTCGCTCCCGCTCACGTCGTGGCCCATCTCGGCCAGCACGATCGCGATCGCGCTCATCCCTGGCCCGCCGACGCCGACGACATGGATCCGTTGCATGATCGACAGGTCGAGTGGAGCCGAGGGTGTCGGCACTCGGGCAGTCATCGGGCACCAGCCGATGCGCTGCCGGCGACCTCGTCGATCAGGCGGATGAGCGAGTTGCCACGGTGGCGTTCGCCCGCGGCGAACGCCGCCGCCGACAACGATGCGAGCCGTTCTGGATCGCCGATCAACGAGTCGACGAGCCGGCTCAACGAACCGACGCTGAGGTCGCGTTCTTCCAGCAACAGCGCAGCCCCGGCATCGGTCAGCGTGCGAGCGTTGGCGACCTGATGGTTCTCGGCGGCTGCCGGCCAGGGCACCACGATCGCCGGGGTGCCCGTCGCAGCCAACTCGGCGATGGTGCTCGCGCCGGCGCGGGTGATCATCAGATCGGATGTGGCGTAGAGCTGAGGCATTCGGTCTTCGTATCCGATCACGTGGTACATGATGCCCTCTGCGGCGGTGCGCGAAGGTGGCGCGTCAGCGAGCCACCGGTCACCCACCACGTGGTGCACTGCGACATCGGATCGGTCCGACCACGCGATCGCCATCGCCGATACGGTCTCGTTCAGCGCCTTCGCACCCAACGATCCACCGAAGACCGTGACGAGGAACCGGTCGGCGGGTATGCCGAGGGGTGCTCGGGTCGCGCTCCGATCGCGAGTGCGATCGATCGCGATGATCTCCGGCCGGATCGGCGCTCCTGTGAGCCTCGCCCGGGGCAAGGGCGAATCGTCGAACGCCGCCGCTACTGCGGCAGCACCCCGGGCAGCGAGCTTCGAGGCGAGGCCGGGCCGCAGGTCGTAGCTCACCACGACGATGGGAATCCTCAGCCTGCGCGCTGCGAACGTCGCCGGCATGCTGGCGTAGCCCCCGACGTTCACCACGACCGCAGGACGCAGGTCGCGCAGCAGCCGTGTGGCGCGGCGCGTGGCGGCGATCAGCTTCGGCACGATCGACACGTTGCGGCGGCTGAACGAACGCTGCAGGCCGACCACGTCGAGCAGGGTGAAGCCGTAGCCGGTGGGTGGCAGCAATCGCGACTCGATGCCGCGCTCGGTACCCACGTAGTGCAGCGACGAACGCGCATGGCCTGCAGCGACCAGCCGATCCATGATCGCGAGTGCCGGAAGGACGTGACCGGAGGTGCCACCGCCGGTGACGACGGCAAACGAACGCGGCCCCGCCTCCTCGCGTCGACCGCCTGCATCCCCGCCGCCGACGCGGCCCGCGGTCGTCATCTTCCGTGGCGGGCGACGTTCAGGAGCAGGCCGGCCGCCGCCATGCACACGAACAACGAACTCCCGCCGGCCGAGAAGAACGGAAGCGTGAGGCCGGTGACCGGCATCAGCCCGGTGACGCCGCCGATGTTGATCACCGTCTGCACCACGAGCCATCCGACGATGCCACCCGCAAGCAGGCCGCCGAAGCGGTCGCTGGCTGCGAGGGCCACCTGGACACCGCAGTAGGTGAGCGCCAGGAATCCCCCGACCACCGCGACGACGCCGATCAGACCGAGCTCTTCGGCCACCACCGCGAAGATGAAGTCGCTGTGAGCGAGCGGCAGGAAGTCGCCGAGCTTGTTCAGCCCACGACCGGGCCCCGCTCCCGTGGTGCCACCCTGAGCGATGGCGATCAGTGCCTGATACGTCTGGTAGCTCAGGTGGTCGCGATTGCCGGCGACGTCGAGGAACGCCGTGAAGCGGTTCATGCGACGCTGGCTCGACATGATGAACACCACCGTTGCCCCGAGCCCAGCGCTCGCGGCGAACGTCATCGGGATGAGCGGTGTGCCACCGACGAAGGCCACCGCGAACACGATGCCTGCGAGCACGACCGCCGATCCGAGGTCGCCTTGCAGCAGACAGAGCCCGGCGGCGAGCGCCGCCACCATGAGCGTCGGCTTGAGCGTGCGGTTCAGGTCGTGCATCTCGCTGGCGCGTTTGGTGAGCAGATCGGCGCAGTACAGCAGCACGGCCAGCTTCAGGAACTCGCTCGGCTGCAGACTGAGCGAGCCGAGAGACACCCAGGCATTGGCGTCGTTCACCTGCAGGCCGACTCCCGGGACGAAGGGCAGCAACATCAGTCCCGTCGAGATGGCCAGCCCCGGCACCACGAACCGGCGCCACGACTGATACGGCACGCGGGCGCAGATCCACAGTGCCGCCGCGCCGAGGATCGCCCACACGACCTGGCGGTTGAACGTGCGCCACGGCGACTCGCCCTGGTGGAACAGGCGGATCGACGACGCCGACAAGACCATCACGAGGCCGAGCATCGTGAACACCGTGACGACCAGGGCGATGACGTAGAACGTGGTGGGGGCCGGACGCAGCTCGACCGGAGCGCGCGCCCCCGACGGGTGACGACGCAACGCGGCCGCCCGCTCCGCGGCCTGCCGACGCCGGATGGCGATGTTCGGTGCGCTGACGCTCACGACGCGCCCCCTGCCCCGTGCCGTGCCGGATGCGTTCCGGACGCGGCACCGGACGCGAGACCAGAAGCGACGCCCGAAGGCGCGTCGGCGAGTGCGACGACCAGGCGGCGGAAGTCGTCGCCGCGGGCGGGGTACCCCCCGTCGGGGTACCAGTCGAAGCTGGCACACGCCGGCGACAGCAACACGACGTCGCCATCGCGGGCGGCCGACCGAGCAGCTGCGACCGCATCGGCCATCGAACCGGCGCGGACCACGGGCGTGGCCGGCGACGCACCGGCGAACGCCGACTCGATCTCTCCGGCGGATTCGCCGATGGCGACGACCGAGCGGATCCGAGCGGCCTCGCTCGCGAGCAGGCCGAGATCGAGGCCCTTGTTCCGGCCGCCGGCGATCAGCACGATCGATGCGAACGATCGGATCGCGGTCAGTGCAGCATGGGGCGACGTCGCTTTCGAATCGTTGTACCACGTGATGCCATCCACCTCGCCGACCGGCTCGATGCGATGTGCCGGCACGCGAAAGCTGGCCAGGCCGGCGTCGACGGCCTCCGGCGCGACCAAGCCCGCCTCAACGCATGCTGCCGCCGCCGCAAGCGCGTTCGAGAGATCGTGCGGGAATCGGCGACGAAGCGAGGAGACAGATGCGTACTCGCCCATGGGGCCGGCAAAACGCCGGCTGTCGCGATCGGTCGTCAGGTCTCCGACCACCCGGTGATCGCCGTCGGCCGAGCCGAAGGTGACACGACGGCCCGGAGCCGTTGCCAGGCGGCGCATCACCACCGCGTCCTGGGCGGATCCGACCGCCACGTCGGACGGGCGTTGCAACCGCCAGATGTTGGCCTTGGCCTGTTCGTAGGAATCCATCGACACGTGCCAGTTCTGATGATCGGGCGCGAGGTTCAGCCAGATCGCCGCATTCGCACGGAACGAACGGATCCAGGCCAACCGGAAACTGCTGCACTCCACGGCGAACGCGTCGACGTCGTCGTCGAGGGCCGTGACGAACGGGACCTCGGTGTTCCCGACTGCAACGGAGCGAACACCACCCGCCGCAAGCAGAGCTGCGGTGAGCATCGTCGTGGACGTCTTGCCGTCGGTGCCCGTGATCGCAACGATCGGACGCGGGCCACCTCGCCGCTCCTGCTCCCACTCGTAGGCCAGATCGATCTCGGTGCGCAACGGCACGTCGAGGGAGATCGCGGCGCGCACGAGTTCGTGCGTCTCGGGAACGCCCGGTGCCGGCGAGACGAAGTCGACCGTGTGGAGCAAGCGAGCGATCGCGTCGGAGTCGGGCCGCTCCACCAGGTCGGTGCCCAACTCGCCTGCCAGGGCGCGCTTCGCGTCGTCGGGGCTGTCGTCGGCGACGAGGACGCGGATCCCGCGGGCGGCCAACGCCCGCGCCACGGCTGCACCCGTGACAGCGACACCGTGCACGAGGGCCGTCTCCGAGCCCCGCCGGGGGCTCACCGCAGCCCTTCGAGCCTGGTGAAGTCGCCGATGAAGATGGCGAGCGCGGTGGCGACACAGATGCCTTGGATGATCCAGAAACGGATGATCACGGTGGTCTCGGGCCAGCCGAGCAACTCGAAGTGGTGATGGATCGGCGACATGCGGAACAAGCGCTTCTTCCGGCCCGACGCCTTGAACACGCCCATCTGAATCGCGACCGAACCGGCCTCCATCACGTTGATGCCGCAGATGAGCAGCAGCAACAACTGCGTGTTCGTGCCGAGCGACAGCATCGCCAGCGCCGAACCGACACCCAACGCTCCCACGTCGCCCATGAAGATCCGAGCGGGTGCAGCGTTGAACCACAAGAACCCCGCGCACGCACCGGCGAACCCTGCGGCGACGGTTGCCAGGTCGAGCGGATTCACCACGGAGGCGTAGATCTCCGGGTTGCGAAACGCCCAGTAGCCGATGATCGCGAACGCGACGAAGCCCATCATCGCCGAGCCTCCGGCCAGGCCATCCAGGCCATCGGTGACGTTGACGGCATTGGTCGTCGCCCAGATGATGACGCCGGCCCACACGATCCACACGAGCGTGTGCAGGGTCCACCCGGGAGACGTCGAACGGGTGAGCGAGAGCGTCTCGCTGATCCCGGTGCCGGCCGACAACCACCAGGCGACGCCGACGGCGAGCGCAAGCGTGATCCAGCCCTTCCGCTTCCAGAAGATGCCGCGGTTGTGCGCCTTCGTGATCTTGATGTAGTCGTCGAGGAAGCCCATGAACGACATGATCAACACGCCGCACCACAGGATCATCGCCTGCGTCGAGAACGCCAGGCGATCGCGCAACACGTGCGCCGCCATCCAGCCGGCGAAGGCCGCGATGATGATCGCCAGACCACCCATGGTCGGGGTCCCCTGCTTCGACATGTGATGTTCGGGCCCGTTGTCCTCCTTGCCCAGGATCGGCTGTCCCTTCCCCCTGTTGCGGAAGAACGTGATGAGGAATCGCGTGCTGAACAGCGACACGACCATCGCCGTGGCTCCGGCGATCATGACGGCGATCACGAGCGGTCCCCGACTTGTGCGGCCCCCGCACCCCAACCCAACGACGCCAACAGCTCCCGCGCGACCGCCCGGTCGTCGAACGGCAGCACGAGATCTCCGATGGTCTGGGTCGACTCGTGGCCCTTGCCGGCGATGAGCACGACATCGCCCGATCGGGCGTTCGCCAAGGCGGCGGCGATGGCGTTCCTACGGTCCGGCTCGATCACAACGGAGCCACGGTAGTCGTCGGGTACCCCCGCAAAGGTGGCATCGACGATCGCCATCGGGTCTTCCGACCTCGGGTTGTCGGAGGTGATGATCGTGTGGTCGGCCAGTTCCGCAGCGACCGCACCCATCAGCGGGCGCTTCTCGCGATCTCGGTCGCCGCCACATCCGAACACGACGATCACGCGGCCACCGGCAACCACGCGTCGCGCTGCCCCGAGGGCCTCGGCCAGACCTTCGGGCGTGTGGGCGAAGTCGACGAGCACGGCGAAGGGCTGGCCTGCCTCGATCGGTTCGAAGCGGCCCGGCACGGGCGCTGCGCCGGACAATGCCGCGGCCACATCGGCCTCGGCGAAACCGGCGGCCACGCACGCCGTCGCCGCAGCGAGGCTGTTCATGACATTGAAGCCACCTCCGATCCCCACTCGGATGCGATGCCCTCTCCACGAGTAGGCATGCCACGTCGGACCGACCTCCACGTCGGTCGCGTCGTCGACCGAGAACGCCATGAGCGTGATCGCTGCAGTGTCGAAGAGCAACCGACCATGCACGTCGTCGATGTTCACCACGCCGACGTCCGTCAGACGTGGCTCGAACAGGCGCGCCTTCGCCGAGAAGTAGCGCTCCACCGTGCCGTGGAGATCGAGATGGTCGCGCCCGAGGTTGGTGAACACCGAGACATCGAAATGGGCGCCGGCGACGCGATCGAAGTGGAGCGCGTGTGACGACACCTCCATCGCGACCGCCTGCACGCCATCGTCGCGGCACTGGGCCAGGTGTCGCTGGAGCGCCGGTGCCTCCGGTGTCGTGAAGCGGCCCGACAGCGTTCCGAACACCTCGGTGCGGCGCCCGAGGGTGTTCAGGACGTGGCCGATGAGATGCGCCGTGGTGGTCTTGCCGTTGGTGCCGGTGACTCCGATGGTGGTGAGCGAGTCGCACGGATGATCGAACACCGCCGCCGCCAGCCACCCGGTGGCCGCACGAGCGTCGGTCACCAGCACCTGCGGTACGGGGAGTCGGAGCGGCCGCTCGACCAGCAACGCGACAGCGCCGGCCGAGACGGCGTCGGCCGCGAAGTCGTGGCCGTCGAGATGCTCCCCGCGCAGACAGCAGAACAGCGTGCCCGGGCCGACCTCGTGCGAATCGACGGTCACGTCGGTGATCACCGCGTCTCGGGCTGCGCCGGGCACGGGCTCGACGAGGCTTCGTGCGGGCCCACCGCGCATGTGGTCGACCACGGTCGCGAGGTCGGCCAGGCGCGGCGATCGAGGTGCGGAGGCCACGATCAGCCCCTCGGACACCCGCCGCCCGTTGCGGGCGGCGTGATGTTCATCTCGCGCATGATGGTGGGAGCGATGTCGGCGAACACGGGCGCGGCAGCGGTACCACCGAAGCGGGTCTGCTGATCCTCGTCGCCCGGGGGTTCGTCGATGGAGATGAGCACGGTGACCTGCGGGTCTTCGGCAGGGAAGAACCCGGCGAACGAGGAGTAGTACTTGCGGTTTCCGTCGGCGTCTTCGTAGCCGCCACCGTCTTGGGCCTTCAGGCCGGTTCCGGTCTTGCCGGCGACCGTGACACCGTCCACCTGGGCCAGCTTGGCCGTGCCATCGCACACCACCTGCCGCATCATCAGGTTCACCTGCTGGGCGACCTCGGGCCGCACCACTCGATGCGTACCGCTCGGCACCGCGCCGATGAGCGCACCCGAAGCGTCGACGGTGCCGGCGACGAGACGCGGTGCGACGTACACGCCGTCGTTGGCGATGACGTTGATCGCGCTGACCAACTGGATCGACGTCGACGCGATGCCCTGGCCGTAGGCCACGGTGTACTGCTCGAGGCCCTCCCACTTGGTCCAGTCGACACCCAGACCACGTGACTCACCGGGGAAGTCGAGGGCTGTCTTCTCCCCCAGGCCGAAGGCGCGCATGTATGCCCCCAACTTCTCCTTGGTCTGACGGAGCGAGTCGCCCAAGGTGAGCGCGATCTCGATCGTGCCGATGTTCGACGACTTGGCGAGGATCTGCGACACGGGCCAGGTGTAGTCGGGGTGCACCTCGGCATCGTGGAGCGTGCCATCGGAGTAGTTCTTGCGGTACGGCACGTTGAACGTCGTGTCCGGTGTGACGGTTCCTTCGTTGAGCGCAGCGGCCACCGCGATCGCCTTTGAAACCGAGCCGGGCTCGGCAGCATCCACCGCGGCGATGTTCCCGCTCGTGACGCGAACGATGCCATCGTCTCCCCGCCGAACGCCGACCATGGCGATGATGTCCCCGGTATCGGTGTCCATCACGACGGCCGAACCGCCGCGGGCACCCAGCTTGGTGACCTGTTCCACCATCGCTCGTTCGAGCTCGAACTGGACCGACCGGTCGAGGGTGAGGATGATGTCCTGGCCCGGCGTTGGCGCCACGGTCGTGGTCTCCGATCCCGGCAGCGACCGACCATCGCGATCGTGCTGGCGCGACATCTCGCCATCGGTGCCGGTGAGCAGGAGGTCGTACTGCTTCTCGATCCCGGCGATGCCCACGCCGAAGATGTCGACCTTGCCGATCACGCTCTGACCAACCTCGCCGGCCGGCATCGTGCGACGGTCCTCGTCGATCATGTCGACGCCGGCGATGTCGAGCATCCTGACCGCCGCGGCCTGATCGTCGCTCACCTGGTGGGCGACGTAGACGAACGACTTCTCCTTCGTGGCGAACGACGCGAGCAGGGATTGCTGCTTCTTCGGGGTGAGCCACAACACCTTGTTCAGCGCGTCGACCGTACCCGCTGCATCGGTCACCAGCTTGGGGTTGGCGATGATCGTGACCGACGGCACCGACAGAGCGAGTTCGTCGCCGTTGCGGTCGAAGATGACGCCCCGACTGGCTCGCAGCACGGTGTCACTCGTGCGCTGGGCCCGTCCTGCCTCGCGGAGCTGATCGGCATCGGCGGTCTGGAGCATCACGACTCGTCCCAAGATGATCGCGAACACGATTGCCGACAGAGCGAACATGACTCTCAATCGACGCGGATGCTGGCCTGCCTTGAAGTGGTGCCGCACGGCGCGGACCTTGACGACTCGTTTCTGCAGTCCGCGACTCGCTGCGGGCGCCGAACGCGCCGTGGCGCGACGAACCGCCGGCTTCGAGTGCTTCGTCACACCCCGGTGGTCGTCGCCGCGGCTCCGCGGGGCACGCTGCGAGTGACCGCTGCGGGATGCTGCTCCATGACTGCGCGCTCGTGGATCGGACGGTCGACGCTCGATCCGATCGAGCCGCTCACCCCGTCGCTCACTGGTCGGAGCCGGTCGGTCACGATCGTGCCGTTCGACACCACCATGGGAGCGTCGTCCCAACGCTGCCGCCACGTGGTCCGTCGTCGAGCCGGAGCGGGCGCTCCGCGCGCGTCCGGCGTCGATGCCGGAGCGCGCACCACCGCGCCCGTTTCGCTCGATCGGAGGGCGCCGGCTCACGGTGTCGCCGATGCCGCTTCCGATGCAGCTTCCGATGCTGCTTCCGATGCAGCGGCGGTGGCAGCCTTCACCGCTCGGAAGTCGTCGAGGGTGTTGCCGGCATCGCCGAGGTGGGCAGGATCGATGTCGCCTGTCGAGGCTGCCACGATCGCTCGCACCTCCGGGGTGATCTCGAGGAACTCACCGTCGTCGACCGGCTGCAGGCCGTTGGCCAGCGCGACCGCCGCCAGACGTGCTGGCGACCGCAGTTCGGCCCGCTCCCGGCGCAGCGTCTCGTACTGCTCACGAGCGCTGGTGATGCCGGTGTCGAGCTGATCGAGCCGGACCTGGCTCTGCGCCAACCGGGTCTGGAACGCCGCAGCGCCCAGCATCGCGAGGCCGAGCAGCACGCTCATCGTCACGGCGAGGTGGGCGGCGCGCCGACCGCGCGGCGCGACGAGCGCCAGGTGACGGTCGCTCGCGTGGATGCCCACCGTGGCTCGAACCATGGGCCGCGGCCCGGTGTCGAGACCGCCGTGGCGCCGCGTGGCGACCACCCGTTGACCTGTCTCGACATGCCGGCGGGCCGGACGGGCCGAGTGGCCTTCGACGTCGTGGCGGGCAGCGGTGCCATGCTGTCGGGCGCGGGGCGCGACGGCGTGGTCCTGCATCGGCAGAGCCATGTCAGATCCGATCGCCCGGAGTGGCTCCGCGGCGGGTGGGGGCGATGCGTTCGACGACGCGAAGACGTGCGCTCCGAGCCCGGGGGTTCGACGTGCGCTCCGGTTCGCTCGGCGTCTTCGGGACGCCGCGGACGAGGCGAACCGTCTGCACGGCGTCACACACGCACGGCAGCTCGGGAGGACACAGGCACCCGCCGGTCTCGGCCAGACGCATCCGCTGCTTCACGATCCTGT
Organism: Actinomycetes bacterium; assembly: GCA_031400715.1. Lineage (GTDB taxonomy): Bacteria > Actinomycetota > Acidimicrobiia > Acidimicrobiales > Ilumatobacteraceae > VFMC01. Next base: position 17,635 of record JANNQK010000117.1, on the reverse strand, counting down.
CCTCGCCCGAGTGGTACGACAGCACGGCGATGCGGCCGCCGACCTCGGTCTTGGCGATCGCGAGATCGAGCGCAACGGGCAGCACCTCGAGCTCGCGATTGAGTTCGATGCGGATCGCCTGGAACGTGCGCTTCGCGGGGTGACCGCCGGTGCGCCTGGCAGCGGCAGGGATGGCTGCGACCACGATCTCGGCGAGTTGCGTCGTCGTCTCGACCGGACGGGCAGCCACGATGGCACGGGCGATGCGGGTGGCGAAGCGCTCGTCGCCGTGCTGGCGGAGCACTTGCGCGAGTTGCGATTCGTCGTAGCCGTTCACGATGTCGCCCGCGGTCCACGTCTCGCGCTGATCCATGCGCATGTCGAGGGGTGCGGTGTTGCGATAGGAGAACCCGCGCTCGGAACGGTCGAGCTGCGGCGAGCTGACGCCGAGATCGAACAGGGCGCCGGAGAGATGATCGACAGAGAGAGCTTCCATGGCGTGATCGAGGTGGTCGAACCTGACGTGCGACGTGACTGCCCGTTCCCCATGCACCGCCAACCGTTCGGCTGCGACGGCGAGGGCATCGCCATCGCGATCGAGACCCAGGACCCGCAGGTGCGGATGAGCCTCGAGCAGAGCCATGGCGTGACCCGCCCCACCGAGGGTGGCGTCGAGAATCCAGCCGGACGGCACGCTCGCGAAGATCCGAACGATCTCGTCGAGCATCACCGGGCGGTGGGTGAAGTCAGGGGGAGAACCCATCAACGACCCACGGCAGATGACGCCGCCTGCGCGAACGACGTCACGTGGTGCATCTGCAGCTCGCCGGTCGGCGAGTGCCGCCGGGATGTCTCCCCGGTCGACGAGACGGCAAGCGGGCGGAGTGGAGCTGTCCATCGTGCCGGCCGGCGAGCTGCAGATGCACCACGATCCGTTCGTTCAGGCCTTGGTTCAGGCCCTCGTCGAGGGATGGCGCACATCGTGGTGGTGGTCATGAGTGGGACGGAGCCATCGGCTCGTCGTCGGTGCCTCGTTCCTCCTTTTCTGATTCGATTTCCATTTCGATTTCCATTTCGATTCCTGTTTCGCCTTCCGGATCGATGTCGGTCGCGTGGACCCAGGGGCTCATGGCATCCGTTGCCAACGGTCGAGCCACACGTCCCAGTTGAAGCCGCCGGCGAGGTTGCCCCCGACGGAACGCTTGAGCGCGGGGCCGACCGCGTCACCGCCCATGTCCGCGACGAGCACGTAGTCCTCCTGCCACCGCGTGGTCCACGGCGCACACGCCCCGGTCGCCCACTTCGTGGTCTGAGTGGTTCGCCAATGGATGCCCTGCACCCCCGGCGCCACCTCGATCAGGCCCAGCACCCGGGCTTCCCACGAGTTGGTGCCGGTGCACACCGTGACGCCGTCGAGCTGCTCGGTGACACCCGACCTGCCGGTGGTGCGCCACCCCCTGCCATTCCAGAAGCGAGGGATGAACGTGATCGGAGGGCTGAAGATCGAATCGTGGCGCGGCCCCTCGCACTCGTGGTGCGTGGCGGAATAGACGAGCCTCGTGGACTGCCACGTCAGCTGGTCCCAATGGCACCGCTCACCGGGGAGCGAGTTGTACATGCGAAACGTCCCGCGGCCGAGGTCCTCGAACCACAGCACCGACCGCTGCGGCGTCCCCGAGAAGTAGTTGTACCCCTCGAGGTAGTAGCCGCCGAAGGCGAGGGTGGGGTTCGGGTAGTACGCGCGCAAGTCGTACGACACCGCCGCGCCGGCGATGCCCGGGGTCAGGCCGGGTGCGCTGCCCGTGATCACCGGCGCAAGTGCGCCGATCGAGACCAAGGCAGCCAACGTCCGACGGCGAAGACCTCGTCGAGACTGGCGGATGTGAGACTCGATCATTGGGAACCCCCGTCTGTCTGGGCCGAAAGTCCTCCGGCCAGGTCGGCGTTGCCGGCCGTTTGCACGAGCTCGAATCGATGAGGGGCCCAGATCTCGACGACGTCGAAGTTGCCGGTGACGACCACCTTGGCGTCGGTGGCCAGACCTGCGTAGGCGCGGAGCTTCTCCTCGACGTTCACGCGGCCTTGCTTGTCGATGGTCACCGGGGTCGCGCTCGCTGCGACCACACGTTGGTACTGCAGGGTGATCTCGCCGCGCTTGACCCGCTCCTTCAGCTCGGCCGCGATCGTCTCGAACTCTTCTGCAGGCACCACCTTGATGCACTGGTCGTCGCCGACAGCGAGGTAGCAGCGCTCGCCCAGGTGCGTGCGGAACGAGGCCGGCAGCGCCAGCCGTCCCTTGTCGTCGAGTTGACGCTCATGCGTCCCGACGAACAACACCACCTGGAGATCACCTCGATTCCTGCCTCGCGACCGGCACGACATGCGCCGTGCACCGTCCGGAACCCCCTCGAAACCGGCCTCCACCGCTGTCGAGGAACGGCGCGATCACCGCGCCGCGTCCCTTGGGATTCCCCATTCTTCCCCCTAGAGACCCCCTGAGTCAATCATTCTCCCCACAATCCTCATATTCGCGCCACAACGTGACACGGACGAGCGTGTGGCGATGGCACGTTCAGGTGCGCTGAGCTGGGATGATCGATCAGGCCAGACGCTCGCCGAAGGGGATCGCGCGTCTCGTGCTCGAGTGCACACGGGACGCGCGAAGCATGGACCAGCGTCGTGACACCGCTGGATCGCACCCACCGACGGCGCATTCCGGGGCGGTCTCGGGGCAATCAGGCGCCCCTGACGGCTCCGACCTGTCGAGACGGCCTGCGTCCGGTCGCGTCGATCGCCCGGTGGGGAGTCGGTGGGGAGATGTGGGGCGGGCGGTCAGCCAGCAGCGAGGACGGCTTCGACCGAATGTGTCAACAGGTCGGGATCGGCGTCGTACGTGAACGGCACTCGAAGCTGCGCAGCAGCGGGAGCCGGCGTGGCCAGGAGCGACACGAGCAGATCGGGACGCCAGGCCAGGTGCACGGACGACTGGAGTCGCAGCCAGTCCCGGGTGCGGCGCTGGCTGATGCCGACCGCCTTGCGCCCGTCGACCAACACCTCGCCGGAGCCGAGTCCATCGAAGCAGACGAGACGGGACCACTCGGTGTGCGTCAAGCCACCGCGGTGCACCGTCGCCCCGGCGGTTCCCGCGAGCGCCAACGCCTGGCACCACATGTCACCGAGCCACCACATCGACGTCGCGACATCGTCGTCCCACCGGCGGTCACCGCGGGGGATCACGACGTCGAGCCACAGCATCTCGCAGGGAACCAGCAGCACGACCCCTCCCCCGCTGCGGCGGCGCACGACATCGACGTCGGCAGCCGCACACGCCTCGCGGTCGACCACCTCGTCGCGCTGTGCCGACCCGAGCACCAGCGCGGCGTGATCGACCTCGAACCACTCGGCGGAGCGCTCCTGGCCGTTCGGCACCAGCCCGTGCAACGTCGCGGCCGAACCGTGACGTGTGCCGATCCGCCATGCGCTCGCTGATGAGTCGTTCATCGGCTGACCAGTGTGGCGGCCGGAGACCTCATCTCCCATCTGACCGGGTGCGCGGAGATGCACCAACCCGACACGGCGAGGTTCAGCTGGCCCGTGCGAGGTACGGCTTCCACTGATCGGGCACCCGCGCGACCGCGACGGTGACCCACGCCAGCTCTCGAGGCACCCGCGGCGCGCGAGCCAAGCGCATCCCGGCCTCGTCGGGGGTGCGGTCGCGCTTGGAGAGGTTGCAGGGTCTGCATGCAGCGGCCACGTTGTCCCATGCGTGCTCGCCGCCCCGAGAGCGCGGCATGACATGGTCGATCGAGTCGGCAAACCCTCCGCAGTACTGGCACCGATGCTCGTCGCGGGCGAACACCGCTCGACGAGACAGAGCTGTCCGCCGGTGGAACGGCACCTTGACGACGTACCGGAGCCTGATCACCACGGGGTTGGGCACTTCGAGACGTGCGGCGTGCAGCATCGTGCCGTCGTCTTCCACCAGGTCGGCCTTCTCGGCGAGCACGAGGCACACCGCACGGCGGGACGGCACGACCGAGAGCGGCTCGTACGTTGCGTTCAGCACCAGCGCGCTCCTCATCTGCCGGACCCTAGCGATCTCCGGCAGGGACCGACGCCCGAGAATGCAGGCCGAGAGGAGCCGACAGTGGCATCAGACGCGTCGCCGGCCGGCCTGTCGTTGCTCGGTTGTCACATCCTGGCCCGCCTGCGCCCTGCACCATGCGAGGTAGTTCAGCACATCGGCAGGGACCGGCGGATGATCTGCGTCGCCGTACTGGGTGAGCATGCGGAACCTGAGGTACTCACCACCCGGCACCGGGAGGAACGGGCGGTGGCGCCACCAGCCGCGGCGAGCGGTGCGCCGCGCTTGGCGCACAGCGGTGGCCCACAGTCGGGGCCGACCGGCGACCACGACGCCGATTCGCAGCCACGTGACCACACCGCCACCGAGCGGCGAGGCGCTCAGCGGGGTTCCTTCGGCAGACCGAGCACCATCTCGCCGATGATGTTCCGTTGCACCTGTGACGAGCCTGCATAGATCGTGCCAGCACGGGCGTTCAGGAACGTGCCGACCCAACTCCACGAGCTGTTCGGTGCTCCGGCATCGTCGGCTTGGAACGCCGACGACGGACGACGACCGGTGGGCACCGTGGCCTCGGCCCCGAGGATGTCCATCGCGAGTTCGGTGATCTCCTTGTGGTACTCGCTCCAGGAGAGCTTGGTGATCGCACCGTCGGGACCCGGGTGATGTCCGTGCAGGAACTTCGTGAGGACGCGCATGCCGCTGTAGCGCATGATCTGCACCTGGGCGTAGCAGGCAGCAAGACGCTGCCGGATGATCGGGTCGCCGGTCAGGCCGCGGTCGCGGGCGAGGAGCACCAGGCGGTCGAACTCGGCACCGAAGCGGATCGGCAATGTCGCCGCGGCCTCACCACGCTCGTGGCCGAGCAAGGTCATCGCAACCGCCCAGCCGTTGTTGACGCCACCGACCACCTCGCCCTTCGGTGCTGTGGCGTCGGTGTAGAAGACCTCGTTGAACTCGCTGTCGCCCGAGATCATCCGGATCGGACGCACCTCGATACCGGGTTGACGCATGTCGACCAGCAGGAACGAGATGCCCTTGTGCCGCGGCGCGTCGGGATCGGTGCGAGCGAGCGTGAAGATGTGATCCGCGAGGTGGCCCGCCGACGTCCAGATCTTCTGGCCGTTGAGCACCCATTGGTCCCCGTCCAGCTCGGCCTTGAGGCCCAGGTTCGACAGATCGCTCCCGGCGTTGGGCTCGGAGTAACCCTGGCACCAGGTGTCTTCGCCCGAGAGGATCCGCGGCAGGTAGTAGCTCTTCTGCTCGTCGGTGCCCCACATCAGCAGGGTGTTGCCGAGCATCTGGATGCCGAACACGTCGTTCGGACCTCCGGTCGGAACACCGGCCTTGGCGAACTCCTCGCCGATGATCACCTGCTCCAACGCCGACAGTCCGGCACCGCCGTACTCGACCGGCCAGCCCGGCGCGAGATATCCACCCTCGAACAGCGTGCGTCGCCAGTCGGTCACGAAGTCGGTGAGCTCCTGGCCCTCGAGCCGGCCGATCCCACGCCAGTCCGCCGGCAGCTTCTCGGCGAGGAACGCCTGGACCTTCTCTCGGTATGCCTCTGCTTCGGGGGTGTACATAGGGCGCATGGCCGTATGTTACTCGTCGGTAGCCCTCGGGAGCAGGTCGCTCGAATCGGCGACAGGCACCGCTCCTGCATCGGTACTTCCGGCGTCGCCAGGAACCGGCGGCCGGACCGCGCCGGCGTGTGGCGACGACGACTGCGGCCGGGAGAAGCGTGCGAGCGCCGCCGCCCCGACGAGTGGGGCGTGATGCCCCAACGCGGCCGGCACGATGCGGAATCCGGTTGTGAACCCGAGGCGGGCGCGCAGGTCGAGCTCGTGTTGGGCGGCCTCGAAGAACACATCCCCGAAGCCGAGGGCCAACGAGCCACCGACGACCGCCAACTTCAGATCGACGATCGCCCCGACCGACGCCAACGCACGACCGACGAGGGTTCCGGTCCGTTCCATGATCGCCCGCGGCGCGCGTTGAGCAGCTCGACCGGTCTCTTCTTCGATCGCCGCGCGGCTGCAGTACGCGTCGAGACATCCCTGGCCACCGCACGCGCACTCCCGCCCGTCGGGTTCCACCACCATGTGGCCGATGCCGCCGGCGTTGCCCGATCTGCCCTGGAGGAGCCGGCCGCCGCTGATGATGCCGCCGCTGACGCCCGTGGCGACCACGACACCGATGAAGTCCGGGACGCCTTGTGCCGCCCCCCGCCATGCTTCGCCTGATGCGAGCGCCTTCGCCTCGGTGTCGACCACGGTGGGCAGGCCGGTGGCCTGCTCGATCTGGTCGCGCAACGTGAAGGCCCGCCAGGTGGGGATGTACAGCGGCGACACGACGCCATCGGGCTTCATCGGTCCACCGCAGCCGACGCCGCAGGCCGCCGGCGGCGTGGGCGACGCGGCCACCACGCGACCGACCAGGCGGGCCAGCGCGGGCCACACCTCGCGGGCCGGCGTCGGCACACGGTCACGGATGAGCACGACGCCGTTCTCGTCGACGATCCCCGCGGTCAACTTGGTGCCGCCGATGTCGATGGCGAGGTACAGCTCGGACACGCGGTGACAGTACATCCGCGTCGGCCTCGCGACTTGGCTCTCTCGGCACGACCTTCACCTGCGATCGCGAACGTCCTCACCTCCCGTGCCCTCGCTCGTCCGCGCTCGCCCGTCCTCGCATGACAAACCCCCTGTCGTCCGAATCGGGGCCGAACGAGGGGACACCGACCTGGCGACGGTCTACGCTCCCGGCCATGACGGCTCTGTTCGATCTGCCCCCGGGCAGTCCCCCGGGTGTGCCCCCGGTCGCCCCTCGGAAGACCTTTGCAGCGTTGTTCGAGGCGATCACCTCCAACGTCGCTTCCGTCGTGCACGGGAAGCGTGAGGCCATCGATCTCGCCGTGATGTGCTTGTTGGCCGAAGGCCACCTCCTGATCGAGGATGTGCCGGGCGTGGGCAAGACCAGCCTGGCCAAGGCACTGGCCGGGTCGGTCGATTGCTCGTGGAAGCGCGTGCAGTTCACACCCGACCTGCTCCCGACCGACCTCGTCGGCGTCAGCGTGTTGCAGCGAGCAACGGAGTCGTTCGTCTTCCAGCCCGGTCCGCTGTTCGCCAACATCGTGCTGGCAGACGAGATCAACCGGGCCTCTCCGAAGACCCAGTCAGCGCTGCTCGAGGCGATGGAGGAACGACAGGTATCTGCCGAGGGACGCACCTACGCCTTGCCGGCCCCGTTCATGGTCGCCGCCACACAGAACCCGATCGATCAAGAGGGCACGTACCGGCTTCCCGAGAGCCAGCTCGACCGCTTCCTGATGCGCCTGTCGCTCGGGTACCCGGCACGAGCGGCCGAGCTGAGCATCCTCGACACCCAGGGGGCCGCCAACGCGCTCACGATGTTGCGACCCGTGGTGTCGTCCGCAGAGGTGCTGCAGATGTCGGAGGCCGTGCGCAGCGTGCACCTGGCCGACCCCCTGAAGGCCTATCTCGTCGACATCGCGGAGGCGAGCCGCGCCCATCAGGGGCTCACGCTGGGTCTGTCGCCCCGAGCCACCCTGCAGCTCGCTCGAGCCACGCGATCGAAGGCTGCGGCCAGCGGTCGCGACTTCGCAACACCCGACGACGTCAAGACCGTCGGCATGGCCGTCCTCGCCCACCGGGTCGTCGTTCGCCCCGACGCCTCGTCGCGAGGCCTCACGGCGGAGCATGCGATCCACGAGATCCTCGACACCGTGTCGGTGCCGACCGGTCGCTGACGGACCACCGGTGCTCACTCGCAGCGGCTGGGGGGCGATCGCCCTCGCGGTCGTGTCGTTCCTGATCGGAAGGGTGTTCGGCATCCTCGAGCTGTTCGTGCTCGGCGTCGGAATCCTGGCTGCGCTCGCCGTCGCCGCATTCACGATGCTCCAACGTCCTTCGCGGTTGGCCGTGCGTCGACTGGTCGAGCCATCGACCGTGCAGGCCGGTGATCATGCTCGTGTCGACGTGCAGATCGGCAACGTCGGCATGCGCCGCAGCCCGGTGCTGCAGCTCTGGGAGCCCGTGGGGAGCGCGGGTGGGGCGACGATGAACCTCGCACCGCTTCGCCCCCGCGAACGTTCGACTGCGGCCTACCGGCTGCCCACGACGACCCGAGGCGTCGTGCGGATCGGCCCGATGCGAGCCCGTCGTCGCGATGTGCTCGGTCTTGCATCACGCACCTTCATCCTGCCCGGAGCGAGCGAGCTGCTGGTGATGCCGCGACACTCCCCCGTTCGATTCAACCTCGGCGGCGCGTCGGGCCGGCTCGGCGACCACCTCCGGATGCGCGCCTACGGCCAATCGGGCAGCGAGTTCCACTCGCTCCGCCAGTACGTGATCGGCGACGACCTCCGTCGGATCAGCTGGAAGGCGTCCGCTCGATCGAGCGAGATGATCGTCAAGGAGACTGCGATCGAGGGCGTGAAGCGATGCACGGTGGTGCTCGACCTCGCCACCACCATGGACGACGACGGGTTCGAGCGCGCGGTGTCAGCCGCGGCGAGCCTCGTCACCGGCGCGGTGCTCACCGGACTGAACACACGATTGGTGGCACTCGACACCGACCTGCGCGGCCAGGACGTCGCCGCCGTGGCCCTGCGCTGGCTGGCGGTGGTACAGCGCGGCGAGACCGGTCAACTGCCGTCGCTGAAGGCCGGCGAGGGCATGGGCATCGTCCTCGTCGTGACGGGCACGACGGCAGACGGGTGCGTGAGCGAGGTACGTGCGTCGCTCGGACCCGACGATGTGCTGGTGGTGGTCGCGTGCCAAGCGGTGGGAGGCCACCGCGACAAGTTCGTCGTCGATGCCACCTCCGACGCAGCCTTTTCCGATTCGTGGACCCAGCTCACCGGAGCGATGGGCAGCGGCCAGCAGCTGCCCGCGGCATACAGGACACCTGCGTGAACACCGTCGCCAGGCCTTCGTCTCCGGCATCGCGGGCGGCTGGGCCGACGGCCCGGCGCGCCCGACGCGCCCGGCCCAGCGACATCGACCACATGGTCGCCAGCTTCGCCGTCACGTTGCTGAGCGCCATGACGGCCGTGTCGATGTGCCGGGTCTTCGCCGACTGGCAGTTCCTCGACACGCTGCTCATCATGGTGATCGGCGTGCATGCTGCCGGCATCGTGCTGCGCATCGCACGGGTACCCGGGTGGCTGGCCATGCCGTTGGTGCTGCTCGTGGTGTTCGAACTGCTCGCGCTGTTGTTCTACCGCCAGACGATGACCGCCTTGTTCCCGACGGGCGACACCTTCCAGTTGATGCGGGTCGACATGCGGCTGGTCTGGAGTCAGTTCCCCACAGCGGTTGCACCGGTTCCCAGCGAAGGATCGTTCCTGCTCGCCGCCGCGCTCGGCCTCGGGCTGGTGTCGATGTTGTCGGACGCCTTCGCGTTCCGCGCCTTCGGTCGCGCCGAGGCGGTGGTGCCCGGCGGCGTGCTGTTCATCTTCACCGCAGCGCTCGGCACCGACCGACTGCGCATCCAGGTGGCTGCCGCATGGTTCGCCTCGGCCCTGGTGGTCGTCGCCGTATTGCGCGCGCTCCACGGCGGCGGGTCGGAGTCATGGCTCGGCCGTCGCCGCCGAGCGGTGGGCGCTGCGCTGCCGGCCACGGCGATGTGCGCGATGGTGGCGGCCCTGGGCGCGGCCGTGATCGGGCCGCTCCTGCCCGGCGCCGACGCCGAACCCCTGCTCGAGACCCGGCAGACACAGAGCGACGTCACCGAGGTGCTCAGTCCGCTCGTCGACATCCGATCGCGATTGGTGAACCGCAAGAACACCGAGATGTTCACGGTCAGCTCATCTGCAGGGCGATACTGGCGCAGCACGGGTCTCACCGTGTTCGACGGCACCACGTGGAAGTTGCCCGAGCGTTCGCTCGATCCGGCCGATGGCCAGCTCAACGACCCTGGCCCCAACGCCCAGATCGTGCAACAACAGGTCACGATCAGCCGCCTCGGCGGCGAGCTGGTACCCGCCGCGTTCACGCCGATCGAGGTGGCCCAGAACGACCTGTTGTGGCTGCCCGAGACCGACACGATCCTGCTCGACGACGGCGACAAGTTGAGCGAGGGGCAGGTGTACAACATCAGCTCCAACGTCGCCGTGCCTTCGCCCGACTTGCTTCGTTCCACGAGCGCGTCGGGGATCAGCGACGACTTCACCGCGCTGCCATCGGGTGTTCCCGACGACGCGATCCAGCTGGCCCGGCAGATCACCGACGGGCAGCCGACCGACTACGACAAGGCCCTGGCCTTGCAGAGCTTCTTCCGCAACGAGTTCGAGTACAGCCTCGATGTGCAGCGCGGCCACAGCGACGATGCGATCTCGGCCTTCCTGCGCGTACGGATCGGCTACTGCGAGCAGTTCGCCGGCACCTTCGCCGTGATGGCCCGAGCCGTGGGGCTGCCGGCCCGCGTCGCCGTCGGTTTCACACAAGGTGAACTGCGCGCAGACGGCAAGTACCACGTCCTCGGCAAGAACGCTCACGCCTGGCCGGAGGTGTGGTTCGCCGGCGTCGGGTGGGTGCTCTTCGAACCGACGCCCGGCCGGGGTGCGCCGGGGAGCGAAGCGATCACCGGGGTCGCACCCGAGCAGGACAGCACGCCGGTGGAACCGGGCAACGGCGAGGCCAACGTCCCGGCACCCAGCACCTCTGCACCCCGTGTCACGCCGACCACCGAACGCGATCCGCTGGCTCAGGCCCGGCCCACAGGCACCACGGTGCCGGCGGCGGCGTTGCGTCCGAGCGGGGGCGGCGGCGGGACCGCCGGCTGGGTCTTTGCAGCCCTGATCGCCATCGGGGCGTGGGCGATCGCCATGCCATGGCTGATGCGCCGATTCGTCCGCACCGGGGTCACCCCGACCGAACGAGTCATCACGGCGTGGCACGGTACGGTCGGCGCCCTGCAGATGGCCGGCGCCCCGCCGCCGGGTGGTTCCACACCGGTGGAGTACGCAGTCAAGGTCGAACGAGAACTCGCCGTCGATCAACGTTCGCTGATGGAGTTGGCGCGCTTCGTCACCAGGGCGATCTACTCGCCTGCCGGGGTGGGAGAGCCGGCCGCCCTCCGGGCTGCGGTGCTGCGCACACACCTCGACCAGACCGCGCGCGAGCTGATGCCGTGGTATCGGAGGGTGTGGGCCCGACTCGACCCACGACTGGTGCGCCTGCGCCTGGTCGGTGGGCGGCGGTACACCCCCGCCAGCCGCCGATAACCGGCGACCGGGGCCACTCGGGTGGTATCAGCTGTCGGTGTTGCGGCGGGCGTTGGCGGCGTTGCGACGCAGGTTGTTGACTCGCTGCATTGCCTCGTCACCCACGGTTCGCAGGTGGCGCTCGGCGACGGCAACCGAACCGACAGCGAGCAAGAACGCGCCGAAGGCCAGGTACGGACTGACGCTCAGCAGCAACACGCACACGGCAACGGCCGCGATGCCACCGGCGATCGCCAGCACCAGCGATCGTTGGGACGGAGCTCTGACCGGCGACAGGTCGCGCGCAAAGTTCGGATCTCGGTGGAGCTGTTCTTCGATCTCTCGAAGGATGCGCTGTTCATTTTCCGAAAGCGGCATGTCGTCTCCTCGTGGGAACCGGTCCTCACCGGCCGCTGCTTGGCAATTCTTTCATGTTCGACGATCGGTCACAACGCGGTCGGCAAGGTTCGTGTGGTGTTCATCGGCACGTCGGTCCTGGATCTGCAGTCGAGCTGCCGAACGCTCGATGCCAGTGTGGCCGTCAGTCTGGCCCGGCCGCGCACTGGAAGCGGGGAATGCGGCAAGAATGTCGATCGAGTGGCCCAGCGAGGTCGTCTTGCGAGGTCGTCTTGCGAGGTCAGGTGGTGCAGGTCAGGTGGTGCAGGTCAGGTGGAGGTCGGTGGGCGTTGCGGGTGCTGCCCGTCGGGCCGATCCGGTCCCCATTGCTGAGCACCCGGCCGGACGAGTCCGAGGCCGGTGTCCGTCAGCGCACTCGCCGGACCGATCGACCTCGCCCCGAACCGTCCTCGGATCGCATCGATCGTCTCGGAGGCCGCCTCCCACTCCTGCTCGACGCTGGCCGACGAGTCGTTCGCATCGACACCGTCGCTGAACAGGCGGTCCAGGCTGAGCTGCTCGGCAGGCGCTCCGAACCCGCTGACGCTCACGCCGAACAGGCGCACGCCCTTGGAGAGCTCGATCTTCGTGAGCATCGACTCGACCGCCTCGAGGATCGCCCGTGTCGTCGTGATCGGGCCGGTCACCGAGTGCGACCGGCTGACGGTCACGAAGTCGTTGAACCGCACCTTGATGGTGATGGTTCGTGCTCCCTGCCCGGTCGCGCGCAACCGACTGCTCACCGCATCGGACAGACGAACCGCCTCGCGCATCAACTCCTCGTGCGTGTGCCGGTCGTGGGCGAAGGTCTCCTCATGGCCGATCGACTTCACCTCGCGATCGGGCTCGACGGGACGGTCGTCTCGCGCCCACGCCAGATCGTGCAGATGGCGGCCCTGCACCTGACCGAGCGAACCGATGAGCAGGTCGACGTCGAGGTGGGCCAGGTCGCCGACGGTTCGGACACCGAATCGCTGCAGCCGTTCGAGCGTGGCCGGGCCGACACCCCAGAGCGCCTGCACCGGCAGCGGGTGCAGGAACCGGAGCTCCTGACCGGGCGCCACGAGCACCACGCCAGGGCCTGGCTCGATCCCGCGATCGGTGATCCGGGGTTTGGCGCGCTTGGATGCGAGCTTGGCGATGAACTTCGACGGTCCCCCGCCGACCGAGCACGCCAGGTCGAGCTCGTCAGCCACGCGGCGTCGGATCTGATCGGCCATGGCCTGAGCCGATCCGAACAGGCGCATCGATCCCGTGACGTCGAGGAACGCCTCGTCGAGCGCCAGCGGCTCGACCACGGGTGTGACCGCCTGGAAGATCTCGTGGACCTGCTCGCTCACCTGGGCGTAGAGCGCGTGATCGCCAGGGAGGAACACGGCGGTGGGGCACTTCCGTCGTGCCGTCGACGATGGCATGGCGGAGAAGACGCCGTACCGCCGCGCTTCGTAGGAGGCGGCTGCCACGACCCCTCGGCGATCGGTGCCACCGACCACGACGGGCTGACCTGCGAGATCGGGCCGCCGCCGCAGCTCGACGCTGACGTAGAACGCATCCATGTCGACGTGCAGGATCGCGCGACCGCCGTTCGATCCGAGCGGTGGCGCGCTCACCGCGATCGAACCTCGTCGTGCGTCGTCACCAGATCCGCTCGACCATGGCATCGTGCCGATCGCGGCCGAGCAGCCGGAAGCCGAAGTCGGCCAGATCTCCGGCGAGCCCAGCGACCCCGGCCTCCTCCGAGTCGAGCGCGCCCGCCCGTTCGATCCAATGCCCGACGGGCACCTGGATCCATGCCGGGCTCGCCAGCAGCACGCCGGCGACATCCGCGAACGGGACGGCTCGGCAGTGCTCGACGATGCCGTCGGGATCGTCGATACACACCTCGCCCGACACCTCTGCCTCCCACGCCTCCACCCTGAGCACCCAGTCGAGATGCGGTGCTTGCACCTCGACGCGGTAGGCACATCGGGTCAGCTCATTGACGACCAGGCCGGTCTCTTCGCGAACCTCGCGGATCAGACCTTCACCGATGGTCTCGCCGGGGTCGATCACACCCCCAGGTGGAGTCCAGTCGACCGACTGATCGCGGCGCCGGTTCGCGACCAGCACGAGACCGCCGTCCCGCCTGATCAATGCTCCACCGACGTGCCACTCGCGCATGGCACCCAGTCTGTCAGCCCCCGAGCGCTCGCCGTCGACGTCGACCACCGAAGTCCGCGATCCACAACGACATCACCAGCAGCAGCGCTTCACGAACGATCGACCCGGAGAACTTCGACTCCCCCTCCATCCGATCGCGAAAGGTGATGGGGAACTCGACGACCTTGCCGCCCAGCCGAACGATCCGGTAGGTCATCTCGATCTGGAAGCCATATCCCTCGGCCGTCACGTTGTCGAAGCGCATCTGCTCGAGCGCGGTCGAACGGTATGCCCGGAATCCGGCGGTGGCATCGTTGATCGCCAGACCCAGGACGCCGGCCGCGTAGCGGTTGCCCCACCGCGACACCCATCGCCGCCGTCGTGGCCAGTTGAGTGTGATGCCACCGGGCACGTAGCGGCTGCCGATCGCGACATCGGCGCCATGCTCCACCACCGCCACCAGCGCGGGCAATGCGGCCGGGTCGTGCGACAGGTCAGCATCCATCTGCACACAGATCTCGGCGCCGGCGTCGATCGCGTGGCGCAACCCGAACCGGTATGCCGCACCCAGACCGGCCTTGGACTCGCGTCGCACCACCTCGATCCCGCCCAACAGTTCATCGAGGGCTTCCGCACGGTCAGCCGTCCCATCGGGACTGCCGTCGTCGATCACGAGGATCGACGCCTCCGGCAGCACCTGGCGCACCGCCCGCAGGAGTGTCTCGATGTTGTCGGCCTCGTTGAAGGTGGGCACCACCACCGTGACACGCATACGTCCGGCAGGCTAGCCCTCAGCCGCTCGCTGACGGTCGAGCCCGCCACGTCCACGGCACGCCGCCAGGCGCACCTCTCCGGGACGATCGGCCGTGAGGGCCGGGCCGCGTCCGTCGACGTGCCTCGATCGGCTCGACCGACCCGTAGATTGACAGCCGTGGTCGACACCGACGAGCGTCCGCTCTCCGCACTCCCCTCACCCGCTGCACGCGTCGCCGCCTTCACCGCAATCATCGTCGGCGGCTTCGCCGGCGGGCTGATCGGCTACACGCTCGCGAAGCTGCAGTGCGAAGGCGAGTGCGGACTGCCCCTCGGCATCGGCTTGTTCATCGGGGCGGTGGTCGCGGCCGGCGGGATGAGCATCGTCGCGGTCCTGGTGCTTCGCGCCGTGGGCGAGTGGCGCGAGATCGAACGGCGGGAAGCAGACCGCGGCACGGCCGGCCGGTCATCGGCGTCGCGCCGCCGATGACCATGCCCGACGCCGAGGCGCTCCTCGATCTGGCCTGCTCGTTGGCCCGCCAGGCGGGCGCAACCGCCGCCGAAGGTCGCCGCCGCGGCACACCCACCGGCGACACCAAGTCGAGCGCGACCGACATGGTCACCGAGTTCGACCGCGCCTCCGAGCGGTTCATCGTCGACGGTCTGCGCGCCGCACGCCCACACGACGGCCTGATCGGTGAAGAGGGCAGCTCGATCGTGGGCACGAGCGGGATCGATTGGCTCATCGACCCGATCGACGGCACCACCAACTTCTTGTACGACCTGCCCGGATGGGCTGTGTCGATCGCCGCCGCCGACGCTGCGGGGACGCTCGTGGGCGCGGTGTACGTGCCGGCGCACGACGAGATGTTCTCGGCGCGCCGCGGTGGTGGCGCCCTGTTGAACGGCCAGGCGATCCGGTGCGGCCAGCTCACTGAGCCGTCGAAGGCATTGCTCGCCACCGGTTTCAGTTACTCACCGGAGAAGCGCGAGGTGCAGGCGCGTCGCCTCGTCCACGTCGTGCCACGCGTTCGCGACCTCCGTCGCTTCGGGGCCGCCTCGGTCGATCTGTGCCACGTTGCGGCCGGTCGTGTCGACGCGTACGTCGAGGAGGGGCTGGGCCCGTGGGACCTCGCCGCGGGTGAGTTGATCGCCCGCGAAGCCGGCTGCCGGTCGGGTGATCTCCACGGGGCCGACGCACGCCCCGATCAGGTGCTGGTGGCCAATCCGGTGCTGTTCGAACCGCTCGCTGCCTTGCTCCGCGAAGCATGGGCCAACGCCTGAGTCGAGGCTCGATCGAGTGCCGATCGTCGACGGGCACCGCAGAGCGGATGATTCCTGCCATCATGGGGGTGTGGGTACACGCATCTTGGCAGTCGAGGACGACGAGCGCATCAGGTCGGCCGTCAAGCTCGCCCTCGAAGACGAGGGCTGGATCGTCGACGAAGCAGGCAGCGGCGAAGAGGCCATCGAGCTCTTCTCCCGCGCCTCACCCGATGTGGTGCTGATCGACATCATGCTGCCGGGCATCGACGGCTTCGAGCTCTGTCGCACCTTGCGGCGAACCAGCGACGTGCCGATCGTGATGGTCACCGCTCGCAACGACACCCACGATGTGGTGGCCGGTCTCGAGGCCGGCGCCGACGACTACCTCACCAAGCCGTTCGCACCCAAGGAGCTGTCGGCGCGAATCCGTGCGCTGCTGCGCCGGATCCGCCCGATCACGACGGGTCACGCAAAGCTGTCGTTCGGCAACCTCGAGATCGTTCCGGAGGAAGGCAAGGTGCTGCGCGATGGCATCGAGCTGCACCTCACCAAGACCGAGTTCCGACTGCTGTGCGAGTTGGCGCAGAACCCTGGTCGGGTCTTCAGCCGCGAAAGCCTGCTCGACAAGGTGTGGGGGTACGACTACTTCGGCGACGGCCGCCTGGTCGACGTGCACATCAGGCGCTTGCGCACCAAGGTGGAAGCCGATGCGGCCAACCCCCGTCATGTGGTCACCGTGCGTGGGCTCGGCTATCGCCTGCAGTCATGACGGGTTCTCCGACCGACCTCTCGTGACCGACCTCTCGTGACCGACCTCTCGAAGGACACCTCGACCGAACCTGCCGAGTTCACGGGGCCGGCCGACGCCGCCGGGTCGACCGCAGTCACGCCAGCCGCGTCCCCCACGGCTTCCTCCGCCGTGTCCTCGATGGCGTCCTCCGTGGAACGACCGTCGCGGGTGCAACGACTGATCGCACGAGCGTCGGCAGCGCGCCCGGCCCGCCTCGGACTTCGAACGCGCGTCTTGCTCATGTTCTCGCTCGGTTCGTTGCTGTTGGCCGTGTTCCTCGCTGCAGCTGCCTACAGCTTCACGCGCAGCAGCCTGCTCACACAGCGCGAACTCACCGCCATCGAACAGGCGACCGACAACGCGAACATCGCCGAAAGGGAGCTGGCCAACGACCTCCCGACCGAGCGGGTCCTGTTGACGCTCGCGACCGATGGCGTGAACCAGGTCGCGATCGAGTACGAGGGTGAGTTCGAGCCGTCGGGCGGTCTCACCAAGGCACAGATCCCGCCAGCGCTGTACCAGCGCGTCGTCGGCGACGCAGTGGCGGCGCGGATGGTGGCCAGGGTGAACGGCGCGCCGGCGATCGTGGTCGGCCTCCCGATCGTCCGCGGGTCGTACTTCGAGGCAGTCGACATCAGCGAGATCCAAGAGACGCTCGACTCGGTGGGACTGTCGCTGCTGTTCGGCGCGTTGATCACCTCGATGTTCGGAGTGGTGCTCGGCTGGTTCGCTGCCAACCGCGCCGTCCGTCCTCTGGCAGATGCTGCGCAGGCTGCGCAGCTGATCGCCGGCGGTCGGCTCGACACGCGGCTCGAGCCGACCGACGATACCGATCAGCGCACCCACGCACAGTATGGCCAGCGTTTGCGCCTGCTCTATGGCATGGGCCAGCGTGTTGGTGGTGTTGGAAAGCTGGCGCGTTTTGAAACCCGCCGCGAGGTAGGCAGCCAGTAAATCGTCGTAGCGTTTTTCAAGGTAAGGTTCCATCTGCAGCGAC
>JANNQK010000116.1:0-8649 GCA_031400715.1 Actinomycetes bacterium | reverse complement strand
TGTCTGGTTGTGTCGGTTTGTCCAGCTCAACGGCCGTTTCTTGTGTCTGGTTGTGTCCCGGTGCGTCCCGTTGTGTCGCTCCGTAAGGTGCCAGCAAAGGTGCCAGTAGAGGTGCTAGCCGAACTGGCCGCCATCGGAGGAGCGGAGCTGCCTCGCGTGGTCTATCGGTGGTCTCCGGAGATCCGACCGCCGGCGACCATCCACACACCCTCCCATTGATGGCGACCAATGCGCCGAGTTTGATCAGCTACGACGGCTGCGAGTGCGGGCATGCCGGCACTTCCGCAGTCGTGGACAGGCGGCTCTGGTCCTGCGCGGCGTCGGGCCATTGCCAGTGTGTGCGGAGCCGGAGCATGCCGCGGCTGAGCATGACGAGG
This sequence comes from Actinomycetes bacterium, assembly GCA_031400715.1. Lineage (GTDB taxonomy): Bacteria > Actinomycetota > Acidimicrobiia > Acidimicrobiales > Ilumatobacteraceae > VFMC01. The sequence goes on along the minus strand of JANNQK010000116.1, from coordinate 8,272 downwards.
GCGGGCAGTTCGACGATCGGGCCGATGAGAATGGCGAGCGTGACGAGTGGCCGGCCGGCGAATGCGACGGCGGCGATTCCGATGACGGATTCGGAGTTTCGTGCTGTGACTTCGAAGACCAGTGTCGTCGTGTCTGCGTAGCCGAGCTTGAAGACACGGCCGACGGCGAGCGCGATCGCGAAGACTCCGATGAAGAACAGGGTGATGGTGGCGATGATGAGTCCGACGCCGCCGAGGTCGCTGTTGTCGAGTGCTGGTTGGGTGGCGAAGATGCCGATCACGACGGCGACGAGTGCCCACAGCTTCAATTCGCCCATTGCATGTTTGTAGGGGCCGTAGGCGAAGTCTCGGCCTCTCCATCGCACCAGCAGCGTTCGTGTCAGGTACGCGGCTGCGAACGGGAGGGCGAGGAACACTGCGACGCTGCGCACGAGGACCATGACGTCGATGGGGACAACCGTGCCGATCAGCAGCCACAGGTAGACGGGAAGCAACACGAGTTGCAGCACGATGTCGATGGGGAGCATGGCGAGGCCCCAGTCCATGTTGCCTTTGGCGAGATCGATGAAGATCAGGTACCAGCCGATGCACGGGGTCAGGGTGTAGAGGATGACGCCGGCCCACAGGTCGGGGTGGTTGTGCAGGACCAGCCAGCCGAGTGACCAGGCGAACAGCGGGACGACGAGGTAGTTGGTGGTGATCGCGAGCGCGGTTGGCTTGACCTTGCGGAACGCGTGCCCGATGCCGGTGACCTCGACGAAGGCCATGATCGAGAAGATCACCAGGAACAGTCCGGCTTGGACGAGCCAGTGGTAGTCCTCGAGGCCTCCGTCCACGATTCGGTTGATGCCGATTCCAGCGGCGATAGCGGCGATCAAGATGAACGGTTTGGCTTCGTCGCGGACCGAAAGACGGGCCGTTGATCTTCGAGCGGTGGTGGCGTTGGTCATGTGTTGTCGATTCACGGATCGCCGATCGGACGGGACCTGCCCGCCGAGGTGCGGTCCCCCCGATCGACCCTTCAGGTGGGCTCGGTGTCGACCGGGAGTCCGGCGTCGGACCAGTCGGCGAGGCCGTTGGTGTAGCGCAACACGCTGCGGTAACCGCGACCTTCGAGCAGTGTCGCGGCGAGCGCGGATCCTGTGCAGGAGTGGTCGGTGCAGTAGACGACGATCTCCCGGTCGAGGTCATCGCCCAGCAGTGTGATCGTTGCGTCGGGGTCGTCGATGCGTCCCCGGATCGCGCCTGGAATGTGCTCGCGTTCGAACTTGCCCGGCCCCTGGGCGTCGAGCAACGCTGCCCCGGCAGCGATGCGGTCGCGAACTTCGTCGCGCTCTATCTCGCTGCCCATCAGTGCGCCCTCGCCCCGAACTCCTCGGTTGCAGCGAGAACCGTGTAGGTCTCCCACGGCACGCTGTCGGGGTCGCTGGTCCACACCTTGTCCTGCGTGGCGTAGCAGCAGGTGTGCGTGTCGTCGACCTTGAACGGCAGGCCGAGCTCGGCGAGACGGTGGGTGGCGGCAACGACGGCGTCGGTGTCGGCGACTTCGAAGCCGAGGTGGTTGATCGTGCCCGGTTCGCCTTCGTTCTCGATGACGATGAACTTCAACGGCGGATCGGCGACCACGAAGTTCGCGTAGCCGGGCCGCTGCTTGGCCGGACCGACGCCGAACAGCTTGGAGTAGAACTCAACCGCGACGTCGACGTCGCTTACATTGAGGGACAGTTGGAACAACGACATGAGCATCTCCCCGGGTTATACATGGACTCATGTAATAGTGTAGGAGCATGATCGTGGTGTCAAGGCAAACATCGAAGAATGTCGAAGTGTCCACTCCGCTCGCGGCGCGACCGCTGCTCGACGAAGCTCATGCTGATGAGCTGACAGCGTTGTACAAGGTGCTCGCCAACCCACACAGGCTTCGTCTGCTACACGCCTTGACCCGCTCTGAGGAACTCGCTGTTGGAGCGTTGGCCGAAGAGGTCGGGATGTCGATCCAGGCCGTCTCGAACCAGTTGCAGCGTCTCACCGACCAGCGCATTCTCGCTGCTCGCCGCCAGGGCAACCAGGCCTTCTACCGCATCATCGACCCATGCGTGAGCGGATTGCTCGACCTCGGCATGTGCCTCATCGAACAGAACCAGCGACCCTGATGCTGCTCGCACACTCCCCCGATAGTCCCCGCTGCGACCGCCCGCCGATTCGTCGACGGCGGGCGTCCGGGCATTTCGTGAATGCCACCGCGACGCCCTGTCGAAGGAACCTCGATCGGTCGTCGGATCAGAACATGTCGGACGCGCCGTCCATGCGGAACCCGTAGGCAGCGCGCTCGTCTCCGTCGACCGGGCCGTGCCGGGTCACGACCGTCGTCACGATGCGACCTCCATCTCCACGGGGAGCTTCGCTCGTCGCCATTCGGGGAAGCCGTCGGCGAGCCGGCGGGCCGCACGACCTCGGCGGCGCAGCAGGCGCACGGCGTCATCGGCCATCACGCAGTACGGGCCTCGGCAGTAGGCGACGACCTCGACGTCACGTGGAATCGATTTCAAGGACTCGGCGAGTTGGTCGATCGGCATCGAACGCGCCCCTGCGATGTGCCCTGCAGCGAACTCGGGCGCCGGGCGGACGTCGATGACGATCACCGCACCAGAGGCGAGACGTTCGGCGAGTTCGGCCTGCCCGATCTCCTCCAGCCGGGAGCGGTCACCGAGGTAGGCGGCGGCGAGATCGTCGAGCTCGGCGTGGTGAGCGGCGGCGACGTCTCGCAGTGCCGACCACAGTTCGACGACTCGCTCGGACGTGAGGCGGTAGTAGATCCGGGTGCCGTCACGGCGGGTCGACACGAGACCGGTCGTCGCCAGTGTGCGCAGGTGGAACGACGTGTTGGCGATGCTCTGGCAGATCTCGTCAGCCAGCTCCTCGACATGACGTTCGCCCTGGGCGAGGACGTCGATCAGCTCGGCCCGCCGGCCGTTCGCCAACGCCTTCGCGACCTCGGCGAACCCGTCGTACAACGCGTCCTTCGCGACCCGATCACCCATCGATCACCACCACCTCCACCTCCATCAATCACTTTATTCAAATGTCTGCTTGACAACCTACCCGGCCGTGGATCACTGTTCAAGTGATTCCTTGAGGATGGGGTGGAGGTTCCGGATGCAGGTGCACGCGTTCGTCGACGAGGGTCTCGGGCATTCGTCGTACGTGATCGACCTCGGTGACGGCACCGCAGCGATCGTCGACCCGCCCCGCTTCCCCACCGAGCACGAAGCGCTGATGGATCGGTCGGGTTGGCGCCTCGCGTGGACGATCGACACCCACTCCCACGCCGACTATGTGACAGGCAGCCCTGGTCTTGTCGCCCGCCGTGGCGTCACGTTCATCGCACCGGCAGCGTCGAACCTGCAGACCTCCTATCACGCGATCAGCGACGGCGACCGGGTTTCGCTTGCCCCCGGTGTCACGTTGACCGCGATCGCCACCCCCGGTCACACGCCGGATCATCACGCCTATGCGCTCGATGCCGACGGTGTGCCGGCGGCGTTGTTCACGGGCGGGTCGTTGATGGTCGGCACCGTCGGGCGGACCGATCTGTGCGGACCCGAACTGGCGGTGCCCCTCGCGCACGAGATGTTCCGCTCGCTGCATCGCTTCGACGCACTCCCCCACACCGTGCCGGTGTACCCGACGCATGGGGCCGGTTCGTTCTGCTCCGCTCCCGGCGCTGTGGAGCGCACCAGCACCCTCGGCCGCGAGTGGGCCACGAATCCTCTCCTGTCCCTCTCCGACGAGTGTGCGTTCGTGGAACGGCTCGTCGATGGGTTCGGCACCTTCCCCACCTACTTCGCCCGGCTGCCCGAGCTGAACCGGTGCGGCCCCACCCGTATCGACAGCATCCCGGCACTCGCGCTCCTCGATGCCGACGACGTTGCGCGACGCGTCGCCGAAGGTGCGGTCGTCGTGGATGCCCGGCCCTTCGCGACCTTCGGCGCCCGCCACCTTTCTGGGTCGATGTCGAACACGCTGCGACCGGTGTTCGGGTCGTGGCTCGGCTGGCTGGTCCCTTCCGGCACCCCTGTCGTGTTCGTCCTCCAGCCCGACCAGGACCGTCGCGACCTCGTCCGCCAATGCCTCGACGTCGGACACGAACAGATCATCGGTGAGCTCGATGGCAGTGTCGACGCCTGGGCCACGAGCGGCCGGCCGGTCGCGACGATCTCGGTCGTCGGCGTCGAACTGCTCGACGGGACCGTGATCGACGTGCGCCAGGCGAACGAGTTCGCCGCTGGCCACGTGCCAGGGGCGCGCAACGTCGAGCTCGGCGCGGTCTTGACCACACCGATGCCGAACGACGCGGCGGTGACGGTGATGTGCGGGCACGGCGAACGCGCCATGACCGCCGCCAGCATCCTCGCCGCACACGGTGTCACCACCCGCGTGTTCGACGGAGGACCCGACACCTGGGCCACTGCGACCGGTCGAGCATTGGAGGCCGGCCGATGAGCACCACCACGACCGCTCCCCCTGGGATCCGGCTCGGGCTGCGGGAGAACCTCGCTCAGTTCATGCTCCTCGTCGGCGTGAACGCGCTCGTCGGCGGCATGATCGGCCAGGAACGCACCGTCCTTCCACTGCTCGCCACCGACGAGTTCGGGCTCGACAAGTACACCGCCACGCTCACCTTCATCGCTGCGTTCGGCATCGTGAAAGCCGCCACCAACTTCTTCGCCGGCACCCTGTCCGACCGCTACGGCCGCAAACCCGTCCTGATCGCCGGCTGGATCGTCGGCATCCCCGTGCCGCTGCTGTTGATGTGGGCCCCGACGTGGAGTTGGGTGGTGTTCGCCAACGTGCTGCTCGGCGTCAACCAAGGCCTCACCTGGTCCACCACCGTCATCATGAAGATCGACCTCGTCGGCCCCGCACGGCGCGGATTCGCAATGGGCCTCAACGAAGCCGCCGGCTACGGAGCCGTCGCCATCACCGCGCTCGCCACCGGCTGGATCGCCGCCGAACACGGACTCCGCCCCGCACCGTTCTTCCTCGGCCTCGCATACGCAGCCCTCGGCCTCGGCCTGTCCACACTTGCGGTGAAAGAGACCCGCGCCCACGCCCGGCACGAAGCCGCCAACCACATCTCGACCAACGTCGATCATCACGAGGGTTTGACGACCGGGGAGATCTTCAAGCTCACCTCGTTCCGCGACAAGGCCCTCTCGTCGTGCTCACAGGCGGGGCTGGTCAACAACCTCAACGACGGCCTCGCCTGGGGCCTCTTCCCGATCTTCTTCGCCGCCGCCGGCGTGTCCGTCGGCCGCATCGGCATCCTCGCTGCGCTCTACCCCGCTGCGTGGGGTCTCGGGCAGCTCTACACCGGCGGTCTCTCCGACCGGATCGGCCGCAAACCCCTCATCGCCGGCGGCATGCTCACCCAAGCCGCCGCGCTCGCCTGGATGGCCACCGTCACCGGGTTCACCCTCTGGGCGATCGGCGCAGTCCTGCTCGGCATCGGCACCGCCATGGTCTACCCCACCCTGCTCGCCGCCATCGGCGACGTCGCCCACCCCACCTGGCGCGCCCGCTCCGTCGGCATCTACCGGCTCTGGCGCGACGGCGGCTTCGCCGTCGGTGCGCTCGTCGCCGGCGTCCTCGCCGACCTCGTCTCCATCGAAGCCGCCATCTATGCCGTCGCCGCCCTCACCGCCGCGTCCGGCGTCGTCGTGATCGTGCGCATGCACGAAACCCACCGCCCGGCACGACCATGACCACTCGTCGGGCTGGACCACGCTCGATCGACGACCTGCTCGCCGAGGCCCGCGCGCAGCTCGATCGCGTCGACCCTGCCTTGCTCGACCTCGAACTCGGCGACGGCGCGATCGTCATCGACATCCGGCCTGTCGAGCAACGAACCCGCGACGGAGCGGTGCCGGGAGCCATCGTCATCGACCGCAACGTGCTCGAGTGGCGCCTCGACCCTGCGAGCCCGCACCGCATCGTCGAGGTCACTGGCTACGACACTCGCATCGTGATCGTCTGCAACGAGGGCTACCAATCGAGCCTCGCCGCCGCCGCACTCCGCACGCTGGGCCTCCACCGGGCCACCGACCTGATCGGCGGCTTCCAGGCATGGCACACACCACACGAGCCACCATTCGATTGACGATACTGACTGAGTCAGTTATCTTGAGTGAATGCCTCGGACCACACCAGCTGATCGAAACGCGAAGCTCCTCGATGCCGCTGCTGCGGCCTTCGTCGCGCACGGATACCAGCGCACCCAGATGGACGACATCGCCGAGCGGCTCGGTGTGTCGAAAGGGACCATCTACCGTGCGGTCGACTCCAAGGAGATCTTGTTCGCCGCGGTGATCGCGTGGGCCGACGCACCAGATGATCTGCCCGCCGACGGCCTCGCCTCCACACACGACCTGGCTGCGGTCGCATCTGCTGTTGCCACCGAGCTCGCCGACGCGGTCGCCGGTCTCGAGCTGGCCGCCATCGTCGCCGACCGCACAGGCCTCCGGACCCCGAACACCGTCGGTGATGAGATCGAGCGCGTCACGATCGGCCTGCACCAGGTGATGCGAAGCCGGCGAACGGCGATCATGGTCGTCGATCGATGCGCGGCCGAGATCCCCGATCTCGCCGCAGTCTGGTTCGGCGATGGCCGCTACGCCGTGGTCGATCTCTGGCACGGCTACCTCACCCTGCGCTCGGCTCACCTGACCAACGATGTCGACCCGGCGATCCTCGCCCGCACCATCGTCGAGATCGTCACCACATGGGCCGTCAAGATGCCCTGGGACCCTGCACCGCGCCCGTACCCCGACGACACCGCCGCAGCCTGCGCGACGATGATCCGCCACCTCCTCGTCGGCCCCGCCCGATGACCGCCGCCTCCACGGCGCCGGGGCTGATCGCACGGATCCGATCCCGCCAATCCGGGCACCCGAGCGGGCTGCTCGGCCGCATCTTTGGACGAGCCATGGTGAAACACACCGCGGAGGCCAACGACCGCGCGCTCGCACTGCTCGACCTCACCGAGCCACGCACCGTGCTCGAGATCGGCTTCGGCCACGGCCGCACCGCCGCAGTCCTCCTCGACGCCGGCCACCACGTCATCGGCGCCGACCCATCCCGGACCATGGTCAACCAGGCCACCGCCCGCAACCGCAACGCCTGCCGCAACGGGCGCGCCGATCTCCGCTACAGCGACGGCACCACCATCCCGTTCCCCGCCGGAGCCGCCGACGCAGCGTTGACCGTCCACACCCTTTACTTCATGCCCGACCCTATGACGACGTTCACCGAGATCGCCCGCGTCCTACGACCCGGCGGCACTCTCGGGATCGCCTGCCGCACCAGCGACACCCCACCCCCGGCCTGGATGGACCCAGCCGTCTACCGCATCCCCACCGCCGCCCAGATCACCGCGATGCTCGCCACCGCCGGGTTCACCCGCGTCGACCATCGCACTGTCGACACCGCCGGTCATGAGCTCCACCTGTTCGCAGCCCACCTCCCGAACGCCGCGCGGCCAGCGTGAGCAACACCACGACCGACGAGCTCAGAAACGCGCTCCGCAGCGTCACAGGGGTCGACGACCTCGACTGGGCGACACCACCGACCCCGCTCCACGGCGGGTTCTGGGCCGAGATGTACACCGTCGAACTCGCCGACCCACCCGCGTCGCTCGCCGGACGACTCGTCGCCCGGGTCATGCCCGACCCCCACACTGCAGCATTCGAAACCGCGATCCAACGACACGTCCACCGCAGCGGCCTCCCCGTCCCGGCCATCCGTGCCGCCAGCGGCCCGACCAGCGAACTCGACCGCGCGTGGACGCTCATGGACCACTCCCCCGGGCAACCGATGCTCAGCGGACTCACCGCGATCGGCGCTGTGCGACGGGTGCCCGCCCTGTACCGCCAACTCCCCGACCTCCTCGCCGAAGCTGCAGCACACCTTCACCGCTGCCCGATCGACGGACCCGACCTCGACGGCCACCACGGGCGCGCCGGCATCCACCCATTCCTCGTGCGCATCGCCGACCAAGCCGACGCCATCGGACACCACGACCTTGCCCGGACCGCCCGCTCCCTGGCCGACCGTGCACCAGCTGAACGTGTGATCTGCCACGGCGATCTGCACCCCTTCAATCTCCTCGTCGATGGCGACCGGTGGACGATCCTCGACTGGTCCACCGCAGTCATCGCCGACCCCCACTACGACCTCGGCTTCACCACCCTCAGGCTCTCCAACCCCCCCCTGG
>JANNQK010000115.1:0-10207 GCA_031400715.1 Actinomycetes bacterium | reverse complement strand
CAGCTGACTGATCGGCTCCGGCCCGATGCCTGCCGCCCGTTGTTCGGGCTGATTTCCGAACGAAGTTGTGCCGCCAAGAGGGTCTTCGAGATCCCATCAGCTCTTGAACAGGAAGGCTTCGTCGTCGGTGCTGAAGAGGAGGCGCAGCTCGTCCACAAGGATCGGGTTGTTCGCCAGGTCGGGATCGGGATCGACCAGTTCGAAGGCAGCCTCGCGGGCTTGTTCGACCAGTTCTCGGTCTCGGCGCAGGGACGCAAGACGCAGGTCGCTGCGGCCCTTCTGTGCCGTGTTCATGATCGTGCCCTCGCCGCGCAGGTCGAGGTCGACCTCGGCGAGATAGAACCCGTCGGTGCTCTGGACGAGGGCTTGGATGCGCGGGTTGTCGGTGGGGTTGTCGGGATCGGGCTGGGTGACCAACCAGCACCGTGAGGCGTGCTCGCCACGCCCCACACGTCCCCGCAGCTGATGCAACTGGGCGATGCCGAAGCGATCGGCATCGAGGATCACCATCACCGTCGCGTTCGGCACGTCGACGCCGACTTCGATCACCGTGGTGGCCACCAGCACGTCGAGCAAGCCGGCGCGGAAACGGTCCATCACCTCTTCCTTCTCGGCCGAGGGCATCTTGCCGTGCAACAGAGCGAGCCGCAGGCCGTACAGCTCCCCTCCGGAAAGCTCCTCGAAGGTCTCTTGTGCACTCGCGAGTTCGAGCTTCTCGCTCTCGCCGATGAGCGGACACACGACGTATGCCTGGCGACCCGCGGCCACCTCCTCGCGCACATCGGCCCACACGTTCACCTCGTCGAGCGGTCCGTTCGCCCAGCGGGTCGCGATCGGAGTGCGCCCCGGCGGCATCTCGTCGAGCACGCTCACGTCGAGGTCGCCGTACACCGTCATCGCCGCGGTGCGCGGAATCGGCGTGGCGGTCATCACCAACACGTCGGGCACTGCGCCGCCGACTGCCTTGTCGCGCAGGGCGGCGCGCTGTTCGACGCCGAAGCGGTGCTGCTCGTCGATCACCACCACACCCAGGCTGCTGAACGTGACCGCATCCTGGATCAGCGCGTGCGTGCCGATCGCGATGTCGACGGTGCCGTCGGCCAGGCCCGCCAACACGTCCTTGCGGTCGCCGCCCGTGACTCGGTTGGTGAGCAACTCCACCCGCAGCGGCCGGTCACCGAACAGGTTCCCCGGGTCGGGCACGGTCACGTCGACGAGCAGACGGCGCACTCCCGTGGCGTGCTGCTCGGCGAGCACTTCGGTCGGCGCCATGAGAGCGGCCTGGTGGCCTCCTTGCACAGCGGTGAGCATCGCGCTCACGGCGACGAGCGTCTTGCCGGCACCGACATCGCCTTGGAGCAAGCGGTGCATCGGATGCACCGCCGCCAGGTCGCGCTCGATCTCGGCGATCACCCGGTGCTGTGCACTCGTGAGCTCGTAGGGCAACGCTGCTCGAAGGCGCGGCACCAACTCACCGTCGAGCGTGTGCCGGATACCTCTCGACTCGCGCTCCATCGCTCGCTTGCGCATCACGAGCACGGTCTGCACCCGGAGCAACTCGTCGAAGGCGAGTCGGCGTCGGGCGCGGGCCTGGTCGGCCATCGTCTCGGGCATGTGGATCAGACGGAGCGCGTCGGTGCGATCGAGCAGACCGAGCCGCTGCTGGATGTCGAACGGCACCGGGTCGGCGATGCCGCGGGCCATGCAGCGCTCGAGCGCGTTCTCGACGAAGCCGGCGATCTCCCATGTCGTGAGGGCGACCTTCTCGCTCTGCGGGTAGATCGGAACGATCCGGCCCGTGCGATCACCGATCAGGTCGACGATCGGGTTGGTCATCTGCAAGCCGCCTCGGAACACGTCGGGCTTGCCGAACAACGAGATGTTGAGACCCTCGGTCAGCTGCTTCTCGCGCCAGGGCTGATTGAAGAACGTGATGCTGAGGCGACCGCTGCCATCGCCCACCACCGCCGACACCATGGTCTTGCGGTTCTTCAGGACTCGCTTGGTGACGCTGCGAACCGTGACGAGCACCAAGGCTTCCTTGCCCACCTCGAGATCGCTGACGCGCGCCTCGTTCGTGCGGTCGACCCACCGTCGCGGGTACAACGTGACCAGATCGAGAACCGTGTGGATGTCCACCTCGTGCAGCGCTGCGAGCTTTCGCTCGCCCACACCCCGGATTCGGTCGACTCCGATGGAGTCGAGGTCGCGCAGCGAGAGCGGGGACGGGGGCGGTTGCGGGGCCTGACTCATTGCTGCTGGGCGCTCACTCCACGCCGAAGAGGAAGGGGTACAGCGGCTGACCACCGCGGTGGATCTCCACTTGCACCTGTGGCTGATGATCGCGCAGCCAGCTCTCGAGTGCGTCGGTTTCGGCACGGCCCGCGTCGACACCGGTCACGATCGTCACGATCTCGCTCGCGGCGGTGACCAGTTGGCCGAGCACCTCGATCGAGACCGCTTCGACCGTCGCGCCGACAGCGACGATGCCATCGCCGCTCACCAGACCGATCCAGTCGCCGGTCGCGATCGGCCCGGCAGGGCTGTCGGTGTCGCGCACCGCCCGAGTGACCTCACCGGTCGCCATCGACGCAGCGGCATCGGCCATCTCCTCGGCGTTGGACTCCGCATCGGCCTCGGGGTCGTACACCACCAGCGCGGCGAGCGCCTCGGGCATCGATCGAGTGGGCACCACGATGACCCGCTTCGACGTGAGTGCATCGAGCTGCTCGGCGACGGCGATGATGTTCTTGTTGTTCGGCAGGACGATCACCTGCTCGGCGTTCACGGCCTCGACCGCGGCCAGCAGCTCTGCGGTGGACGGGTTGAGCGTCTGGCCACCCGTGACCACTCCTTGCACGCCGAGGTTGCCGAACAGCTCGACCAGACCGTCTCCACTCGCCACGGCAACCACCGCGCACGCGACAGCGGGCAGGGAACTCGAGTGACCGCGGAACGGTGGGCGCCCGTCGTGGAGCGCTGCCTCGCGAACCGCGTGTTCCTCGGCGACCTCTTCGAACAGGTCGGTGACCCGGATCTGGCGGGGGCGACCGTCGTGATCGAGGGCGACCTCGATCGCCGCGCCGACGTCGTTGGTGTGCACGTGGCAGTTCCAGAGACCGTCGCCACCGACCACAACGATCGAATCGCCGATCGCGCCCCAGCCCTGCTTGAACGCTTCGATCCTGCGGTCGTCGAGATCGAGGAAGTACATCACCTCGTAGCGCAGCTCGGAGACGTCGACCCCTCCCTCACCGGACGCGGCACCGGACGCGTGTCGATGCGCGGCGGCCTGGAGTTGATCGACCGATGGTCCGGGGCCTTCGTCGGGCTCGGGGAGCGGTCGACCGTCGACCACGTGCAGGGCAGCGTCGATGAACAGGACGAAGCCCGCTCCCCCGGCGTCCACCACGCCGGCATCCTTCAACACGGGCAGCAGATCAGGGGTACGGGCCAACGCATCGCGAGCCCATGTGCGCGCCGAGTGAAGCACCGCGACCAACGACCCGCCCTCTGCTGCGCTCGCCGATGCCCCGTCCGCAGCCGCCCGAACGACGGTGAGGATGGTGCCCTCGATCGGCTTGAGCACCGCTTGGTACGCCGCTGCGGTCGCCGCCTGCAGCGCGTCGGCAACCTCCGGACCCCGCGCATCTCGGTCGGCGCTGGCCGATTTCAGCGTGCCGGCCAGACCGCGCAGGATCTGGCTGAGGATCACACCACTGTTGCCGCGAGCGCCCATCAGCGACCCGTGGCTGATCGCATCGCACGTCGCGCCCATCCCTGCCTCGGCCTGGTCGAGCTCGGCCACCACCGCGTCGAGCGTGCGGGCCATGTTGGTGCCGGTGTCGCCGTCGGGGACCGGGTACACGTTGAGCCGGTTGATACCGGCCTGGTGCGCCTTCACGACGTCTCGGAAGGTGACGACCGTGGTGCGCAAGGCGTCGGCGGACAGGCGTTCGAGGGTCGGCACGCCCGACAGACTACGGCCGGTCCAGGCAGCACCCCGTGTCCACGCCCGGCGATCGCTCGCTCGATTCGTTGTGGCTCGGGCTCTTGGCCCGCGAACAGGATTTCATCGCTTGGGGAACGCGGCGCAGGCGCTGATATCGTTTTCTCGCCCTGTTGGCTCCAGCCGGTACCCATCCGGTCCCTCGTCCGGTTCCTCACCCGTTCCCGATGGCCACCACCAGGTCTGATCGATCGAAAGAAGGCGTGTCATGGCAGCAGTTTGTGAAGTGTGTGGAAAGGGCCCCAGCTGGGGCATGTCCGTCTCGCACTCGCATCGTCGGACCAAGCGGCGCTGGAGCCCGAACATCCAGCGCGTGCGTGCGCTCGTCGGCGGCACTCCCAAGCGCCTCCACGTGTGCACCGGTTGCATCAAGAGCGGCAAAGTCGTCAAGGTCGGCTGAGGGATCCCGGTGCAAGGCGTCATCAAGTCGTACGACCCCTCCACCGGGGACGGCGTCGTGGTGCGAGACACCGACTTCTCCGAACACGACCTGGCGCCGGACGCGCTCGACGGGTCGGTGTTCCGCATGCTCCGTCAGGGGCAGCGAGTCGTGTTCGACCTCGACGACAATCAACAGGCATCACGCCTCAGACTCGGCTCCGAAGTCGACATGAAAACGCCCGGCCAGTAGGCCGGGCGTTTGTTCATTACGACCACAAACCCCCTGGGCACCTGCCCACATCTGTCGATCAGATCGCCCATCTCCCGAACTCATCGGGTGGGCCACGCGATTCATTGACTTCCTCCGTCATCCCTGTCATCCCTGTCATCCCTGTCATCCCGAGCAATCCGAGTACCCCCAACTCTCGGCGCAGCGTCGCGCCGACCCCGTCAGGAGTTCAGATGAGTGCCAGCACGAGCAACGCCCGCCTCACCCAGTGGGTCGATGAGTGGACGTCGATCCTGCAGCCCGATGAGGTGTACTGGTGCGACGGCAGCGCTGAGGAGTACGAACACCTCTGTCAGCAACTCGTCGATTCGGGCACCTTCACCAAGCTCGACGAGGCGAAGCGTCCGAACAGCTACTGGGCACATTCCGACCCCGGCGACGTCGCCCGTGTCGAGGACCGCACGTTCATCTGCAGCACCGACGCGGCCGACGCCGGCCCGAACAACAACTGGCGCGACCCGGCCGAGATGCGAGCCGAGATGGAGCGTCTCTACAGCGGCGCGATGCGTGGCCGCACGATGTACGTCGTGCCGTTCAGCATGGGCCCGCTCGGTTCGCCGATCGCCCACATCGGCGTGCAACTGAGCGACTCTGCCTACGTGGCGGTCAACATGCGGATCATGACCCGCATGGGCCAGGCGGCCCTCGACGTGCTGGGTGACAACCAGTGGGTGCCCTGCGTGCACTCGGTCGGTGCACCGCTCGGGCCCGGCCAGGCAGACGTGGCGTGGCCCTGCAACCCCGAGAACAAGTACATCGTCCACTTCCCCGAGACCCGCGAGATCATGAGCTTCGGTTCGGGCTACGGCGGCAATGCCCTGCTGGGCAAGAAGTGCTTCGCGTTGCGCATCGCATCGGTCATGGCCCGTGACGACGGCTGGCTGGCCGAGCACATGCTGATCCTCAAGCTCACCAACCCGCAGGGCGAGTTCAAGTACATCGCCGCGGCATTCCCGTCGGCGTGCGGCAAGACCAACCTCGCCATGCTCGTGCCGACGATCCCGGGCTGGACGGCCGAGACGATCGGTGACGACATCTGCTGGATGAAGTTCGGTGCCGACGGACGCCTGTATGCGATCAACCCCGAGGCCGGCTTCTTCGGCGTCGCCCCCGGCACCGGCTACGACACCAACGCCAACGCGATGGAGACCCTCTGGGGCAACTCGATCTACACCAACACCGCCCTCACCTCCGACGGCGATGTGTGGTGGGAGGGCATGAGCGACACGCCGCCCGCCCGTGCGACCGACTGGCGTGGCAACCAGTGGACGCCCGAGAGCGACACACCGGCTGCTCATCCCAATGCCCGCTTCACCGCACCGGCTTCGCAGTGCCCGTCGATCGCCGCCGAATGGCAAGACCCGGCCGGCGTACCGATCTCGGCGATCCTCTTCGGTGGCCGTCGTCGCACCACCGTCCCGCTCGTCACCCAGGCCACCGACTGGGAGCACGGGGTGTTCCTCGGCTCGATCATGGCCAGCGAGACCACCGCGGCCCAGCAGGGAGCGGTGGGCAACCTGCGCTTCGACCCGATGGCGATGCTGCCGTTCTGCGGCTACAACATGGGCGACTACTTCGCCCACTGGCTTGCCGTGGGCAAGCACACCGACGCCACCAACCTGCCGCAGATCTTCTTCGTCAACTGGTTCCGGCGCGACGACGACGGTCGTTACCTGTGGCCTGGCTACGGCGAGAACAGCCGCGTGTTGAAGTGGGTGTTCGAACGAGTCACCGGCACGGGCACCGCTGTCGAGACCCCGATCGGCCTGCTGCCACCCGCCGACGGCCTCGACGTCGCCGGTCTCGATGTCTCCGCCGAAGATCTGACGACGTTGCTGTCGATCGACACCGACGGCTGGGCGAGCGCGATCCCACAGATCCGCGCTCACTACGCCCAGTTCGGCGATCGCCTCCCGGCCCGGCTGGGCTTGGCGCTCGATGAACTGGAAAGCAAGCTCGCCAACGCCTGACGCCGTTGGCGCGTCTAGATTCTTCCGTCGTGCACACCGCTCCGAGGGTTCGTGCGGGGTGGATCACCGCCAATCCGGCCCGAGCCGTCGCGGTGCTGTTCGCTGCCGCCATCGTCGTCGGCACCGTCGCCCTGTGGCTGCCCGTGGCGGAAGGGGGAACGGCCCGCACCACGTTGATCCAGGCGCTGTTCACCGCCACGTCGGCGGTGTGCGTGACCGGTCTCACCGTCGTCGACACCGGCGCGCACTGGAGCCCTGCGGGTGAGGCGATGATCCTCGTGCTCATCCAGATGGGCGGTTTGGGCATCATGACGCTCGCGTCGTTGATCGTCTTGGCGCTGAACCGGCGGCTCGACGAGCGCACCCGCCATCTCGCACAGGCCGAGCGCAGCGCATCGAACTCGGGCGAGATCCTTCCTCTGCTGATCGCCGTCGTCCGCTTCTCGTTCGTCTTCGAGCTGGTCGGGGCCATCTTGCTCTTCGTCGGATTCCGATTCATCCACGATCGGCCTTGGTCGGTCGATGCATGGTCGGGCGTGTTCCACAGCGTCAGCGCATTCAACAACGCCGGCTTCGGACTCTTCTCCGACAGCTTGACGCGCTACGTGGGCAACTGGTGGATCAACGGCGTGATCAGCGTCCTCGTCGTGTGTGGCGGCATCGGGTTCCCCGTGCTGCTCGAGCTCGGCCGTCGTCTGCGGCGAACGTCACGACGGCGGGCATCCAGCACGTCCCACACGAGGTTCACGCTCCACACGCGGATCACGCTGATCACGAGCGCCGGGCTGCTCGCGCTCGGCTCGGTCGTGCTGCTCGCTGCCGAGTGGAGCGACCGTGGGACGATCGGCGACATGCCGGTGCCGCAGAAGGTGCTCGCCGCCGCTTTCCAATCGGTGCAGACCCGCACGGCAGGGTTCAACTCGATCGACATCGGGGCACTGGACTCCGTGAGCTGGTTGCTGATGTCGATGCTGATGTTCGTGGGTGGAGGCAGTGCGGGAACCGCCGGTGGCATCAAGGTGACGACGTTCGCGGTGATCGCACTGATGATCTGGTCGGAGCTGCGTGGCGACACCGACGTCCACGCGCATCGGAGACGTCTGCCCGAGCGAACCCAACGTCGCGCCGTCGCCATCGCCGCCATCTCGATGGGTGCCGTGGTCGCCGGGAGCATGGCGATCAAGTCGCTGAGCGCCACCGACCTCGATCGGTCGCTGTTCGAGGCGACGTCGGCATTCGGCACCGTCGGGCTCACCACCGGCATCACAGCGACGCTCCCCCAGCCGGCCCAAGCCGTGCTCATCGGGCTGATGTACCTCGGCCGTCTGGGGCCACTCACGCTCGGCACCGCACTGGTGCTGCGCGACCGTCATCTCCGATACCGCTATCCAGAGGAGCAACCGATCCTTGGCTGACCACACATCCACCCGTTCCCACCTCGACGTGCCGACGGGCGCCGTCATGGTGGTCGGCCTCGGCCGCTTCGGCGGTGCGCTGGCACGCACGCTCGTGAGCCTCGGCACCGAGGTGCTCGGCGTCGACACCGACGCCCGCCTCGTTCAGATGCACGCGAGCGACCTCCCCCACGTGGTGCAGGCGGACGCCACCGATGTGGTCGCACTGCGCCAGTTGGGCGCCTCCGAGTTCGGCTCAGCCGTCGTGGCGATCGGTGCCGACGTCGAGTCGAGCGTGCTCGTGACCGCGGCGCTCGTCGACCTCGGCATCGAGCGCGTCTGGGCGAAGGGGATCAGCGAGCAGCACGCCAGGATCCTCGAACGTGTCGGCGCACATCGGGTGTTCCGCCCCGAGGCAGAAATGGGTGAACGCGCTGCGCATCTGTTGTCCGGCCGGGTGCTGGAGTATCTGTCGCTCGACGATGGGTTCGTGCTCGCCGAGGTGACTGCACCTTCGTCGTTCGTCGGCAGATCGCTGGGCGACATCGGTCTACGCGCCGCACACCGCGTCACGGTGGTGTGCGTGAAGCACCTGGGCGACGCCTTCACCTACGCCGAGTCGACGACGATCGTCCGCGAGGGCGACCTGCTCGTGCTCGCCGGATCGCCCGCCGACGTCGATCGGGTGGTGCAGCTGAAGCGGTGACCGCTCTGACTCACGGGTCGAGTTCACCCCCCTCAGGTCATGAACAGGCTGCGGAGCGCGAGGCCCATGAGGAACAGCCCGCCGCCACCGTAGATGAGGAATCGTCGGGCCTTCATCTGCTGGGCGTAGGAGTACACGATTCCGATCGCCACCAGGCCGCTGAACTCGTACAGCATGTGGAGCTCGGGGAACTCCCAGTCGTGGCGAGCGAGCAGCACCGACGCCATCACCACGTTGGCCGTCACGACCAGTTGGGCGATCACGGTGAAGATCCAGAGCCCCTTCATCCGGAGTGCCGGCCAGTGATGCGCGGCCAACGCCCACCCGCCGGCCATCGCATTGACACCCACCTGCACCCACAGTCCGGCGCGGTACACGTCGTACAGCGACTGCCCGGGCACGTCCTACTCCCCGCAGCGGGGACCCGCTGAGATGAACTTGATCAACTCGTCGTCGGCCAAGCCGGTCATCGTGCCGTTGACGCCGTTGTCGAGGGTGAACGACGGTCCTTGGATCTCGTCGTCGGTCAGCTCGACGTCGGGATAGGTGAAGCGCAGCTCGCCCACGGTGTTGCCGACGCCGATGCGCTCGGGGGTCGCCATGCCGGCGGGTTGGATGGTCGACCCGAACGGCGGTCCCAACAGGTAGCTGAAGAAATGCCGGCGACCCGACACGATCGGCGAGTCGTCGCTGAACAGCAAGGTGAGGTCGCCCCAGGTGACGCCGCGCACCTCGGTGCCCGGGCAGACACCGAACGCCGAGAACGGGTCGGCCCATCCGCTGTCGGCCGTGGGCTTGCCGAGATTCGCGGTCACGTACGCCACCACCTGTTCGGGATCGGCACCGAACAGAGCGTCGCCGAGCGCGTCGTCGCGCAGCACGAGGACTGCCGCTTTCGGGATCGAGGTGGTCGTCGTCGCAGCCGCCGTGGTGGAGGTGGTGGAGGTCGACGTGGTGGAGGTCGACGTGGTCGAGGTGGTGGAGGTCGCAGCCACGGTCGTCGGCACCGCCGTGGTGGGCGGTGCCGTGGGCGCTGTGGTGGTGGTTGTGATCAGCGGGGCGATGGTCTCGTCGCTCGGACCATCGTCGGAGCCGCACCCGGCCAGCAGCCCCGCGGCCGCGACGAAGAGTGCAGATGGCAGAACATGGCGAGACACGCTGGCAGTCTGGCAGCTGAACCGGGCTTCGACTCAGCGGATCAGCGTGTCGGCCTCGCGGCCACCTTCGACGAGCGAGAGTTCGCTCGACTCGTCCACATCGATCACCGTGACGGAGCAGTTGTCGAGGCTTCGGATCACCAGGCGGTCGTCGCCGACAGCCACGCCGATCGCGGCGTTGATGGCGATGAAGTGGCTGAACATCACCGAGTCGCGCGTGCGCGACCGGAGCGCGGCGGCCACGCCGTCGCGGAACGACGTGTAGCGCGGCCCGAGCTCGGCCCAGGTGCCCTGCATCGCG
>JANNQK010000114.1:0-11904 GCA_031400715.1 Actinomycetes bacterium | reverse complement strand
CCAGCTCGAACCCGGCCAGCTCGAACCCGGCCAGCTCGAACCCTTTCAGCTCAGGGCGAGCTCTGCGCGGAGGATGAGGTACGACCCACTGAGCGGCGGCTGGTAGATGAAGACGACCGAGGATGCAGTGCTCGTGGCCGATGCGTTCGACGATGCACCGGGCAGCGGATCGCCGCTGCCGTCGAGCGAGAACCGATGGGTCGCTCGGGTGGCCATGTTGCTCACGAACAGGTCGGTGACGCCGTTCAGGTCGCCAGGCACGAGATTCGAAGCCTGCGACTGGAAGGTGACGTAGCGACCATCGTCGCTGACCGTCGCCGCGAACGAGGCTCCGTTGCCCAGCGGGGCCAGGGCAGGCGACGCGATCGCAACGGTCGAGGTCTGAGCGTCGAACAGGAAGGCATCGAACTGCCCGTTCACGTCGTTGACCGCGATGGTGGTGGCGCTGGACGAGAACGCCATCCAGCGGCCGTCAGGGCTCACGTCAGCAAGGTATGCGTCGGCGTCGAGCGGTTGACCGGTCGCACCCGTGAGGTCGAGGCGTGAGGTGGTGCCCGTCAGGCGATCGTGCACGAACACGTCCACCACACCGTTGGTGTCGCCCGCCGTGAGGTTCGAGGCAGCGGACGAGAACCACACGTAGCGACCGTCTGGCGACACGATCGGCGAGATCGAGGATCCGCTGGCCTTCGCTCCACCGATGCCTGTCGTGATCCGTTCGGTGACGTGGTTGGCCGGATTCGGGTCGGAGATGTCGCGGACGTAGATGTCGTACTGCTGCCAGGTGTCGCCGGGGACGGGTGACGACTCCAGCACCAGGCCGCGATTGGTCGACTCGAACGCGATCACCGTGCCGTTTGCGTTCACGCTGGGCTCACGGCTGTCGTTGTTGAGCCCGGTCGCGGTGAACACGGGCTGCGATCCGTCCGATCGCACCGACACCCGTTCGGTGGTGCCGGTCACCCGGTTCCGGACGAAAACGTCGCGTCCGGCCAACGTGTCGCCGGAGACGAGGTCGTTCGAGATCGAAGCGAACACGATGCTGCTCGCCGTGGGTGTCATGTCGCCGAAGCCGGAATCCAGTCGACCTCCCAGCTCGTTCGAGTCGACCGAGACCAGCTCGAGCGTGTCGTCGATCGTGGCGCTACTGCCCTTGTTGTCGAGCAACACGAGATCGTCGCGGGCGTTGTCGAACTGATCGAGATCGACCCCTGGAGTCTGCAGCAACGGATCGTTGACCACCGGGAGCACGTTCGTCGAGCGGGTGCGGAACAGCACGTAGCGACCATTGGCCGAGATGATCGGGTCGACGCCACCGTTGTCGCCGGGTACTTGTTGGCCCGGGCCCACGAGGCCGCGCGATGACGCAAGGACGCACTTCCCGTTCGGTCCGGCGCCGACCAGCGATTCGATCTCGGCAGCCGTCAGGGCCCTGCGGATGACGGCGGGTTCGTCGATGACACCTTCGAATCGGAACGCGTCACCGAGGCCGCTCTTGCTGCCGATCCGAATCGGCGTGGACGATGCAGGGTTCAGGACACCTCCTTGCGAGACGACGGACACGACGGGGAAGCCGTCGAGATAGATCGTGATCTGCTGCGCGTCCCATGTTGCCGCCACGTGGTGGAACTCGCCGTCGTAGATCTGTGGCACCGGGGCTCGCACCTCGACCGGGCGCCGCGTCGATGCCTCGTCGGTCATGAACACGAGGTGGTTCAACGGATCGAGCATCAGCGCGTACGACCGCGACGAATCGTCGGTCCCCGGGAAGTCCCACCTCGTCACCAGCGCCTGGGTCCGCCCTGATCCGGGGGCGGTCGGCTTCATCCACATCTCGACCGTCACACCGGCGCTCGCCGTGTCGGCGCCGACGGCTGTGAGGTCACTGGTCGTCGTGAGCGAGAAGCCCCTCCCGAACAGCCCGTTGCCGAACCCGCTGCTGCCGGTGAGGTCGGGACCGATCGCTGCACCCAGATCGTCCTGCCCGGGCCACCACCCGATCACGTCGCCGGGATCGACCACGCACCCCGGGACCACCACGATCACGTCAGCCGTCGCGAACTCGGCGGCGCTCCCGCCGACGACGGTGAGTGCGACGGCGAGCGCACCGAGCGCCCACACCGAGTTCGCGTGCCGTCGTCGAGTCGTTCCGGTCCTGCGAATGCCCATGGTTCAAGGATCGCTCACCACGGTTGACCACACCAGCGCCGTGGCTGAACGTTCACCGCCGTTTCACCGCAGCGACGTTTCGGTACATCGTCGAGAATCACCAGGTCGTCCATGAGCCGTCCACTCGTCGTTCACATCGCCGTTACTCATGCCCCGTACGGTCAGCGGCGTCAAGCACATGTGCGACCGAGGGTCGGCAACTCCGGATACGCAGCGGGCCCGACACCGTCTGCGTTTCGTTGGTCGAATCTCGTGCTGCGCATTACCGGAGGTTCGATCCCGATGAACGTACGCTCGCCGATGTTCCGAAGATGGTCGAGGGATGTCGCGGCTGCAGCCACCGTGCTGTCGGCCGTGATGTTGGTGTTCAACGTGTTCGCGGTGATCGACGTGGGGGCATTGCCGGCCGGGTCGCCGGCGACGCCGGGTCTGACGATCGCGCCGTTGTCGGGGATCAGTTCGACCGAGATCACGTTGGGGTTCACGCCCCCTAACAACTTGTGTCCGGGTGATACGGCGACGGGGAACTACCGGTGGAACACGTTCATGGTGCCGTCGTCGGTGGATGTGGGCACGATGACGTACAACAACCAGGGTGTGATCACGCCCGATGGCCAGCCGGTTCGGCGGCCGTTGTTCACTGCGTCGGGTGGTTCAGGGTTGGTGAACCGGAACACTGCGGTGACGTCGGGTCAGATCGTGGGTACGTCGACGGTGAACTTCGAGGTGTGGGCGCCTGGTGACATCGCTCCTGGTTCGTACAAGATCGGTTATGCGTGCACGAAGGCGCCTGCGTTGGGGCAGCCGGCTGAGACCGAGCGGTTCTGGCAGGTGGAGCTCGCGGTGACGGCTGATGCTGCTGGTGGTCTGGCGCAGATCGCCTGGACGACCGGCACCCCCACGACCACGACCACCACGACGGTGGCGGGTGCGACCACCACGACCACGGTGGCCCCGACCACCACGACGACGGTGGCGGGTGTGACCACCACGACCACGGTGGCAGGTGCGACCACCACGACGACGGTGGCGGGTGCGACCACCACGACGACGCTCGCTCCGACCACCACCACCACGACGGTGGCGGGTGCGACCACCACGACGACCTTGCCGCGGTCCACCACGACGACGACGTTGCCCCGGTCCATCACGACCACCACGACTCCTCGCGCGACCACGACGACCGTCGCTGCGACGACGACCACGCTCGTCGGCTCGGCTGGGGTCACCACCACGATCGCACCGGTGCAAACGGCGGCCGTGTCGCCCTTCAACAGCGGCGGAAGCAGCGGTGGCGGAAGCAGCGGTGGCGGTTCGCTGCCGGTCACCGGATCGAACCGAACGACCGAGATCGTGCTGTGGTCGGTGTTGCTGATCGTCTTCGGTCGCATTGCCATGCTGATGTCGCGACCGGTTCGGGTGACGGCCGCCGAACGCCGCTGATCCTGCGCTGATCCTGCGCTGATCGTGCGCTGACACCTCCCGCAGTTAGGGGGTTCGGCTGGTTTCCGTCGGGGTGCTGTCAAGTCCCCACGCGATGCGGCCGAACACCACTGCGGTATGCAGGCGGAAACCACTCACAACCGGCGGCGGATGGACATGTCCGACGTCAGCCGACGACTCCTCCGACGCGAGGAGACCTGCGGCGTCAGCGACGCCGCACGATCACTGGTGAACGACCGGAACGTGCTCGTGACGGGAGCCGCCGGTTCGATCGGCAGCGAGATCGTGCGCCAGCTCACGGGCCTCGGTGCGCGCGTCTACCTGCTCGACCACGACGAGTCGAGGCTGCACGGTCTGTACCTCGAACTGAGCGGCAGCGGTCTGCTCGACGGCGACACGATCGTCCTGGCCGACATCCGCGACCGACGTCGACTCCATCGGGTGTTCGAGCACCTGTCGCCGACGGTGGTGTTCCATGCCGCAGCGCACAAGCACCTTCAACTGCTCGAGCGTGCTCCTGCCGAAGCGGTGAAGACCAACGTGTACGGCACCCAGAACGTGGTCGATGCGTCGCTCGCGGCAGGTGTCGAGCGATTCGTGCTGATCTCCACCGACAAGGCGGCCGAGCCCTCGTCGGTGCTCGGTTCGTCGAAGCTGCTCTCGGAGTACGTGCTGCAGGGCATCGCGCATCACGGCATGCGCGTCGCCTCGGTGCGCTTCGGCAACGTGCTCGGCAGCCGCGGCTCGCTGCTCGACACACTGCGTTGGCAGCTCGCCAACGGGCTGCCCGTCACGATCACCCACCCCGAGGTGACCCGCTTCTTCATGTCGATCCCCGAAGCGGTGGGATTGGTGCTGGAGGCCGCCCTGCTGGCCGACTGTGGCGAGACGTATGTGCTCGACATGGGCGACCCGATCCGGGTGGTCGACATCGTCGAACGGTTCAGCGACCTCACCGGCTGGCCGGTCGCCTCGTACACGTTCAGCGGGCTGCGGCCCGGCGAGAAGCTGCACGAAGTGTTGGCTGGCAGCGGCGAGTCGCAGTACCCGACGGGGCACCCGCGCATCACCGTGATCCCGCCGAGTCTGTTGGGCCCGCGGGTCGACACGTTCTTCGATCTGCTGATGCCGCTCTATCGCGCCGCCCTGCACGACCAGGACGACACCGTGCGCGACCTGCTCGCCGAGGGCACGGCCGCACTCGTGCCCGAGATGGTCGGCGCACGGGCTGCGGTCCCGACCCCTGAGTGCTCATTGGTCGAGTCGAGCGGGAGCTCGAACACCAGCGCCGGCACAGGTGATGGCATCGCCGGCGAGGTGTTGCTGCTCGCCTGATGGTGACCTGATGTCGACGTTCGAGTGGTTGACGACGCTGGTGGTGTTCGCGCCGGCCGTGCTGCTCGCACTCTCGGAGATGTCTCCGAACGTTCGGGCATCGCGTCACGCCACGCTCGAGGTCGATCGACGCAGCCGTCGCATCGAGAACTTCACGGTGATCGTGCCCATCTACGGGCACATCAAGTACCTCACCAACGTCGGCTACCTGCGCCAGTACGGCGAGCGGGTGCTGCTCACCACGACGACGGCCGAGACCGACGAGTTCAACGCGGCGATCGACGAGGTGAGCGCCCGCGAGGGCTTCCGCATCTTCCGTGGCCACGTCCCTGGGCGCACGGTCGGGGGCTCGGGCGGCAAGAAGTCGACGGGGGGCGTGGTGCGCGAGATCATCGTGCGCGATGCGCTCGCCGTGGTGGAGCATCCGTACGTGGTGTGCATCGATGCCGACACCGAGACCGAGCTGCCGCTGTCGCTGTTGGTCGGCGCGATGGAGGAGGGTGCGTTCGACGTTGCGTCGATCCGCCTGCAAGCGCAGAACGAGACGAACCTGATCGAGCGACTGCAGGGGCACGAGTACCGCACCGCGATGCGGCTGCGCGTGCTGATGCCATGGCTGGTGTCGGGCGCGTGCCACGTGCTGCGTACGCGGGTGCATCGCGAGATCATGAACGCCCACTCGACGTTCTTCCAAGGCAACGACGTCGAGGTGGGCGTGCTGGGCGACGCGCTGAAGTACCGCGTCGGGCACGTTCCGTTCGTGGTGCCGACGATCGTGCCGAGCACCTATCGAGCGTGGTTCCGACAGCGGCTCGCATGGTCGGGAGGCGAGACCCGGTTGTTCGTCGTGAACCTGTACCTCGTGCGCTGGCACCCGACGCTGTTCCTGTACGGCTTCTTGTCGTTGATCACCACACCGCTGCGGTGGTACTACCTGCTCAACCCCACCTGGCCGGTTGCGGCCGCAGTGGGCACGTATCTCGTGACGATGGCCTGGGTGAACCGGCGGAGCTTCGACCGGGCACTGTTGGTCATGCCGCTGTACCTGTTGTTCATCAGCCTCGTCGTCGTGCCGCTCGGTGTGTACACCTACGTCAAGATGGCCCGGTCCGACCGGAAGGTCGGTCTCATCCGCCGCAACGGGCACGTACACGTCGCCGGGCCTCCGACCGTTGGCAGCTCGGTGGTCGAACGTCGCCGCGAGCCGAGGCTGCTGGTGTCGGATTCCATCGCCGGTGGGCGGCACCGTCCGCATTGATCGCCACGGGACGCGGCGGGGGTGTCGTCGAAGAACCTCAGCCCGCAGCTGCGGCCAGCGTGTCGACGATGCGGCCCACCTGATCGTCGGTGATCACCAGGGGAGGGCAGAACGTGAGCGTGTCGGTGTTGATCGCCCGGCAGATCACACCGCGACGCAACATGTCGTCGCGGATGGTCATCGCGTTCTGGTCGGGCCGCAGGCCGGCTGCCCACATCGCCCCCTCGCCGCGAGCGTGGTCGATCACGCCGTCGGCAGCGAGCGAGCGCAGGCCGTTGCTCAGCTGAGCCCCGACGTGGTTGGCCCGCTCGAGCAGGCCTTCGCGACGGATGATCTCCAGATTGGCCAGGCCGGCCGCGCAGGCCACCGGGTGACCGGAGTAGGTGAAGCCATGGCGCAGGAAGAAGTCGGGGTCGCGCTCGAGTGCGGCTCGGGGGGCGGGGCCGACGAACACGCCGCCGAGCGGCTGGTAGCCCGAGGTGACCGCCTTCGCGAACGTGACGAGGTCGGGGCGCACGTCGAAGTGGTGCGCGGCGAACCAACTGCCGAGGCGACCGAACCCGGTGATGACCTCGTCGAAGATCAGGTAGGCCCCGTGCTGGTCGCACAGCTTGCGCAGCGATTGCAGGTACCCCTCGTGCGGCGGGTAGATGCCTGCTGCGCCCTGGACGGGTTCGGTGAGCACCGCGGCCACGGTGTCGCTGTGCTGGGCCATCAACGACGCGAGCCCCTCCACGTCATCGGCCGGCACCTGCACCACATCGGCCACGAACGGCCCGAAGTTCTCGCGGTTGGGTGCGATGCCCTGAGCACTCGTGCCCCCGTAGTTCGTGCCGTGGTAGCCCCGTGTGCGGCTGATGATCAGCTTGCGCTGCGGTTGACCAGCCTGCACATGGGCGATGCGGGAGAGCTTCATCGCCGAGTCGACGGCCTCCGAGCCGGAACAGCACAGGAACACCCGGTTGTCGACCATCGGACCGATGTCGTGCAGTTCGGCCGTCAGCCGCTCGGCAGGCTCGTTGGTGAAGGGGTCGAAGCAGCTGTACGCAGCGATCTCGCGGGCCTGGGCCGAGATCGCGTCGGCGATCTCGCTGCGGCCGTGACCCACCGCGCAGTACCAGAGGCTGGCCATGCCATCGACGAGCTCGTTGCCGTCGCTGTCCCACACGAGTGCACCGTCGCCCCGCACGATGCGGATGAAGGTCTCCCTGGTGGGCTTGGCGAAGGGATGCAGGAACGGTGACGGCACGAGCCGCGACCGTAGCAAGCGCCGCCTACACTTCGACGGGTGGCGACCGTGACGCGATCGACGGGCAGGTTCGCCGGGTCCGCGCCGGTGTGGGTGCGGCGCTTGCTCGCCGGCGGTTCTGGCGATTCCCCCACCCGCCTGCGTCTGGCGATGGCGCTCACCGTGGTCGCCGCGATCGCGCTGTCGATCGGCGGCTGGTACTCGATCGATCGTCGCGACACTGCGATCGACGATGCAGCTCGCGCCGCCGAACAACTGATCCAGGTGCAGGACGTGCGCGTGCAGGTGGTGCAGGCCGATTCGATCGCCTCGACCACGTACCTCGTGGGCGGCCAGGAGGCCGCCGAGCAGCGCGCCGAGTACGACAGCCGCATCGCCGCTGCCGCGGCCGGGCTGCTGATCGCGGTGCAGAGCGCGACCACCGTCGAGGGCCAGTTGCTCGAGTCGGTGAACCAGCGGCTCGCCGTCTACGCAGGCTTGGTGGAACAGGCCCGGGCGAACAATCGCCAGGGCTTTCCGGTCGGCGCGGCGTACCAGCGTCAGGCCCGAGACGTGGCATCGCTGTTGGTCGACTCGCTGCGCACGGTCGAGCAGAGCACCCGGCAGCGTGTGGACGACAGCATGGAACGAGCCTTTCGGGCCAGCTGGTTGCTCGTTCTGTCGGCACTGGTCGCGCTTGCCGGCCTGTTGATCGGGTCGTGGTGGATGGCCGTTCGATGGCGGCGTCTCGTCAACGCGCCGCTCGCGTTCGCGGGGCTCGTCGTCGCGGTGGTGCTCACCGTGGGTGTGGGCGTGAACGGCCGGGCGGTCGCCCAGGCGGGCGATGCGGTTCGCGGCCCGTTGTCGGCAGCCGATCTGGTCGCCCAGGCCCGTGCCGCAGGCTTCGACGCTCGCTCGAGCGAAGCCCTCACGTTGATCAATCGCGGCAACGGTGCCGCCTACGAGACCGCATGGCAGCTCTCGGCCAGCGTGGTCACGGCGGCGTTCGCTCGATCGTGCGATCGCTACAGCGTGGGGTGCGACGGGCTGCAGGCCTTCGAGCGCTACGCCGACAGCCATGCGCAGGTTCGTGTGCTCGACGATGACGGCGAGTGGGCGCTCGCGGTCGAGCTGGCCACGGTCGGAACCCTCGACGACAAGCCCGCCTCGGCCGGTGCCGATCCTCCGGCCGATTTCGAAGCATTCGCCCTCTCCTCGGGTCTCGAACTCGTGGAGCAGACCGATGCTGCCTCGCTCGCGTTCGACGCGGCGGACGGGTCGCTCCTCGTGCTGCGCTGGTTGGTGGTGCTCGCGGGACTGATCGTCGCTGTGCTCGCTGTCAGCGGCTATGGCCAACGACTGCGGGAGTACCGATGATTCGCCCCACCCCGATCCGTTGGATCGCCGCCTGCTGTGCGTTCGTCGCTCTGGTGGGCGCAGCGTGCTCAGGCGATGCGACGCTTCCCGACGAGGTCGCCGGTTCCATCCCCGCGGCGGTCACCACCACGCCGCCGGCTGCACCGGAGTGCTCGGAGACGGAAAAGGCGTTGCCCGAGGTGCGCACCTACCCGCCCCTCGAGGAGTTGCCCGAACCGGGCGCGATGCCGGTCGGGTCAACCATGGCCAAGATCCAAGACAGCGGGCAACTGCGTGTCGGCGTGTCTGGCGACACCTTGCTGTTCGGGTCGCGCAACCCGCTCAAACGCCAGATCGAGGGCTTCGACATCGACGTGCTGAAGCTGGTCGCTCAGGCCATCTTCGGACCGAATGGCGAGGACCGCATCGTCTACAAGGTCATCACCTATGCCCAGCGCCTCCCGGCGCTCGAAGCCCGCGAGGTCGACATCGTGGCCCACACGATGACGATCAACTGCCGGCGCTGGAAGCGCATCGCGTTCTCGTCGGTGTACTACCAGGCGGGCCAGAAGGTGCTGGTGAAGGACGGCTCGGAATTCGACAGCGTCGAGGATCTCGTCGCGGCCGCGGCTCGGGTGTGTGCGCCCGAGGGCAGCACCAACATCGACGAGATCGGCAAGCCCACCTACACCGGGATCATCGTGGTGCCCAAGCCCGACATCAGCGACTGCCTGGTCGCGATGCAGCAGGGCCAGGCCGAGGCCGCCACCGGAGACGACACCGTGCTCGCCGGCTTGGCTGCGCAAGACCCCAGCACCGCGCTCGTCGGGAAGGCGTTCACCGAAGAGCCCTACGGGTTGGGCATGAACACCGCCGACATCGACCTGGTGCAATTCGTGAACGCCGTGCTCGCACAGGCCAGGGACGACGGAGAGCTCGGCCGGATCGCGCAGCGCTGGCTGGTCGACACCGGTGCGCTCGACTCGATCGACCTCGTCCCCCCGTTGCCCGAACCCGACTACTCCAGGGAGCTGCCGTGATCGGCAAGCGCAGCGGTCAGGCGAACCAGCCCGACGTGATGGCCCAGTGGGACGAGTGGCTGTCGACCGCCACCGACCGCTTGATGACCCTCGACGAGCGCGTCACGGCGGCCGGCGACGACCTGCCCGACCCGGGCCAGGCGCAGATCGACATCGCTGCGGCGTTCCTGTGCCGAAAGGCGATCGGCGTCCGCATCGACGAGATCCGCGCCGATCCGGCCCAGGCCGTCGCGCTGAGTGCCCGCGCCGTCACCGACGACCGTGGTGCCGATGTCGCGGCCGATCTCTCCACCGCGGCGTCGCTGCTGGGTGGCGTGCTCGACCAGGTGGAGCGAACCGTGGCTGCAGCCGAGTCGGCGCATCACGGACTCGCCGCCGATCGCGTCGCGGCCACCTCCGACCTCGTGGTTGCGGAGCGGCTGGCGATCGATCTGGGTCACTACGTCCAACGCTGCGCCGCAGCACGAACGCGAGCAGACGCCGCGGGCCGATCGATCGCGGAGTGGCGATCCATCGCCGGCGAGGCGGCATCGCTGCGGGCCGAGCTCGAGCGGTTGGAGGCAGCGCGACGCACCTCGTTCGACCGGTGGCGCGCCCTTCCCGACACGCTGGACGGCCTGCGCGCCCGCGAAGCCGAAGTCCGCGAGTTGGTGGCCCAGGCGCGATCGAAGGTGAGCCCGTTGCCGTTGCTGGCGGTGCCGTCGGTCGATGCGCTGGGAGTGGTTCGTCCGTTGGAGGAGTTGCAGGCGCTGCCGTGGCCGGCCGCGCGGGTGGCCATCGAGCCGTTCCTGTCGCGGATCGATCGACTGGCTGCCGCCTTCGACGAGATCAGCACCAGGTACGGGTCGGTGCTCGCGCGCCGGAACGACCTGCGCGGGCTGCTGCACGCCTTCCGCGACAAGGCCGGCGGCTCGGGCCTGGCCGAGGACCAGACGCTCGAGCCCCTCTTCCGCGAGGCGGAGCAGCACCTGTGGTCGGCGCCCTGCGATGTCGACGTCGCCGCCGACCTGGTGCAGATCTACAGCGAGGCCGTGAACGCTGCGATCGCGGCGCGCGCGGCGGACGCGGTTCCGGAACCGACAATCGGCCGAACCCGGCGCGACCGCAACGCACGTGGGGCGGCACGCTGATGCGCTGCTCACAGCCAGGCTGCAGCGGCACGGTGGTCGACGGGTACTGCGACGTCTGTGGCATGGCCGCTGCCAGCCCCGCGAGCGTGTCGAGCGGCCAGGCGGCCTCGTCTGGGAGTCCGACGTCGGCCGGCACCGCCGCATCGGGAGGAGCGTCGGCACGGGTCAGCTCGGTGACCAATCGTCTCGGCCAGGTACCGCTCGGGTCGGCGCGCACGGCCGGCGGCAGCAGGCCCACCCGTCGCCTCGGCGCACGCGCCGGCACCTCGCGCCTGGGTGCCGGCCTGGTCGAGGTCGCGTCGGTGCCGCTGCTCGACCCACTCCAGGCGCTGATGGATCCTCCGGCGGTGGCCGAGGACAAGCGCTTCTGTTCGGTGTGCCAGACACAGGTGGGGCGCTCGCGCGAGGGCGCCCCCGGCCGCACCAAGGGGTTCTGTCCGAAGTGCCGCACCCCGTTCGACTTCGACCCGAAGCTCGCACCGGGGGCGCTGCTCGGTGGCCAGTACGAGATCGTCGGCTGTCTCGCGCACGGCGGCATGGGCTGGATCTACCTGGCCCGCGACCGCAACGTGAACGACCGGTGGGTCGTGGTGAAGGGCCTGCTGAACGCGGGCGACCCCGATGCGTTCCGCGCCGCGGTGGCCGAGAAGCAGTTCCTCGCCGAGGTGGAACACCCGATCATCGTCGAGATCTACAACTTCGTCGCTGCTGCTGACGGGGCGTCGTACATCGTGATGGAGTACGTGGGCGGCCAATCGCTCAACAACTTGTTGAAGAGCCGGATGAAAGACACCGGTGGCCGGTTCTCGCCGGTCCCGGTCGACCAGGCGCTGGCGTACATGATCGAGGTGCTCCCGGCCTTCTCCTACCTCCACGGCCTGGGCTTGCTGTACTGCGACTTCAAACCAGCCAACGTGATCCAGGTGGGTGACGGCATCAAGCTGA
>JANNQK010000113.1:0-17207 GCA_031400715.1 Actinomycetes bacterium | reverse complement strand
ATGCTCTCGAGGTACTCGGGGCAGTTGTACAGGTAGTGAGCCACCTTGTCCTGGCGAGTCACCCCGGCGGCGAGCAGCGTGGCCGCCACGCCATCGGCCCGGCGGTCGAATGCAGCCCACAGAGTGGTGCTGTCGCCACACTGCTGCGCGACGGCGTCGGGAAAGCGATCTGCGTTCCGTTCCCAGATCTGAGCCAGATTCCACCCATCTGGGGCGGCGGTCATCGTCTCCGGTGGGCGCTGCGCGCGATCGTCGCGACGTTGCGCGCGATCGTCTTGACAAGAACCAGAAGAATCGGCGGTCGACGAGGGATTCACGGCCACTGACAGTAACCGAATCGTCATCTGAGTGACATGCTCGGAGTGAGATCCCTGGAGAACCGCGATTTAGTTGGCAGGAAATCGTCAAGAGACGTTGCAGTTCTGTTAAGGTTTTTTCTGCGGATGGGTTCAAGTGAGGCCGGGATGGTGCCGATACCTCCCCCAGGCGATGTTCGGAGGATCCCATGAAATCATTCAAATCTCTCGCGTTGACCGGTTCGGTGTGTCTGTTGCTCGCTACCGCGTGCAGCGTCCCGTCACCGTCGTCCACGGCGACCCCACAGGCCGCGCCGTCCGGCGCAGGTGCAGCGAAGGCCGGTACCGGAACACCCGGCGGCAGCGCGGGCGTCGGAAGCCAAACCGCTCCCACCGGAACGGCGGCCCCCTGGGTCGACCCCAACCAGGTGCCGGCTCCGGCCACCTTCAACGCGAACTCCGGCGCACAGATCGAGTTCGCCGACGCCAGCCCGTTCTTCAGCGATGGCGTCGGTTCGTTCCGCACCTACTGCTTCTACTCGCACATGGCCTCCGATGATCCGTTGGTGGCGCCGGGTCGCCCCGGTGGTTCGCATCTGCACACCTTCTTCGGCAACACGGGCGTCAACGCGTTCTCGAACGCCGACTCGATCCAGCACACCGGTGACTCCACCTGTCGCGGCGGCACAGCCAACCGCAGCGGCTACTGGGTTCCCAGCATCGTCGACAGCAACACGGGCGAAGCGATCGTGCCCGAGTTCCTCATCGCCTACTACAAGACCGGGTACACCGGCGTCCAGGCCTGGGAGGTCAATGCGATGCCCCAGGGCCTGCGGATGATCGCCGGCGACGCCCGCGCCACCGGCCCCAGCGGACTGCCGCACTGGCTGCGCCCGGTGTCGTGGAACTGCGCATGGGACTCGGCCGGCAACGGCACCTCGGCCACCAACGAGATGCAGCAGTGCTCGCCAGGTCAGATGGTGAAGATGGTGGTTGCCTTCCCGCAGTGCTGGGACGGTCGCAACCTCGATTCGGCCGATCACAAGAGTCACATGGCGTACTCCGACAACGGCTGCCCGGCCACCCACCCGGTCGCACTGCCGCAGGTGAGCTTCAACGTGTACAGGAGCGTCCCCGCCGGCGGCAACTGGTCGTGGCGTCTGTCGAGCGACATGTACAGCGGTCCCGCCGGTTACTCCGGCCATGGCGACTGGTGGAACGGTTGGGATCCGGCAGTGATGCAGACGTGGATCGACAACTGCTCGAACCCGGGCCTCGACTGCAGCGTCGACCTGCTCGGCAACGGCATGAAGCTGGTCTGACCCGGTTTCGATCGCACACCCGAGCCAACGGCGCTCGCTCCCACGACCTCGGCTACGGTCCGGCGTGTCACCGTAGGTGACCGCCGGACCGATCCGCGTTTACAGTGCGGTCATGGACTTCCAGCTCCCTGCGGCCGACGATCCTCGGCGTGTCGAGGTGCGCGAGTGGTTGGCCGATCACCAGGCCCCCTCGGCGGCCGACCTTGCCCAGGCGGGGTTCGTCGCGCCGCACTGGCCCCGACCGTGGGGCCACGGGGCGGATCCGATCCACCAGCTCATCATCGACGACGAGTTGACCAAGGCCGGCGTGCGTCGCCCGATCAATCCGATCGGCATCGGCTGGGCCGGCCCGACCATCTTGTTCGCCGGCACCGAGGAACAGAAACGTCGCTACTTGTCGCCGATGCTGTCGGCCGAGGAGTACTGGTGCCAGCTGTTCAGCGAACCGGGCAGTGGGAGCGATCTGGCCAACCTCGGCACGCGTGCCGTCCGTGACGGCGACGAGTTCGTCGTCAACGGTCAGAAGATCTGGACCAGCGGGGCGCAGTACGCCCGGTTCGGGATCCTGATCGCCCGGACCGATCCCGACGTCGCCAAGCACAAGGGCATCTCGTACTTCATCTGCCCCATGGACGCACCCGGCATCGAGATCAGACCGATCACCGAGATCACCGGCGGTCACACGTTCAACGAGGTCTTCTTCACCGACGTGCGGATCCCGGCCGAGAACCTGGTGGGCGAGCTCAACGACGGGTGGCGATTGGCCAAGGTGACGCTCGGCAACGAGCGCGTGTCGCTCAGCACCGGCGGTGTGCTGTGGGGCAATGGTCCAACCGCGCTGGAGGCGTTGCAGTCGATCCGTGAGGCCCACCCCGACGGCGTCGCCGACGTCCATGCACGTCAACGCATCGCGCAGGTGTACATCGAGCACACGCTGCTCGACCTCATCCGGTTGCGCACGCTCACCGCGGCGCTCAAAGGCGAGCAGCCCGGCCCCGAAGCGAGCATCCGCAAGATCATGGCCGACGAGCATGGCCAGCATGTGATGTCGCTGGTGCGCGACATGATCGGTGCCAACGGCATGCTCACCGGTGGTGATGGCATCGAGCGCTTCGTGCCCGGCACCGACACCAAGGGACTCGGCCCGGAACGTCCCGCCGGTGGCCTGATGCACCCCGGCTGGTACGACGGCTACATGTTCAGCCAGGCGCTCACGATCGGTGGCGGCACCGGCGAGGTGCAACGCAACATCGTGGCCGAACGAGTGCTCGGGCTGCCTCACGACGTGAACGTCAACGTCGGGATGAGCTGGTCGGAGTCGCAGCGCGCTGCCGGGCGCGCCTCATGACCGGCACGAACGCCGGCTCCCCGAGCCTGATCGAGGTGGCCGAGGGTCTGCAGGAGTTGGTCGAGGCTCACGCCGACAAGGGTGAGCAGGGTCGCCGGCTGCCCAAGCGGCTGGTGCAGGCACTGCGAGATGCGCAGCTGTTCCGCATGTGCGTGCCCGCCGCGTACGGCGGGCCCGAGGCCGACCCGATCACGTTGGTGAGTGCGATCGAGAAGGTGGCGATCGCCGACGGCGCCGCCGGCTGGTGCACCATGATCGCGTCGACGACGTCATCGATGAGCCTCTTCCTCGACCCGGAGATCGCATGCGAGGTCTTCGGCGATCCGAAGGTGATCACGGGCGGGGTGTATGCGCCCAATGGCACGGCGGTGCGCGACGGCGACGGCTGGCGGGTCACTGGGCGCTGGCAGTGGGGGAGCGGCTCGCAGCACTGCAACTACCTCACCGGAGGCTCGGTCACCGAAGACGGCGAGTTCCACCTCATGTTCCTCGACGCTGCCGACGTCACCATCCACGACACGTGGTACTCGACCGGTTTGAAGGGCACGGGCTCGAACGACTTCAGCGTCGACGGCGCGTTCGTGCCGATGGGCCGGTCGGTGCAGCCGCTGCTCGGCAAGCGCACGATCGACTGCGCACTCGCCGGGTTCCCGAACTTCAGTCTCCTCGCGGCCGGTGTGGCCGCGGTGTCGTTGGGAATCGCTCGTCATGCCCTCGATGAGTTCACCGAACTGGCGCAGGGCAAGCGTCCGTTGTTCAGCTCGCGCACGCTCAGCCAGTCGGGTTCGGCCCAGGCCGAGTTGGCCAAGGCCGAGGCCACCGTGCGCTCGGCCCGAGCGTTCCTGCACGACGAGCTCGCTCAGGCATGGGTGCAGGCGGGGATGGGTGATCGGATCGATGTCGCCGCTCGGGCTCGAATCCGGCTCGCATGCGTGCACGCAGCCCAGTCGGCGTCGAAAGCGACCGACGTTGCCTACACGCTGGCGGGCGGATCCTCGGTGTTCGAGACCAGCCCGCTCCAACGGTGCATGCGCGATGCCCATGTGGCCACCCAGCACCTGATGGTGTCACCCCGACTCTATGAGACCCTCGGCCGCATGTTCTTCGGCATCGACGTCGACACCGCCAGCCTCTGACGCGGTCGGTGATCCGACGAACATCTCCGCCTCGGGACTGGCGAGCTCCCGCCGGAATCGCCCGCCTTGACGCGCGAGCAGCACCGCGATCCCCACGAGCAGGGCACCCGACACCAGGATCAGCAGTGGCGCCCGGCCTTCGCCGGGGAAGTAGTGGGCGATCGTCCATGGGACGAACGCCAAGAGGCCAGCGGAACCGAACAGCGACATCAGCACCCGACCGGGCAGCATGCCGAACGCCACGAAGCCGATGGCGGTCGTGACACCGAAGACGGTGGCGAACCCCACCGATTGCGCGCCGCTGATCGCGGCGCCACCGATCATGGCGATGCTTCCGACGACCTCGACGCCGATGGCGCCGCGGATGCGTCGGTGGGCGGCGACGACCAGCAACAACGCACCGATGGCCCACACCACGAACCCGGTGGCGATGCCCGCATCTCGGCCGAACCACACGAGCGTCTGTGGCAGGCCCTGCAACAGGGCGATGGTGCCGATGGTGCCGAGCGCGATCCGATCTCGTCGGCTGCTCAGACCGCGATCGGGCGCCAACGCGAGCGCCAGGAGCGCCCCAGCATCGAGGCACACGAGTGGCAGCCCGACGCCCTCGTTCACCGAGGCCACGACGAACGTGCCGACGACGGTGATGATCGCCCCGGTTGCGAGGGTGATGGTCGGCAGCGTCGTCAGCCGGCGCACACCGAGCACCAACCCCGTGACGCCCAGCAACCACAGGGCGGCGCCCGTGATCGTGTCGCTCGTGAACTCTTCGAACAGCAATCCGGTCGTTACGGCCAGGCCCGCGAACGTGGTGATCTGTTGGATCGGCCGTGGACGGTTCCACCAGAGCACGGCACTTTCGAAGGCGATTGCTGCTGCGATCACGAGCGCGATCCGTTCGTCGGGGTGCAGTTCGAGCGCCCGATCGGCGATCACGAAGGCACACAAGGCGGTCGCCGCCGTCGAGGCGAGCCACAGTGTCCAGCGCAGTCGGGCCAAGGCCGGATCCAACGCTTCGTGCACCACCCAGCCCGCGCAGACGAGGGCGACAGCCGCGGTGCCGGCGATGCCGACGCGCGCCACCGTGGCCATGTCGTCCCAGTACCGGCCGATGAGCAGGACCAACCCGACGGTGCCGAGGATGCCGCCGATGTAGCCGAGCGCCTCCGCCACCACCGGGATGCGGCGACGGGGTGCCGATGCGGCTGGCGGTGGACTCGCGGTGACGACGGTGCCCCGCGTCAGCGCCCGAGCACCTTCGTGCTCGGCGATCGCGTCGGCCTGGTCGGCCGACAACAGCCCTGCCGCCACCCAGCGGTCGAGTTGGATGCCGAGACGGGGATCGATGGCCCGTCTCTGGTGCGGGTGCACAATGGACGTGGCCGACGTCTTTGCACGAGGAGAGGTCACGTCGACAGGCGATCGCGCTGGAGCGCTGCCGGTGGCCCGCGCGTGACGCTGGCTCGCCGAGACCGCCGAGATCGCCACGACTGTGATGACGACCACGAGCAACAGGAACACTGCCGGCAACACCATGACGACCTCCTCGAACGGAGCTGTGCGTCCATCGTCTCGCCGCTGCGGACCGGACCCATAGAGCCGGAGGTCCTGACTGCGAATCCGGAGCGGTCAGGGGGATGCGGTCGCGTCCGGAACACCCGATGTAGGAGTCGTTGGTTTCACATCGGTCGGATCGGCCCACTGCTCCTCGCCGAGGCGAGCTGCCCGGATGCCATCCCAGGTGAGCGGGTCGTCGTTGCCGAGCGCCCACAGGGCGATGCCGTGGAGGTCGTTGCGATGCGCCACCCACGCCCGTCGGTGCACGGCGACCGCGTCGAGGTAGTGCACCCGACGGCTGACCGTGCAGCTGACGGTCGCACCCGCAGCATCGGTCCCGGTGAGCGTGTCGACGTAGTCGAAGGTGCGTTCCTCGGCCACCGGATCCCAGATGGGCGTGATGCCGCGCTCGGCCACGGTGCGGGCGGCGCGCACGGTGGACATCGCCTTCGTCTTCGGTTGCTGCTCGGCGGGGCAGACTCCTGCGACCGACAGCACCCAGTCGTAGCCGTACGTGGGCACGCCGAGGTCGATCTTCTCGGGTGGCACGAGTTCGGTGATGGCCGCGACCAGCGTTCGAACCCACTCGATCGGCGCGATGGGTCCGGGTTGGCCACCGGCGAAGGAGTAGTCGTAGGCCATCACTCGGATGCGATCGACCACCGCTCCCATCGCTGCGTAGTCGTACACCCAGTACCCGCTGGCGTCGGTCTGCCCGCCGTCGTACACAGGTGGCACGCTGACGATGAGTTGCTTGTCGAGCGGGTCGAGTCGAGCCGCGAGTTCGGTCAGGAACGCGATCCAGTTGGGACGCGTGGACGCCCAGGTGTCGCGACCGTCGGAGAAGGCGAACGTCTCGTAGTCGAGGTCGACGCCGTCGAAGGCGTCGTTGGACACCAGGTCGACCACCGCCTGTACATGGGCCGCGCGGGTGGCGGGGTCGGCCAGCACCGAGGCCATCGTGCCCGACGGTGAGTCGTCGAAGATCGTTGCGATCAGCGGTGTGCCCACCGCATCGGCGGCGGCGGCGTACGTCTCGATCGTGCCGTCGGGCAGGCCGTCGTAGGCGACGATGGTGGTGGCCCCCGTTGCCGAGTAGGCGACCAGCGAGACGTCGGCGAACAGCGCGCTGTTGGCCTGGAACGAGGCGAGCGCAGTGTCGGGCTGCCAGTAGGGCGCCCAGCTCGCGACCTGCAGCGGCGGGCCAGAGCGGGCCCACGTGTCGCGTGTGGCAGCAAACCCGAGCGCCCCGACCACGCCGGCCACCGCGAGCGCCGCGGTGGCGAACAACCCGGTCCTGCTCGTCCCACGGCTGGTCGATGGGGCGCGCTCGTCCGCCACATCGGTCTCGGGCATGCGCCCACCGTAGTGGTGGCAGCTACGGTCACGGCGTGCAGGCGATCAGACTCGAACGCCGTGGCCATCTGCTGATCGCCACGATCGATCATCCCGCGTCGGCCATGAACGCGGTCGACCAGATGTTGCACGACGACTTCCGCGAGCTGTTCAGCCAGCTCAAGCGGGAGGGCGATGCTCGGGCGATCGTGCTCACGGGTGGGGCCAAGCGGGCCTTCAGCGCCGGCGGTGACTTCGAGTGGTTCCCGCAGCTGCGCGATCAGACCAAGCTCGACGGCCTGCGACGCGACGCCAAGCAGATCATCTGGGATCTGCTCGACGTGGAGGTACCGATCGTGTGCGCGCTCAACGGGTCGGCAGCCGGGCTCGGTGCCTCGATCGCGTTGCTGTGCGACATGATCGTGATGAGCGAGCGGGCCGTGATCGTCGACCCACATGTGAGCGTCGGCCTGGTGGCCGGCGATGGGGGAGCGGCCATCTGGCCGCTGCTGCTCGGGCCGCTCGCGGCCAAGCGGCACCTGTTGCTCGGCGATCCGTTGACGGCCGCCGAGGCGGTGCGTTCGGGTGTGGCCGTCGAGGCGTGCGCACCCGACGACGTGGAGGCGCGAGCGTTGGTCTGGGCGGACAGGATCGCGGCGCAACCTCCGCTCGCGGTGCGCGGCACCAAGATCTCCGTGAACCAGCAGTTGAAGCGAGCGTTGCTCGACAGTTTCGACCTGTCGACGTCGTTGGAGATCCCATGCTTCCTGTCGCACGATCACGCCGAGGCGATCGACGCGATCAGGGAGAAGCGAGCGCCGACGTTCGAAGGTCGGTAACAGTCAACGGCCGACCTGAGCGTCGGTCGGGATGAACGAACGAAGGAGGGGACGATCGTGGACACCATCGAGACGATCTTGACCACGCGGGCGATGCGCCGCTACAGCGACCAGCCGGTCGGCGATGACGACATCGAGCGTTGCCTGCGCGCCGCGCAGCAGGCACCCAGCGGGGGCAACGTACAGCCTCAGCAGTACGTGGTGGTGCAAGACGCCGAGAAGCGAGCAGCGTTGGGTGCGTTGTATCGCGCGGCGTTCGACCGCTACGAGAAATCGTTGCCCGAACCGTCGAGCTTCTCCGACGAAACGCAGGCGGCCGCGTGGCGACGCACCCGCGATGCCAGCCGCCACCTGGCCGACCACATCGGAGAGGTGCCCGTGATCGTGGTGTTCCTGCAGCCGTTGATCCCCTGGGAGCCGAGCGACGCCGACGGACCGATGGACATCGGACGTCTCGATGCCAGCGTCTATCCGGCGGTCCAGAACTTCTGTGTCGCGGCCCGTTCACTGGGCCTCGGCACCGCGCTCACGACGGTGATCCGCATCCACACCGCAGAGGTGCTCGCGCTCCTGGGGGTGCCGGCGGGGCGGTTCGAGGTGGCGGCGCTCACCCCGCTCGGCCACCCGACGGGGAAGTTCGGCATCGCGCCGCGCAAGCCCGCGGGGGCGGTCACCCACTGGGACACGTGGGGCAACAAGCGTCGCTGATGTGTCCGGCGGTTGATGGGGCGTCAGCAACGATGCGGGCATGACCGCGCGCATCGAGG
Source organism: Actinomycetes bacterium (assembly GCA_031400715.1). Lineage (GTDB taxonomy): Bacteria > Actinomycetota > Acidimicrobiia > Acidimicrobiales > Ilumatobacteraceae > VFMC01. The sequence goes on along the minus strand of JANNQK010000113.1, from coordinate 8,607 downwards.
CGATCGAGCCCTGGAGCCCGCTCAGAGCGCGGTTGTTCCGCAACCTGTGGCTGGCATCGCTGGTGTCGAACGTGGGCACGGTCATGCACACGGTGGGTGCCAGTTGGGCCTCGACCGAGCTGACCACGTCGCCGACCCTGATCGGTCTGGTGCAGACGGCATGGGCGGTGCCGGGCTTCCTCGTGGCGCTGCCGGCAGGTGCCCTGGCCGATGTCGTCGATCGACGACGGCTGATGATCGCAACCCAACTGGTCGCGATGGCGCTCGCTGCCGGTCTGGGTGTGCTGTACGTCGCGGATGCACTTGTGATGTGGGTGCTGTTGGGGTTCACCTTCGCCTTGTCGATCGTGCTCACGTTGGCCGCGCCTGTGTTCATGGCGGTCACACCCGAACTGGTCGACCGGTCCGAGCTCGGCAAGGCGATCGGGCTCAACGTCATCTCCACCAACATCGCTCAATCGCTGGGCCCGGCCTTCGCCGGTGTGATCATCGCGATCGCCGGGGCCGGAGCGGTGTTCGTGGTGAATGCGGTGTCGTTCCTCGGCATCGTCTTCGTCGCGAGAACGTACCGACCGCATCCCGCCGCAGCACACGTCCCGGAGCCTGTGAGCAGCGCCGTGCGCACCGGGCTGCAGTACTTCTGGCGAACTCCTCGGCTGCGCCCGCTCGCCGGTCGGATCGCGCTGTCGATGCTGTGCACCTCTGCGTTGCTGGCGCTGATGCCGGTCGTGGCCCGGCGCCAGCTCGACGTCGGCGCAGCCCAGTTCGGGCTCCTGTCGGCCGCGATCGGTGTCGGCGCCGTCGGGGCGGTGTGGTTGCTCCCGCGACTCAGCCTTCATCTCGCGCCCGACGCCATGGTGCTCGCGGCATCCGGATGCTGGGCCGCCGGCACAGTGATCGTGGGCCTGACCCATTCGTTGCCGGCGGCGATGCTGGGGCTGGCGTTGGGGGGTGGCGGCAGCATGGCCACGTTGAACGTCGTCTTCACCAAGTACACCGAGCTGCTGCCGTCGTGGGTGCGCGGCCGCGCGTCGTCGATGATGATGCTGATGGTGTGGCTCGGAACGTCGATCGGTGCGACCGCGTGGGGATCGCTCGCATCTGCCACGACGGCGGGCACGTCGCTCGTCGTGGCGGCGGTCGTCCACGTGACCATCACGGCGGCAGCGTCCACTTGGCTCAGGATCGAGCCTCGCTGACCACAGGTTCGGATCGTCACACGCCGGTCGGCCAACTACATTCGCCTCCATGATCAACACGGTGTCGGACATCATTCGCGTCCACGGGGTTGCGCTGGCCGATCAGGTGGCGCTGGTGCAGGGCGACCGGCGACAGACATGGGCAGAGCTGCATGCGCGGTCGGGGCAGGTGGCGAACCTCCTCGCCGCGGCCGGTGTGGGCAGCCAGGACCGGATCGCGTTCCTCGACAAGAACGGCATCGAGCACTTCGAGGTGTTCTACGGCGCGGCGCTGCTGAACGCCGTGTGTGTGGACGTGAACTGGCGACTGGCTGCTCCCGAGGTGGAGTACATCGTCAACGACGCCGAGGCGAAGGTGCTGATCGTCGGGCCCGAGTTCGTGCCGGTTCTCGAAGCGATCCGACCGAACCTCACCACGGCCACCACGATCCTGGTGATCGGCGCTGACTACGAGTCGGCGGTCGACGCACAGCCCACGACCGACCCCGGCACTGCGAGCGCCGACGACGATGTGGCGTTCCAGCTGTACTCGAGCGGCACCACCGGACGCCCCAAGGGCGTCATGCTCACCAACGCCAACTTCTTCGGCCTCCTGCCCCTGGCGAAGGAGATGTGGGAGCTGTCGGCCGATTCGGTGAACCTGGTCGCGATGCCGCTGTTCCACATCGGCGGCGGCGGCTGGGCCGTCGCGGGTCAGTACGAGGGGGCGCGCAGCGTGATCGTGCGCGATCTCGATCCGGCCGCGCTCATCGGACTGATCGGTGCAGAAGGCATCACACACGGCTTCCTCGTTCCGGCGGTGCTGCAGTTCATGTTGATGGTGCCGGGCGCGTTGGAGGCCGACTACTCGAGCCTGAAAGTGCTCGTGTACGGCGCGTCGCCGATCAGCGAGGAGGTCCTGGCGGCCAGCGTCAAGACGTTCCAGTGCAAGTTCTGGCAGGCGTACGGCCTCACCGAGACGACCGGAGCCGTGGTGAACCTGTCGCCGGCGGACCACGACGTCGACGGCCCGAACCGGCATCGACTGCGCAGCTGTGGCTTGCCGGGGCCCGGCGTCGAGGTGCGCATCGTCGACACCGACACGCTGCACGACTGCGAGGTCGGTGAGGTGGGCGAGATCTGGATCCGCTCGAAGCAGGTGATGAAGGGCTATTGGAACATGCCCGACGAGACCGCCAAGTCGATCGACGCTGACGGCTGGTTCCGCAGCGGTGACGCCGGCTATCTCGACAGCGATGGCTATCTGTTCATCCACGACCGGGTGAAGGACATGATCGTGAGCGGTGGCGAGAACGTGTACCCGGCCGAGGTGGAGAACGTGCTGATGGGCCACCCGGCCATTGCCGACGTGGCAGTGATCGGCGTCCCCCACGACAAGTGGGGCGAGACCGCGAAGGCGGTCGTCGTGCGCAAACCCGGTGTCGAGGTGACCGAACACGAGATCATCGACTACGCCCGCGAACGCCTCGCCCGATTCAAGTGCCCCACCACCGTCGACTGGGTCGACGTGCTGCCGAGGAACCCCAGCGGCAAGATCCTGAAGAAGGATCTTCGTGCCCCCTACTGGGCGGGTCGCGACCGGAACGTAAACTAGCAGCTCACGGGGCATATGCCGACTCTCTGACCAGGGCATTTGTCGCCCGTCGACGCCCGATTCGGTCGCTCCGGAATGTCCTCCGTTGTCCCTGGTTGACCGGTGCGATCCGGCCATTTGCGGCAACGAGGCGGCGTTTTGCGGCAACGAGAACTCAGTGTTCGCGCCTCGACAGCGCGGAGAGGCCGCTGCTGGAGACCGCCGAAGGGAGTTTCGAGACGGCGAGACGCGTCGCTTTGATCGCGCTCACCGAAATTCCCCAGTTGTGCTCACCGGAATTCCCCACCTGTGAGGTGTGGTCAACGTAGCGGGTTGCGGGTGCCGGTGGTGGTTCGGCGGAGTGTGTCGGTGCGGGCGTGGTGGTCGCGAAGGCGGTAGCTGTCGCCGTCGAGGTTGAGCACGACGGAGCGGTGGAGAAGCCGGTCGAGCATGGCGGCGGCGACGGTGGTGTCGCCGAGGATCTCGCCCCAACCGGCGACACCGCGGTTGGTGGTGATCACGATCGACGTTTTCAGGTAGCGCTGGGCGACGACTTGGAACAACGCGGACGCGGCTTCGGCGGGCAACGGGAGGTAGCCGAGTTCGTCGATCACGAGCAGTGTTGGTCCGGCGAAGAAGCGCATCGTGTAGGCCCATCGGCCTTCGATCGCGGCGCGGTGGCAGCGGGCGGCGAGGTCGGCGGCGGTGGTGAAGTAGGTGCGATAGCCGACCGTGGCTGCCTGCCTCGCGAGACCAACAGCGAGGTGCGTCTTGCCGACACCGGGCGGTCCAATCAGCAACACGTTCGTCGCTGTCTCGATGTAGCGGCAGGTGCCGAGCTCGTTGATCAGCTGTCGGTCGACGCCGGGTTGGGCGTCGAAGTCGAAGTCGTCCAACGTCGCCGGTGTGGGCAGGCAGGCGAAGCGGAGTCGTCCGACGAGGCGTCGTGCTTGGGCGGTGTCGACTTCGATCGCGAACAGCCGCTCGAGCGTTGCTGTCACCGACAGCTTCTCTGCGGCGGCTTCGTCGAGGACGCGTGGCAACGCTTCGGCGCAGGCATCGAGCTTCAACACGGTCAGGTGTGTCTTGAGGGTCTGGTAGAGCGATGCCTGGGCCATCGTCGACGGTGCTGGTGGTGGGCTGGTGCCGGTGGTTCGGGTCATGTGAGGGTGTTCCTTCCTTGGGCTGCTCGCGCGTAGGCGGCGAGATCGGTGACAGTGCTGGCAGCACCGCCGGTGGTTCCGGTGAGCACCGCGGCGGCTGCTTGGGCGGCGACGCCGGGTGGGATGCGCTGCTTGCGACGATGTGCTGGCGCGCTGGTCGCGGCGGCCATCGCCGCCAGGTCGAGCGCGGTGACGTGGACGTGATCGCGCACTGTCACCCCGGCGCCGTCGGGTGCGAGGCGGTGACGGGCGACCACGATCCCGGACACGGTGGTGATGTCGATGAACAGCGAACCCAGACGCCATATGACCTTCGCGGTCGCGTGGGCAAGCTCGGGTGGGGTCGAGTAGCGGTTCCCGCGAAACGCGACCAACGCCTGCGCGGTCACCTTGCGTTCGACGGTGAGCGTCGCCGGGAACGGCGCCGGCGGCACCATCAACCGTTCTCGTGCAGCGTGGGCGGCGACAGTGTCGCGTTGGTCGTCGACGACACGTCGGCGTGCGTCGCCGACACGGACACAGAACCGGTCCAGTGACGCCTGCGCGTCGACGATCGTGGTGTCGTCGGCAAGGGTGCGCCACCAGCGTTGCGCGGCGGTGTCGTTGGCCTTCTCGACGACACCCTTGCGGTTCCCGCGCCGTGGCGGGCAGATCGCGACCGACACCCCGTAGTGCTTCGCGACACCAGCGAACGACGCCGTGACACGACCCGTCGGCGGATGACAGACCGTGGCCATCCGGTCGAAACGCCACACCCTCGTCAGACCCCCGAGAGCGCGGGTCACGCTGTCGAGCGCGTCGATGGTGTGTGGCTGATCCTTGGACTCGGCAAGCCGGCCGCGCCAACGGCCGGAATGCGCGAGCGCGCCGACGAACAACGACGCCGACGCGCCCCACCCCCAGTCGGCGGGCGGGTCCGGGAGATCCACCCAGTCCCACTGCGTCTCCTCACCCGCCGGGTGGTCGATGATCGCGACCGGGCGTCCCTTGGCCGTCTGGCAGCGTTCGCAATGCGGACGCAACGAACGCAGACGCAGCTGCCGGGTGAACGTCGCGTACGACTGATCGAACCCAAGGCCGACGACTTCGTCGAACAACGTCATCGCCCACAGATGCGGATCCTCCAGCAGCCGCGCGCGGCAATAGTCAACGAACACAGCGAAACGGTCCTCGACCGCCGGCGCGCGAACACCGGCCGTGCGTTCGTTGTTCAGATAGGCGCGGATCGTCTTGCGGTCATGGCCGAGATGCGCGGCGATCGCCGTGATCGTCCAGCCTCTCTTGCGGAGCGCGTGAGCGTCCACATCATCCTCCTGTGTGAGCATGGAACAGGGCTCCCTCAATGGCTGGCTTGTTGTCGAAGACAGCAGCCTTGAGGGAGCCCCACCCCATTCGGTGGGACCACACAGGTGGGGAGATTCAGTGAGCAGCTCTGGGGAGATTCACCTGAGCGTGATCAAAGCCCCGCTGAGGAGTCGCCGGATGCTGCAGCCGGCGAGCGCAACCGGTGGGATCGTGTCGGTGACGATCCGGTCGGCCAGATGCGCGAACGCCTGCGCAGCCGGGCCGTCCGGGTAGGCCAGCGCAGCCGGTTCGCCGATGTCCCCGCCGGCCGAGACTGCTGGATCGAGTGGGATCGAGCCGAGGAGGGCGACGCCGAGTTGTTGCGCGAGCCGTTCGCCGCCGCCTTCACCGAACACGGCGTGGCGGCATCCGTCAGCGCCGATGGTGGCGCTCATGTTCTCGATGACACCGGCAACGCGCAGGTGTCCTTTGCGGGCCATGTCGGCGGCTCGGGCCGCCACCTTCTGCGCAGCGAGGGCAGGCGTGGTGACGATGATGACGTCGGTGCGGGGCAACATCCGAGCGAGGCCCATCTGAACGTCGGCGGTGCCTGGCGGCATGTCGATCAGAAGGTAGTCGAGCTCGCCCCAGTCGACGTCTTCGATGAAGTGCTGGACGGCCCGGTTGAGCATCAGGCCGCGCCACATGATCGCCTCGTCCTCTTCGGCCCCGGTGATCGAGCCCATCGACACGACCTTGACGAGCCCCGGCTCGATGCTCCGCTCGAGGGGTGCGAACCGGGCCTTGCCGGTGTCGGTGCTTCGAGCCACGACGGTGCCTTCGACATCGAGCATGCGAGGGATGGAGAACCCACCGATGTCGGCATCGAGCACGCCGACGGTCAAGCCCCGTCGCGCGAGCAGCACCGCGAGGTTGACCGTGACCGACGACTTTCCCACGCCACCCTTGCCGGATGCGATGGCCACGATCCGACACGTCGGAGGAATCGTCGTATCGGGCGCATGATCCCGAGCCTTCCAGCGGGCTCGGGACATGACGTTGCGCTTCTGCTCGGTGGTCATCTCACCGAAGTGGACCTGCACTGCAATCACGCCGGGGAGGGTGCCAACCCTGGTCGTGACGTCGTTCATGAGCTGCGCCCGAAGCGGGCAGCCGGCGGTGGTCAAGGCCAGGGTGATCGCGACCGTGTTGTCGACATCGATCTCGATCCGCTGGACCATGCCGAGGTCGACGATGTTGTCGCCGAGTTCGGGGTCGATCACTCCACGCAGGGCGTTGGCGATGGCTTCTTCGGCTGGCCGTTCACGAGTCACGACCCCGCCCTTGCCGCTGGCGACGGCGACGATGTCGCGAATCCCTGGAAGCTTGTTGCCCGACGGTGCTCGAGCAGCCGCTGTTGGTTTCTGGGTCAATGAGATCACGTCTACTCGGCCTCGATGAAGATGCATTCGCCCGGGCACTCCTCAGCCGCTTCGATGACCCGGTCGAGCCCGCCGTCGGGGATCCGCGCCATGCCGTCCGCTCCGCCTGGGTTGGCGATCCCGTCGAAGAGCTTGTCGGCGCCGAAGTTCGCGGCCGATTCCTTCACGTAGAAGAGCCCGTCGTCCATGCCGAAGAAGACGTCGGGGGAGATCTCTTCGCAGAGACCATCGCCAGTGCAGAGGTCCTGATCGATCCAAACCTTCATGGTGTTGATCCTTTCTGTCGCAACGAAAGCGTGCTGTCCGGACCGTTCACATCATTCCGAGTTCGAGTCGGGCGACGTCGGACATGCGGCTCAGGTCCCAGGGCGGGTCCCAGATGAGTTCGACGTCGACGTCGCTGACACCGGGGAGGGCTGCGACGATTCGTCGGGCGTCGACCTTGAGGACGTCGCCCATGCCGCAGCCAGGGGCCGTCATCGACATCTTGATCTCGACGCGGTGGGTGCCGTCCGCGAGTTGTTCGGCAACGCAGGAGTAGATGAGCCCGAGGTCGACGACGTTGACCGGTATCTCCGGATCGAACACGGTCTTGAGTTGCTCGGTCACCTGCTCGAGCGAGAAGATCCAATCGCCATCGGGCACGGGTTGACTCGATGGTTGGGTCACGAGATGGCCGAGGCCGAGGCGGCCGGCGTCGGACCCGGCGATGCGGGCGAGGTGTCCGGAGTCGGTCTGGACGGTGATGCTGCCACCGAGGGCCTGACTGATCAGCACCCGGTCACCGCGGCGAAGAATTGCGCGTTCACCAGATGGGATCAAGGTGACGTCGCAGTCCTCGACGATCTCGATGGGACCGTCGCGCCTGAGTCCCACGGCGGTCTCGATCACGGCGCCACCTCTGCGGTGTCGGCGGCGACGCCCGCAGCGTGCCGGGTCGAGGAGTCGAGGCGTCGCGAGACGACGTGCTCGACCCAGGAGCGCAGCGACACGTTCTCGATTCGCTGCACCATCTCGTTGGCGAACGCCGTCGTCAGCATCGAACGCGCCATCGGTTCGGCGATCCCGCGCGTACGCAGGTAGAAGATCGCGTCCTCGTCGAGTCGGCCGACCGTCACGCCGTGTGCGCAGGTGACGTCATCGGTGAGGATCTCGAGCCTGGGCCTGGTGTCGATCTCGGCGCGGTCGGAGAGAACGAGATTGCGGTTGGACTGCGTCGCATCGGTGCCGTTCGCCGACGGCTGAACGATGATCCGGCCGTTGAAGACGCCGTGTCCTTGCTCGTCGAGCACGCCGTTGTAGATCTGTCGGCTGGTGCAGCATGGGGCGACGTGTTCCACCGTGACCGGGTTGTCGTGATGCTGGCTGCCCGAGGGGAGGTACAGACCGGCCAAGGTCACGTCGGCAGCTTCGCCGTCGAGGCGGACCCGGACCTCATGACGAGCCACCGATGCCCCGAGCGAGAACGCGTTCGAAGAGAAATGACTGTTGGCGCCCTGGGTGACATCGAGGACCCCGAACTGCACCGCCTGAGGGGCAGCGTTCTGGATCATGTGGTGCTCGACCTGAGCGTTCTGGCCGACGTGGATGCGGGTGACGTTGTTGGCGAACGAGGGGTTGACGCCGACACCGACATGGGTTTCGACAAGGACGACTCGGCTGCCGTGTTCGGCGACCACACACGATCGTGTGGTCGACAACACCGGCTGCAGATCATCGGTCGAGCAGTACACGATCTGGATCGGTTGTTCCACGATCACCCCGGCAGCGACGGCGATGAACGCACCATCGCCAGCGAGACCGACGTTCAAGGCTGCGAACCCGTCGCGGTACTCGTGGTCGCCATCGTCGAAGAACGCCGGCAGCACGTCGGATCTGGTGGTCAGGAGTGAGGCGATGCTTGCGATCGTCAGGCCTTCGACATCTTCGCCGAAGGTGCAGAGACC
>JANNQK010000112.1:0-3079 GCA_031400715.1 Actinomycetes bacterium | reverse complement strand
CGATCGCGTGTACCTCGCCGGCGTTCACCGTGAGTGACAGCCCGCGGAGGATCTCGGTGGGCGCGCCCTCGGCCACCTCGGCCGGACGGGCATGAAGATCGTCGATGCGGAACAGCTCGGTCACGGCATCCAGTGTATTTCCCCTATCGCCATAGTGGAAACCTACGGCCGATGGTTCCGCCCCGACTGTCCCGGGTACCGGTCACGTCGCGTGTGCGGTGAACCCGGCCATGTCGTCGAGCAGCGCGGTGACGGCGGCCACGTCGGTGGTCGGGTGAACGATGCAGATCCGCATGCAGGTCTCGCCATGCCACTTCGTGGGCACGACCAACGCGACACCCTGTTGCGCCCGCGCTGTGCTCCAGGCGTGGTAGTCGTCAGGGGTCCAGCCGCGTCGTCGGAACAACACGATCGACAGCTCGGGCTCGAGGAGCAGATCGAAGCTCGGGTGAGCTTCGAGTGCGTCGGCCACGGCCCTCGCCGCCGCCAGCGTCGTGTCCATCGCCGATGCGTATGCGTCGGTGCCGTACGTGGTGAGCGAGAACCACAGCGGCAGGCCGCGCGCACGTCGCGAGAGGTGGTAGGCGTAGTCGCTCGGGTTCCAGTCCGAGCGGTTCACGGCGTCGAGGTAGTCGCCGTGCTGGGAGTGGGATCGGGCGGCGATCGTGGGATCGCGATACACCAGGGCGGCGCAGTCGTACGGCGCGAACAGCCACTTGTGCGGGTCGACGCCGAAGCTGTCGGCGCGTTCGATGCCGTCGAGGCGCCGCCGTCCGTCCGGCGAGCAGAGCGCCGCGAGGCCGTACGCGCCGTCGACGTGGAGCCACATGTCGCGCTCGGTGCACACGTCGCCGATCTGTTTCAGCAGGTCGACCGCACCGGTGTTGGTCGTGCCCGCCGATGCCGCGACGGCGAACACGTCGATGTCGGTGCCGGTCGCATCGAGCGCGGCGCGCAGCGCCGGTCCGGTCATCCGATCGCGATCGTCGACCTCCACCCGGACGACATCGACGTCCATCACCCGTGCGGTGGCCCGGACCGAGGCATGGACCTCGGTGGTCGCGGCGAACGCAAGGCGACCGCGCCGGCCGTGCCGATCGACGTGGTGTTGTCGGGCGGTGACGAGCGCGCTCAGATTGGCTGCGGATCCGCCCGACACGAAGACACCCCCTGCGGAATCGGGCAAGCCGGCGAGATCGGCCAACCACCCCAGCACCTGGTTCTCGGCGGCGATCGCTCCCGCCCCCGCCTCCCAGTTGCCACCGAAGATCGACGACGCGCTCACCACGAGATCGAACATCGTGGCCGCGATCGTGGGTGCCGTCGGCACGTAGGCCAGGTTCATCGGGTCGTCCATGGGACGGCAGGAAGGCATCATCACCTCGCGCACCAGCCTCATCGCCTCGTGCCCGCCCACGCCCGACGGCGTGAGTGCATGGGCGTACAGCGACTCGAGCACATCCCGAGGGCGTGAGCCCCAGCGAGGATCCTTCGGCAGCTTCAGCCGTTCGATCGCATACCCGATCACCGAGTGTGCGAACAGGTCGGTGGCTTCATCCCAGGTGTGCATCGACGCCATCGCGCAACGGTACCCGAGATCAGGCGCAGGTCGTTTGGGTCCGAACGATCCGGGACCGGCCACCGAGATGAGAGATGAGTGCGCCACAGCCACTCATCTCTCATCGCGAATGGGTGTCAGCCGGAGGCCAGGGCGTGCCAGATCGCTCGGTACGACGGGTACTCGAACGTGGCATCGACGTAGCCCGCGTCCTGCAACGCCCGGTGGAAGCGGGGGAGGTTGCGGAACGGGACCCCGGAGTCGACGTGGTGCGCCAGGTGCCAGCCGATGCAGTACGGCACCAGAAGCAGGCGAGCGGGGATCGACTGGGCGACGGAATGGGTCGTCTCGCGTCGATCGGCCGACATCTGCATGCCCCCGTGTTCGGCGATGGAGCGGAGCCGGTTGATGACCCGCCACACCGTCAGGAACGGAAGGAGCCACAAGACCGGGTACACCCACCAGTGGCCGCTCACGATCGCGGCCGCGATCAGCACCGCCTGCACGACGTAGACCTTGTACGTCGTGCGGCGCACCTTCGGATCGGGCGATCGCCAGCCCAGGAGGACCCCGCGGAACAGCTTGATCCCCGTGCGTCCGGTGGCGTCGCGCACGAGCTTGCGGCGCAGGCTGTCGGTCGTGATCGGGTAGCCGCGGTAGAGCGCGATGTCGGGCTCGTCCGGGCCGAACTCCTGGCGATGGTGCGCCATGTGCACGCGTCGATAGGCGTCGGTCGAGGTGAACTGGGGAAAGCCGAGGAGCCAGCGCCCGACGACATCATTGGCGCGGCGATCCGCGAACAGCAGCCGGTGCGCGGCCTCGTGCATCAGCGAGGCGAACTGGGCGTGGGCGCGACCCATGAGGACGAACGCGGGGATCGTGCTCCACGGCGCCCACCGCACGCCTGCCCAGATGACGAAGCCGGTCTGGAGGTACAGGGCGAGCACCGACCACGCATTGCGCCACGAGGGGATCCGCCGGAGCTCGTCGCGGAAGGTGGGCTGCGGACGTCCGTCCTCGCGAACCAGTTCGGTCATGTGAGCCTGGGGCAGATGGCTCGGGACCATGGTGTGCACGCAGCCATCTGACCAACGCTTGTCGCCCTATGTCAACCACATCGAGTGGACCCGCGGGAGGGAGGACTCCGCTCCTCGGCGAGACCACGGGTGTCAGAGGCGCCCGAGGAGGTCTTCTTTCCAGGTGCGGAACCGCGTGTGGTGTTGCCCGCTCGGGCCGGTGCCGTCGCCGGTCGCGTCTGGGAACAGCCGGAAGGTGTGCTGTACGGCGAGGTCGTCGCATCGGCAGGCCCAGTACCTGGCATCGCCGTCGGATGCCGGACCCGCACGCCACAGCAACCACTCACCGATGCGTCGCTTGTAGGTGGCGACCGGCGAGTCGGGCAGGTCGTCGCCGAGCGACAGCAGTTCGGGCGGCGCCTCGATCCAGGCGACGGCCACGATGTTGCGGTCGCGCGTCGGCGTGACGGGGAGATCGGCGGTGTGCACCGGCGTGTCGTCGTCG
>JANNQK010000111.1:0-16962 GCA_031400715.1 Actinomycetes bacterium | reverse complement strand
GTCGACGTGCTCCACGAACCTCGCCCCACACCTCGCATCGAAGCGGCCGCTCGCGAGCTGCGCGTGGTGCTCGAGGAGATCGCCAAGTTGCGCCAGAGCCGCCGGCTTCCGGAGATCCTGCGATCGGTCGGCGAACCCGGTCCGCTGGCCGACGCCGTCATCGCGTGGAGCGAAGCCGACCTCGAACTCCGTTCGAACGTGCTGTACGCCGTCGACGTCGACGAACGGCTCCAGATCGTCGGCGATTGGGCTCGAGGTCACCTTGCCGAGTTGCAGGTGACGGCACAGATCCGGGCCGACGTCACCGAAGGCGTCGACAAGCAGCAGCGCGACTACCTGCTCCGCCAGCAGTTGGCAGCGATCCGCAAAGAGTTGGGTGAGGGCGACGACGACGTGACGGGCGAGTACCGCTCGAAGCTCGACGCGATCCGACCCCACCTGGCCGAGAAGGTCGCCACGTTCATCGACAAGGAGATCGACCGGCTCGAACGGATGAGTCAGCAGAGCCCGGAGCACTCGTGGGTGCGCACATGGCTCGACCGCATCCTCGAGCTGCCCTGGGCCACGCGCACGCCCGACCAACTCGACCTCACGGCGGCGCGCAACGTGCTCGATGCAGATCACTACGGCCTCGATGACGTGAAGGATCGCATCGTCGAGTTCCTCGCGGTGCGCAAGCTGCGCAACGACCGCGAGGTCGCCGAGCACACGAGGTCGGCCGGCACCGTCGTCACGCTGGTCGGCCCGCCAGGCGTCGGCAAGACCAGCCTCGGCGAGTCGATCGCCCGCGCGATGGGCCGCAACTTCGTGCGGGTCGCGCTCGGTGGCGTGCGCGACGAGGCCGAGATCCGCGGCCACCGGCGCACGTACGTCGGCAGCCAACCCGGCCGCATCGCCCGGGCGATCATCGAAGCCGGCAGCATGAACCCGGTGGTGCTGCTCGACGAGGTCGACAAGCTCAGCGCAGGCGGCTGGAGCGGCGATCCGACCGCGGCACTGCTCGAAGTGCTCGACCCCGCGCAGAACCACACCTTCCGCGATCACTACCTCGAAGTCGAGCTCGATCTCAGCCAGGTGGTGTTCATCGCTACGGCCAACGTGGCCGACACGATCCCGGCGCCGCTGCTCGACCGCATGGAGCTCGTCCGACTCGACGGCTACACCGAGGACGAGAAGGTCTACATCGCGCAGCGCTATCTGCTGCCGCGGCAGCTCGAGCGTTCGGGTCTGAACGCCGACGAGGTCGTGGTCACGGAGGCCGCGATGCGGGCGACCATCACGGGCTACACCCGCGAGGCAGGAGTGCGTTCACTCGAACGCGAGCTCGGCAAGCTGTCGCGCAAGGTGGCGGCGGCCGTCGCGACATCGAAGCGCACGACGCCGATCGATGTCGAATCCGCAGACGTGCGCGAATGGCTGGGCCGTCCGAAGGTCGACGACGAGGTGCCCGAGCGCACGAACATCCCTGGCGTGGCCACGGGCCTGGCCGTCACCGGCAGCGGTGGGGATGTGCTGTTCATCGAGACCACGGCGTTCCCGCTCGCCGGCGATGCCGCCACCACCGAACCGACCCTCACGCTGACCGGTCAGTTGGGCGACGTCATGAAGGAGAGCGCGCACATCGCGCTCAGCTACGTCCGATCGCACGCCGTGGACCTCGGCATCGACCCTGCCACGCTCGCCAAGCGCGTGCACGTGCACGTTCCCGCGGGCGCGGTGCCCAAGGACGGCCCCTCAGCTGGTGTCACGATGACCACCGCGCTGGTCAGCCTGCTGACCGGCAAGGTGGTCAAGCCCACCGTCGGCATGACCGGCGAGATCACCCTGCAGGGCAAGGTGCTCCCGATCGGAGGGGTGAAGCAGAAGGTGCTCGCCGCCCACCGGGCGGGTCTCACCGAAGTGGTGCTGCCCAAGCGCAACGGACCCGACCTCGACGACGTGCCCGAGAAGGTGCGCGCGGTGATGACCTTCCACCTCGCAGACACCTATGCCGACGTGCTCGCGGCTGCCTTCGCCTGACCGCAGACCCGCGACCCCGCACGCCGTTCGACCGGTCGATCGGGGAGGCATAGGCTGGAGCGCATGTCGCACCTGTCGAACGTCTGGTTCTCGGTCACGCCACTGCAGGTGGCCAGTGGACATGGATGCTGGGTCACCACCACCGAAGGCGAGGAGTACCTCGACTTCGCCGCCGGCATCGCGGTGAACTCCACGGGCCATGCCCATCCGAAGGTCGCCAAGGCCATCGCCGACCAGGCGCAGCGGTTCATCCACGCGCAGGTGAACGTGTTCAAGCACGACCTGCTCGAACCTCTCGCCGCGACGCTGGCCGAGATCACGCCGGCGGGGATCGACACCTTCTTCTACGCCAACTCGGGCGCCGAGATCACCGAGGCTGCCGTCAAACTCGCGAAGCAGGCGACCAAGCGGCCGCACGTGATCGTGTTCAGCGGCAGCTTCCACGGCCGAACCCACCTCGCCATGGCGATGACCACCTCGAAGACGGGCTACCGCGCCGGGCATGCGCCGCTGCCCTCCGGCATCTTCGTCGCGCCGTATCCCGACCCGATGGCCGATGACCATGTCGCCGAGGTCGAGCGCGCGTTGGCCGGCTTCGACCACCTGCTCAAGTCGATGACCGCACCGGACGAGACCGCCGCCGTGATCCTCGAGCCCGTGCTCGGCGAGGGTGGCTACATCCCCGCGCCGCCCGCGTTCATCCACGGCATCGTCGAGCGCTGTCGCCAGCACGACATCTTGTTCATCGCCGACGAAGTGCAGAGCGGTTTCGGCCGGACGGGCAAGATGTTCGCCGTCGACCACTACGACATCCAGCCCGACATCATCTGCATGGCCAAGGGCATCGCCAGCGGGTTTCCGTTCGCAGCCTTGGGCACCCGTCGCGAGCTCGACGACAAGTGGACCACCGGCAGCCATGGCGGCACCTACGGCGGCAACGCGATGGGCTGTGCGGCAGCGCTCGCCACGATCGAGATCATGCGTGACCCGGCGTTCCTGGCGAACGTGAACGCCCGCGGCGAACAGCTGCAGGCAGGCATCGGTGAGTTGCAGCGCGAGCACGACGTCATCGCCCAGGTGCGCGGTCTCGGCCTCATGGTCGGTACCGAGTTCACCGATGCGGCCCGCGTCGCCGCGATCACCAAGCACTGCTTCGAAGAGGGCCGCCTCATCCTCATGAACGCCGGTACCTATGGTCGAACACTGCGATGGATGCCACCGCTCGTGGTCACCGAGGGCGAGATCGATCTGGCGCTCGCTGTCTTCGGTGCAGCGCTCAAGGCCACGAAGTGATCGGGTCCACGGCACCAGCTCGCGGCTGACGTGCCGACGGTTCCCCGATGCCCCGCCTCGACGCCGAGCGGATCGCGCTGCTGCGCCAGTTGTGCGTCGTCACGCACGCGATCGAGCGACGGATCGACTCGGATCTCGTCGACGAGTTCGACATCCCGCTCCGTTGGTTCGAGGTGATGGCCGCGCTGCAACGAGCGGGCGGGTCGATGCGGGTGAGCGACCTGTGCTCCGAGCTCGACGAGGTGGCGTCGAGCCTCAGCCGTCGACTCGATCGGATGGAGGACGAGGGTCACATCGTTCGTGAGTCCACGCCGATGCCCTCCGATCGCCGAGCGGTGTCGGTGCAGCTCACGCGGGATGGCCGCTCGTTCTGGCGCGATGCCAACGTGATCTATCGCCGGTCGGTACAGCGCAACTTCGCCCAAGTGGTCACCGAGAGCGACATCCTGGCCCTGCAGCGGGTGCTGTCGAAGTTGGCCCGCTGAGGACCCGCCGAAGTTTTCTTCGACCGGCTGTCACCGAAGTACCCATGCCGGACATTGAGTAGGTGTGATGACGTCTCGGCCCGCCGATCAGATGAGTGGCGACGCACATGCACGTTTCACAGCACTGGTGCATCAACACCAACGTGGGCTGTTCGCCCACGTGCGGGTGGTTTACCCGCACGTCGATGCCGACACGGTGGTGAACGAGACGTTCACCGCTGCCTGGCAACGCATCGACGACATCGCGATCGATGCGGCCGCGACGTGGCTTCGTGCCACGGCGCGCTACATCGTGCAGAACCGACGCCGCGGCGAACGACGATGGCAGGCCTTGAACGACAAGGTCGCCCGACTCGAACCCGGTGCCGTCGTCCCTGCTCCCGACCACGACGCCGGCATCGAACTGCAGATGGTGATGGACGCCATCGCGGCGATGTCGGCGGCCGATCGAGAAGTGCTGCTGATGACCGCCTTGGACGACCTGTCGCCCGAGGATCTCGGCGAGATCCTCGGCGTCAGGGCGGATGCTGCCAAGGCCCGCGTGTCGCGAGCCCGGGCACGCCTGCGCGCCGCGGTCGCCGAACGCACCGATCGTCCACAACCACCCCAGAGAGGCGGACGCACATGACCGACCCGACACGCGACCCGACACGCGACCCGTTCGACGTGTTGCGATCCCACGTGCACTCTGTCGCGCTCCTCGAACGCCCCGAGACCACCGCCGACGACCTCATTGCGTCGATCACCGGCGGAAGCTCGTTCGCCGGCGGCGACGTCCGCCGCGACAGATCGAACGTGATCCCTTTCAGATCTCCCCGCCGGCGACGGTGGCTGGTGGCCACGAGCGCCGTCGCCATCGTCGCCGTCGGGAGCGCAGGTGTCGCCGCATACGTCGGCTCACGTCCGACGGTGCCGAGTGCTGATCTCCTGTGCCAAGGCTCTGCCTCCGGTGACGGTTCGTCGATCGCCGTCGCGCTCGGTGACGATCCGATCGGCCAGTGTGCAGAACTCTGGCGCTCGGGTGCCCTCCCCGACATCGATCGACCTGCGCAACCGACCACGCAGATACCTCGGCTGGTCGCGTGCACCGGCACGAATGGGTCGGTCGAGGTGTTGCCACTCGGTGCAGCGGGCAGTTGCGCCGACGTCGGTCTGTCGGATGCCGATGTGGCCGGCCTTGCGGACGATCCGGTGCTCGGTCTTCGACGCGACCTCGTTCGGCTGGTCAACGATGCACCCTGCCGACCAGCGACCGAGGTGATGGCCGCGGTGCAGTCCGTGCTCGCCGCCCGCGGGCTGTCCACCTGGTCGATCACGGTGCGCGGGAGCGACCTGGCGTGCGCCCGCGTGATGATCGACGTCGAACGCAGCCAGATCGAGTTGTTCCCGGATCCCAACACGTACGAAACAACTGAGGAGACACCATGAAGACCCCCATGTTCCTGGCGATCGTTGCACTGCTTTCCCTGCCGGCAGTCGATGTCCTCGCAATCGAGGCGGTGACCGTCCCTGAGCCGACAGCGGCACCCGAGCCGTGGGTCGCCGAGTACGAAGGCCAGGAGATCGACCTGCGGTTCGGATGGGACGCAGCGCGCGCCTGCTCCACCGACGGCGTCGTCACCACCTGCTACGACACCGAAGCCGAGATGATCGCTTCGCTCGGGTTGCCCGCACAACCCCCCGCTGGGTCGGATCCGTCCGCCGGCTCCGGTTTCGTGCGAGCGTCGTGCGACTCATACCTCCGTCTCTACACCGGCAGCAGCTACACCGGTTCCGTCCTCGCTCTGACGACGCGGGCGTGGGTGCTCAATCTCTCCGACTACGGCTTCAACAACGTGACGAGCAGCTACAAGGTCGGAGGCTGCGCGTCCACGTTCTACGACCTCTCGAATGCAGGTGGCACGGTGTACGGCGGCGGAACGTGGGCCTGGGCCCAGTCGGCGACGATGTTGTCCGGTTGGGACAACCGCGTCAGCTCGGTGTGGATCTCATGACGGAGCCCCCTCCACCACCCCGAGGGGAGCCCCCCGACGGTCTCCAGGCTCCACCGCCCGCCCCGGTGCCTGGATGCCGGCTCTGCGTCGCCACGATCGGCGACGCAGGGCCGGTCGGGCGCCCGGCGATCGAAGAGGTGGACGGTCCATCGTTCAGCGGGGTGCCGGTGCTTGCGAGCGACGGCGCAGACCTGGCGGTGATCGGCCGTGGCCCCGACGGGGCGCTGCGCGTGTGGTTCGGGCAACCCGGTGCGCTCGACCACGTGGGCGTCATCGACGGCGATCTGCGGCTCGTCTCGTTGGTTCGCCACCTCGATCGATGGCATCTCTTCGGCGCCGATGCCCACGGCCGCGCCTGGCATGGCAGCAGCCTCGACCTGAGGGAGTGGACCGTGGACGAGCGGTTCGCCACCGAGCACCCCCTCCTCGTGGTGCACGGGGCCACCTCGATGCTCGAGGGAGTCGTGGTTCTGGGAGAGGTGATCTCGACGGGTCAGCGCATGGGGTGGACGTTGTTGGAGGGTGCAGAGGGTCCCTATCGGGCGCGAGAGATCACCTTCCCGCTCATGGCCGCTCATGAGGTGGCGGGTCCGGTGCGGATCCGTGACGACGAGATGGGACTCGTGTGCTCGTCGGGGGCCACCTACCTGGTGGCCCGAACCGTGGCGGGTACGCGCGGACGGAGCTGGGCGCTCACCCTGCTCGCTCCCGAGGTGGTTGCCACCTTGTCGTTCGTCGTCGGGCGACAGATGTGGGTGGCCGGGACCGACCCGAACGGAGGCCGACCCCTCATGGCAGCGGTGGGGGGCCGAGCGTTTCACCGCGACCTCGCCGGCGGTCGGGTGTGTGCCGGCGCGGTGCACCGCGACCAAGTGGTTCTCGTCTGTAGCAGCGAGGTGAACGACAACAGGGTGGTACCACCGGAGAAGCGCGTGTCCGAGGCGGACGCAGCGCCAGGATTCGGACGTACTCAGTCGAGCCCGGCGTACATCGCTTCGATCTCGGTGGCGTAGCGAGCATTCACGCCGCGCCGCTTCAGCTTCGAGGTCGGCGTGAGCATGTCGCTGTCGGGCAACCACTCCTGGCCCACCAGCACGAACTTCTTGATCTGCTCCACCTGGGCGAACTGACGGTTGACCTCGTCGACACCGGCCTGCACCTCAGCGATCACGTCGGCGTCATCGGCGAGCTCGACGAGTGTGGCTCCGGGCCTCCCGTGATCCCGGGCCCACACCGCAGCGGCTTCTGGGTCGAGCACCAGGATCGCCGAGCAGAACTTGCGGTTGTCGCCGATCGCAGCGGCCTGCCCGATGAGCGGGATCGTCTTGAGCGCTGCTTCGAGATTGGCCGGGCTGATGTTCTTGCCGCCGGACGTGATGATCAGTTCCTTCTTGCGATCGATGATCTTCACGTATCCATCTGCATCGATCCCGCCGATGTCGCCGCTGTGCAGCCATCCGTCGATGACGGTCTCCGCGGTCTTGTCCGGCTGCTTGAAGTAACCCTGGAACACGTTGCCGCCGCGGGCGATCACCTCGCCGTCATCCGCGATGCGGATGTCGCAGCCGGGGATCTCCTGGCCCACGAAGCCGGGCTTGTTGGCCTTGGGCGACCACGTCATCGGGCCACTCGACTCGCTCATGCCATAGATCTCGCTGAGGGGGACGCCGATGGCGTTGAACCACTCGAGCACCGATCGCGGGATCGCCGCCGCACCCGTGACGCCCACGAGCACTGCGTCGAGCCCGACCAGCCCGCGCACGTTGCCGAATGCCACGGCATCGAGGAACGCCCACGTGTCGAGCTGCTCCTTCGTCGCGGTGCCGTCGCGCTCGGCCTGTTTGATGGCGAGCGCCGCCGCGAGTCCCTCGTCGAACTTCGCTTTCGCCTCGGGGTTCGCCGACAGCGCCGCGTTGACCCCGTTGTGGATCTTCTCCCACACGCGTGGCACGCCGAAGAGGATCTCCGGGCGTACCTCTTTGAGGTAGACGGTGAGCTGGTTGGGGTCGGGGCAGCAGTAGACCGAGTAGCCGAGAATCGCCGCTTGGTAGTGACTCATCATCCGCTCAGCGATGTGTGCCATCGGGAGGTAGCTCACGGCGCGCTTGCCGACGAACGTGCCGAAGTCGATGCTGCGCCTCATCGATTCCACCGTGTACACCACGTTGTACTGACTGATCATCACGCCTTTGGGCGGGCCGGTGGTGCCGCTGGTGTAGATGAGCGTGGCGATGTCGTCGGGTGACGTGAGCGCCGCAAGCGCGTTCAGGTCGGCGACACCACGGTCGAACAACTCGGCCACAGGACGAACGCCGTCGGGGCAGCCAGCGGCGGGCGGCTCGATCACGAAGATGTGCTGCAGCTCGGGCAGCTGTGCCCTGACCGCCAACATCCGGTCGAGGAAACCAGCGTCCTCCACGATCGCGATGCGCGCCTCGGCGTGGTGTGACAGGTACTGGATCTCCTCGGGCGACGAGGAGTTGTAGATGCTGACCGGCGTGGCGCGCACGAACTGTGCGGCCAGGTCGAGCCAGTGGAAGTCGGGCCGATTGCGCGTCATCAGCAGCACGCGTTCGCCGGGCTGTACGCCCGTCGCGACGAACCCGGCCGCCGCCCGGGCGACGAGCTCGGCCAACTGGTCGTAGCTCCAGCTGTTCCAGCTCCCGGGGGTGGCGTCCTTCATCGAGTGAAGGGCGGGTACCGCTCCGTGAGCGGCGACCAGTTCGAGGAACTTCTGCGGTGTCGTCGTGCCCGTGACGCTGGCATCGATCTCTGCGATGGATGTGCTCATGCCCAATTCTCGCATTTCGCATCACACGTGCAAGTCGTCGAGTGCGGGTTCGGGCGCGGAGGACGGCGCGCCGGTGGGCTCGGGTCGGGTTCGGGTTGGGTTCCGGTTCGGGCTGGAACGGACACAGCCAGCAGACTGCCAGTCGTTCGACCGGGTGTGGCACGTCTGCGTCCGTTCGAGAACGAGGAGAAGCCCCATGCAGACAGCGGTCATCGTCGATGCCATCCGAACTCCGCTCGGTCGGCGCAACGGCAAGCTCAAGGACTGGCATCCGGTGGATCTGGTGGCTGAGACCATGCAGGCGTTGGTCGGGCGAACCGGGATCGACCCGGCGATCATCGACGACGTGATCATGGGCTGTGTGATGCAGGTGGGTGAGCAGGCGTTCAACGTCGGACGCAACGCAGTCCTCGCCGCAGGGTGGCCGGAGTCGATCCCAGGAACAACGATCGACCGTCAGTGCGGTTCCAGCCAGCAAGCGGCCCATTTCGCTGCTCAGGGTGTGATCGCCGGGGCCTACGACGTGGTCGTGGCCGCAGGTGTGGAGGTGATGACCCGCGTTCCGATGGGCGCGCCGATGGCAGACGGTGCGTTCGGGTTCCCGTTCGGCCCCGCCGTCGGCGCTCGTTATGCACCGGTCGGTGGCCTTGTGCCGCAGGGGATCTCGGCCGAGATGATCGCCGACGCATGGGGACTGTCCCGAGACGACATGGATGCATTCGGTTTGAGGTCGCAGGTGTGCGCAGCGCGGGCGACGGCCGAGGGACGCTTCGAGCGTGAGATCCTGCCGGTCCAGGCCGCGGACGGCTCGATGATGAGCATCGATGAAGGGTTGCGCACGACCACCTTGGAGTCGCTGCGCGCGCTCAAGACGGTGTTCCGCAGTGAGGACGAAGGCGGCCGGGTGACGGCCGGCAACGCGTCGCAGATCACCGACGGTGCTGCGGCGCTGCTGATCATGAGCGAGGAGCGGGCCGTCCAGCTCGGCCTCACCCCTCGTGCTCGATTCGTGAACTTCGCCCTCGCCGGCGACGACCCCAGGATGATGCTCACCGCAGGGATCCCGGCGACGCACAAGGTGCTCGCTCGGGCGGGTCTGACCATCGACGACATCGACCTGGTGGAGATCAACGAAGCCTTCGCCGCCGTGGTGCTCGCGTGGGAGAAGGAGGTGCACCCCGATATGGACCGGGTGAACGTCAACGGTGGGGCGATCGCCCTGGGTCACCCGCTCGGCTGCTCCGGGGCACGACTGATGACCACGCTGTTGAACGAGCTCGAGCGCAGCGGTGGTCGGTATGGCCTCCAGACGATGTGCGAAGGCGGCGGCATGGCCAATGCGACACTGATCGAACGGCTGGGTTGAGCCTCGACCGGTGATCGACGGTGGCCTACTCGCCCCGACCGACGCCTAACCTGTGCACATGCCTGAGTTCGGGACCGTCGTGTGGTGGGGGGCAGGCATCCTGATGGGTGTCGTCCTGTGGAAAACTGGCATCGGCATGCTGCGGAGCATGACCACGCCGATGCCGCCACCGCCCCCATCAGGTGAGCTGCGCAAGGTGAACGTCAGGTATCGGTGCAGCGTGTGCGGCCTGGAGATCAAGTTGACCCTCGCCCCCGACGAAGACCCGCCACCTCCGAGGCACTGTCTCGAGGACATGGACATCGTCGCGCCGATCTTCGACTGAGTCAGCCCGCTTGTCCACAGCCTGTGGACAAGCTTGTGATGAATCACATCGGTGTAACGCTTCCGCAACCTGTTCGTGGTCGATCGGTCACACCCTGTTCACCGGCCTCGTCGAGCAGGGTCAATGCCACTTGGTGGCTGTGTACAGACCACCGAGCAAGAACGCCAGACCCACCAGGACGGGGATGTTGGTGTCTTGCCACACGATGTAGCGCAACAGGATCGTGAGTGCCCCGAGACCCAGCAGCACGAACATGAGGATCGGCACCCAACGGGGGCTCTCGATCGCCGTGCGCGCAACGGGTGGGGTGTACCTCGACGAGGCCTCGACAGCCCGACCGTTGTCGTAGGCATGTTCGTGCGCGTGACCGTGACTGGCCAGTCGAGCGCCCTCGCCGGGGCGGGTGCCCTTCGGGGTCGTCCGGCCGCCGCTGGTCTTTCTCTTGGGAGGAGCCACGGGCAGCGAGTCTACGCTGTCGAGATGGCTGGACCTCGGGTTCTCGTGATCGACAGCTACGACAGCTTCGTGTACAACCTCGTGCAGTACCTCGGAGAGCTGGGTGCGATCCCGATCGTGGTCCGCAACGACGAGGTCACCGTCGATCAGGCGCTCCACCTCGGGCCCGACGCTGTCCTGGTATCGCCGGGGCCGGGCCGTCCGGAGGATGCCGGCATCATCTGTGCGGCGATCCCGGCCTTCGGCGAGCGTGGCACGCCCGTGCTGGGCGTGTGTCTGGGCCACCAGGCGATCGGTCACGTGTACGGGGCTGTGGTGGAGCGGGCGCCGCATCTGATGCACGGCAAGACCTCTCACATCGAACACGAGGGCTCGGGTGTGTTCGCCGGCCTGCCCACGCCACTCACCGCCACCCGCTATCACTCGCTGGTGATTGCGCCGACGTCGATGCCGACGTGCCTCGAGGTGACCGCCAGCACGGCCGACGGGATCGTGATGGGAGTGCGCCACCGCAGCCTGCCGATCGAGGGCGTGCAGTTCCACCCCGAGAGCATCCTCACGGCGGCCGGACATCACCTGCTCCGCAACTTCTTGAGCAGCGTCGCCGTCTCCTGAGCAGCGTCGCCTGAGCAGTCGGTCGGACACGCGCCGCACCGCGCCCATTCCCACGCGAGCACAGCGGCCTGGCGAGCATCACCGTCGCCAAGCGACGCTCAGGGAGCGATCGTTGTGGTGGTGGTGGTGGTGGACGACGTGGTGGTCGGAGGAATCGTGGTCGTCGTGGTGGTGGTGGAGGTGGTCGGCGGAGCGACCGCCCGGCCGACCTGCAGCCCGACGGCCGAGGCCGGCGCGACCAGATTGCCGCCCGTGGGGCTCTGCGAGATCACCCGGCCGTCGTTGGCGTCCCCGGACGGCACGTTGACGAAGGTGACGTTGGCCGTGAGGCCCTTCGACGTGATCTGGTTCTTGGCCTGGGCTTCGGTGAGACCCACCACCGGGGGAACCTGTACCTGCTCGACACCGCTCGACACGAACAGCGTGATCGGTGACCCGGGCGCGAGTTGGCCGCTCACGGCTGGCTCGGTGCGGATGACCGACCCCGAGGCGACGTCGGTGTTCGGTTCGGTCTGGATCGTGACGACGAACGAGAACGGCGCGCCCTCGAGGAGGCGCTTGGCTGCGTCTTGAGCCTGACCCGTCACGTCGGGAATCGTCTGTGTGTCGGGGCCGGCCGACAGCACGATCTGCACCGATGCGCCCGGCTTCAACAACTCGTTCGCCGCCGGCACGGTGCGGATGACGGTGTCCTTCGGTTGATCGCTCGTCTCGCTGGTCACTTCGGCGGGAACGAACTGGGCCTCGGTGAGGATTCGTTTGGCTTCCTCGAGGTTCTGACCCACGACGTTCGGCACGGGAGCTTCCTCGAGCACGGGTTGGAAGAACACCTTCACCGGCGTGTCGAGATCGACCACGGTCTCGGCCGCGGGATCGGTCTGCCACACCTGGTTCTCCGGCGTGGCAGGGTCTGCCGGATTGGCGAGCGAGACGGGTTCGAACGTGAGGCCCGCCCGGGTGAGTTCCGCAACGGCGGCGTCGAAATCGAGGCCGACGACGAGCGGGACGGCAACCGTGGTGGGTTCGACGACCTCGTTGCCGTCGTCTTTGGTGAGGGTGTTGTAGAGCAGCACGCCGCCGATCACCAGCGCGATCACGGCGATGAACCCCATGACGGCGTACATGCCGTTGCGGCTCGGCGGCTGATACGGCACCGGCGGCTGCTGTTCGGGCATGCGCTGCTGCGGAATGGCGGTGGTGCGCGCCTGCTGCGCGGCTGATGCGTAGGCGGCTGCCCCAGCCGCTGCGCCGGCTGCCTGAGACGGCACCACAGTGGTGCGCGGCATGGTGGTGGTCGCGACGCTGGCCTGCGGCGGGGCAGGCGGGGTGATGCCCGCGAGTGCCTGCACGGGTTCACCGGCGCGGAACCGACGCAGGTCGTCGCGCACGGCGTCGGCATCGGCGTAGCGCAGGTCGGGACTCTTTGCGAGCAACTTGGCCACGATCGCCTCGAACGGGCGGGGCACGTCGGCCACGAGTTGGTTCAGAGGCTGTGGAGCGTCGTGCACCTGCTTGTACGCGATGCCGACCGGGTTGTCGCCGGTGAAGGGCGGCTTGCCGGCCACCATCTCGTACAGCACGATGCCGAGCGAGTACAGGTCGCTGCGTGGATCGGGCTGGGCGCCTTGAGCCTGCTCGGGCGAGAAGTAGGTGGCCGTGCCCATCACCGAGCCGACTTGGGTGAGGTTGTTCTCGCTCGCCGAGTTCATGGCCCGGGCGATACCGAAGTCGGCCACCTTCACGGCGCCGGCGGTACCGATCAGGATGTTGGCGGGCTTGATGTCTCGGTGCACCACCCCGTTGCGGTGGGCGAAGCTGAGCGCGGCCGACACCTCGCTGGCGATCTCGGCCGCCTGCACGGAGCTCACATGACCGTTGGCGCGCAGGATGTCGGCGAGGGTGCGACCCGGCACGTACTCCATCGCCATGAAGTACGTGTTCGAGTACTTGCCCCAGTCGTACACGCTGACGATGTTCGGGTGGTTCAGCCCTGCGGCCGACTGAGCCTCGCGACGGAATCGCTCCACGAAGTTCGGGTCGGTGGCGTACTCGGGGAACAGCACCTTGATCGCGACCTGGCGGTCGAGCAACACGTCGCGCGCCAAGAACACGTCGGCCATGCCTCCACGGCCGATTCGGTTCTGGATCTCGTAGCGGTCGTTGAGGACGATGCGCTCGTTGTTGTTGGTCACGTAGGTCCTACTTGGCGTGTGCGCGGCGGGAGCGTGCAGATCTGCCCGATGCGGTGTTGCGAGGATATCCACCCCGGATTGCCGCAGGTGGTCACGGCTGCGCGCCCGGTGCGGTGGTGGGTGTCGCTGCTGCTGCAGACGCAGCGGTCGCTGCCGCAGCGTCGGTGGCGAAGAGGTAGTCGAGCACCTGCTTCGCGATCGGGCCGGCGAGCTTTCCGCCCGTGCCCGCGCTGATCTCGTCGTTGGTTCCCTTCAGCACCACGGCGATCGCGTAGCGAGGTGCTTCGGCAGGTGCGAACCCGATGATCCACGCGTGCGATCGCTGTGGCTCCCCGGCCGCGTTCAGCTGAGCGGTGCCGGTCTTCGCCGCAGCCTGAATGCCGCCGACGAGTTGCATCTGTCGCCCGGTGCCCTGGTTCACGACGCCCACCATGAGCGAGTTGAGCGTCGCCGCGGTGGCGGGGGAGATGGGCGTCTTCCACACCTCGGGTTCGGTGCGTTCGAGCACCGAACCGTCGTGGAAGCGGGTGGCATCCACCACGTGCGGCACCATCATCTGGCCGCCGTTGGCCACCGTGGCGGCGACCATCGCCATGTGCATCGGCACCATCACGTCACTGCCCTGACCGAAGCCACCGATGGCCAGCAACGGCAGTTGGTCGGTGAAGTCCTCCACCTCGCCGAACGAACTGGCGACGGAGCCTGGCAGATCGATCGGGATGCGCTCACCGATGCCCCAGGCCTTGGTGCCGGCGACCATCCGCTCGGGCCCCAACTCGACGGCCATCTGGGCGAAGGGGATGTTGCAGCTGCGGAAGAAGACCTCCACCATCGAGCCACCGCACGACTTGCCGCCATAGTTCTGAATCGGGTCGGTCGTCTGCGGCGGCACCCACTGGGTCTCGCTCGGCCACGAACGGTCCAAGGAGGTGACCCCGTTCTCGAACGCGATCGCGGCGGTGATCACCTTGAAGCTCGACCCGGGCATGTAGCGCTCCTGGTAGGTGTTGGCCAACAGCGGCTTGCCGGGGTAGGCGTTGAGGAAGTCGAACACGTCGGTCGCCTCGTCACTGTCGGGAACCACCACCTGGTTGGGGTCGTACGTGGGGAAGCTGTACATCGCGATCACGTCGCCGCTGCTGGGCTCGAGCACCACCACCGATCCCTCGCGGCCGGCGAGTGCGTCAGCGGCCACCTGTTGCACATCGGAGCGGATGTTCAGCACCACCGATCCGGAGAGGTCCTGGCCGCTGAAGATGTCGCCCAGACCCTTGATCTGTTGCTGCGACGTCGTGCCGGCGAGCACGTCGCTCTGCACCTTCTCGACCTGGGTGCTCCCGAACGCGAACGTGTAGTAGCCGGTGACGTTGCCGAAGAGCGAGCCCTTCGGGTACACCCGGGTGTAGTCGAGCTCGGCGTCGGCATCCTGCACCGGTTGGCTGAGCGCCAGCACCACTCCGTCGGCGGAGATGATCGGTCCGCGTGGCCTGTTGAAGTCGCGGATGGTCTGGCGGTCGTTGCGCGGGTCGCTCGTCAGTTCTTCCTCGCGGCCCACCTGCAGGATGTTCAGCTGCACGAAGAGCGCGAGGTAGCAGACCAGCAGAGCGATCGCGAGCCGCCGGATCTTGGTGTTCACGGCGTCGCTCGACGGGAGCGCTTGGCGGCCAACCGTTGACGTCGTGCCGCCGCCCGCGCTTCGAAACGCTCGCCGATGGTGAGGTCGTCGGGTACCTCGCCGAGCCGTCGTGCACTCGAGTCGCTGATGCGCATCAACAGGGCCAACAAGATGTAGTTGGCGAGCAGGCTGGACCCGCCGTAGCTCACGAACGGGAGCGTGATGCCGGTGAGCGGAACCACGCGGATCACACCGCCGATGATGATGAACGCCTGCACGCCGATGATGGTGGTGAGACCGGTGGCCAGGATCTTCTCGAACGGTCGCTCGGCGCGGGTGGCGATGCGGAACCCGGCACCGATGATCAACATGAACGCGATCAGCACCGCGGTCGCGCCGATCAGGCCGAGCTCTTCGCCGACCGCGGCGAAGATGAAGTCGTTCTTCACCTCGGGGATCTTGTTGGGGCTGCCGAGACCGAGGCCGGTTCCGTCGATGCCGCCATTCGACAGGGCGAACATCGCCTGCACGATCTGGTACCCCTTGCCCTCGTACTGCGGCCAGGGATCGAGCCAGATCGCGACGCGCGTCTGCACGTTGCCGAACGTGAGCCATGCGACGTATGCCGCTCCTGCGAACAGCACGGTGCCGATCACCAGGAAGCTCGTGCGCTCGGTGGCGACCCACAGCATCACGACGAACAGGGTGAAGAACAGCAGCGACGCACCGAGGTCCTTCAGGCCCACCATCACGACGACCGAGAACGCCCATGCGAGCGCGATCGGCAGCAGGTGGCGAGGTTCCGGGAGGCGGAGCGGCCCCACCTTCCAGGTGTTCGCTGCGATCAGCTCGCGGCGTTCGGCCAAGTAGCCGGCGAAGAACAACGCAAGACAGATCTTGGCGAACTCGCCCGGTTGGAAGTTGATCGGTCCGATGCTCACCCAGATGCGGGCGCCACCGAAACTGCGACCCACTCCTGGCACGAGTGGAAGGAGCAGTAGGCCTGCGCCGATCGCGAAGAACGTCCAGGTCTGGTGGGCGAGATCGGTGGTGCGTTGCACCACGAACAACACGGCCACGTACGCGGCGATGGCGATGAACGTCCACGTGGTCTGCAGACCTGCCAGGCGATCGTCGAGCCGGGTGATCATCACGTAGCCGATGCCGTGCAGCAGTGCCGCCAGGGGGAGCAGCGTGGGGTCGGCACCTCGGGCGAGGATGCGGGTCGCGATCGACGCGAGCACCAGCAGCCCGAGGGTGACGCCGAGGAACGGCAGGATGATCGGTGGGATCTCGGCGTTCTTGCCCAGCGAGGCAACCGTGTAGGCCGCAGCGGTGATGGCACCCGCCATCACCACCAGTGACAGCTCGGTGCTGCGCCGAGCCGATGCAAGTGGTGACGGGGTGCTCATCGTGTGGCCGACGTGTTCGTCTCCACCGTCGTCGTTGCGCGGATCGTCGTGGTCGTCGGCCTGTCCGTCGTCGTCGGCGGAGTCGTCGACGCGGTGGTGGGCGTTGTTGCAGGCACGGTCGTCGCCACGGTGGTCGGGGTGGGGGCATCGTCGCCACCAAAGGCGGATGCGAGCACCCAGACGACGAACAGGGTGAGCACCACGGCACCGACGAGGAACATCAAGAACGTCTTGGCGGTGATCTGCCGGCCGAGTTGTTGTTGGATCTTCGACTCCACCACCGGGTTCTCGAGGGTCGGTGCCACGTCGGTATCGGTGACCATCATCGAGCGCGTGAGCGGGACGGTGTCGTCGTCGGTGGCGTCGGTGGGGATGCCAGCGATCTCGGCGGGGTCGAGC
>JANNQK010000110.1:0-13833 GCA_031400715.1 Actinomycetes bacterium | reverse complement strand
GGTCGGTTCTGACAGACTGCCGTCGGATCGCGAGCTTCTTGTAGCGCTCGAGGGAGGCCAGGATGGGCATGAACGAGAGTCGATTCAGGGATGCCGAGCTCGAGCTGATGGCCGGCGCCGGCCACGCACCCTGGATGGACGATCCCGGACACGCTGCACTGTCGACCCGCACGTTCTTGCAACGCTGAGGATCGACGATGGCTCGGATCGTGTTCTATTCGATGGCACATCGCGGCGACGTGTTCCCGTACGTACCGATCGCGTCGGAGTTGTGCCGCCGTGGCCACGATGTCACCTACGTCGTGCCGCGCGAGTTCCACCCGCTGTTCGCGTCAGAGCCGTTTCGATGCGTGCACAGCGGCACCGACTTCTCGCCCGTCGCCCTCGACGAACACGGCGCGTACATCGCCCGGTGGGGGATGCCACTCGGTGGCGCGGGGGTGTTGCCGTTGTACTTCGGCCGCTTCACCGTTCCACATCTCGCCGACCTGTTCGAAGCCGTCGATGCCGAGCTGGCCGATGCCGACCTGCTCGTGTCACACCCGGCGCCGTCGATCATCGGCGCGATGTCGTGTGAGCGCCGAGGCATCCCGTGGATCGTCGGCGACCTGTTCCCGATGCTCGTACCGACCGCCACCGCCCCACCGGCCGGGATGCCAGACCTCGGCCGTTGGCCGAACGGAGCGTTGTGGCGACTCGGCCAGTCACGACTGGTCGGCCCCTTGATGAGCCGACGAAAGTTCGTCGAGTTCCGGCGCTCGCTGGGACTCCGCACCGACCGGAGCTGGACCGTCGTCGACGCCCGCCTGTCGCCTCACCTCAATCTCGGCCTCGCCTCACCGAGCTACGTCGACACTGCGCCGGATTGGCCCTCCAATTACCGCCTCACCGGGTTCACCTCGTGGGACGGGCCGAACGGCGGCCACCTGCCCGACGACGTTCAGGCGTTCCTCGCCGACGGGCCTCCGCCGGTCGTCGTCACCCTCGGTACCAGTGGCGCGTCGGCGCGACCAGAAGTCTTCGAACAGGTCGCTGCCGCGCTCGACGGCCTC
Source organism: Actinomycetes bacterium (assembly GCA_031400715.1). GTDB lineage: Bacteria > Actinomycetota > Acidimicrobiia > Acidimicrobiales > Ilumatobacteraceae > VFMC01. The sequence continues at coordinate 12,781 of JANNQK010000110.1, read as the reverse complement.
GGGGCTCGCGGCGTGTTCCTCACATCGAACGCGGCGGTCACCGAACGGGTGCGCGCTGCAGGTGTCGACAGGCGCCACGGGGTCTGGCCGTTCGTTCCGCTGGCACCACTGCTGCGTCATGCCAAGGTTCTCGTGCAGTCAGGTGCGCATGGCACGAATGCGTTGGCCCTCGAAGCGGGCCTGCCCTCGGTGATCGTGCCGTGCATGTTCGACCAACTGTGGCATGCCCGACGTCAGCAGGCCCTCGGCACGGGGGTGTGGGTCCGCCGCGACCGCGATCTGGCCGGCGCGCTGCGCCGGCTGCTCACGGACGAGGATCTCGGCGAACGGGCACGAGCGCTCGGCGCAAAGATCGCCGCCGAGGACGGCACCGTCGCCGCGTGCGACGAGATCGAGGCGTTCCTCGGCGCGAGGTGACAGCAACACGTACGTGAACCGTTGCCGAGCGGTTGCGCGACTGTGGGTGTGAGCACGGATCCGTCGTCGTCTGTTGGTGGCCACGAGGATCTGCCCACGTGCGGCCAACAGATCCTTCACGGTGATGAACGCCCAGAGTGGCGAGTTCGAGGTGCGACTCAACTGTGGATCACCCGCATGGCCGGCGGTAGGAGGCAGGGGCAGGACCGGTGATGTCGGCCAACCGTGGAGAATCAGCCGAGCGAAGCGCGATGGGTCCGAAAGATCGGTGTGGCGGGCGAGGGTCTCGAAGTCTGCCTCCGCGTGGAGCACTTCGATGTCTGCGTTGACAGCGACCGCGATGTGGTGGCTGGTGGAGATTTCCCGCGGGAAATCGGTCGGGCGTTCGTGGGTGGGTGTCGCACCCCTTGGTCATGATCGGGTGATGGAACTGTGTGATGTTGCGACTGAACAGTTGGAGGCTGAGCTCGTTGCTCATGCGGCGTGGGAGAGCCGGGGGTTGGCCCGGTTCTTGGATGTGTTGGTCGAGTACGACCGGCGTCAGGCGTGGGGTTCGTGGGGGTGTGTGTCGGTGCAGCACTGGGTTGTCGTGGAAGTGTGGGCTGGCGACGGTGGCTGCGTCGGAACGGTTGCGGGTCGCGAAGGCGATCCAGGGGTTGCCGTTGGTGAAGCAGGCCTTGTGGGACGGTCACCTGTCGTATTCGAAGGTGCGTGAACTCACTCGTGTCGCCACGCCGGGGACCGAGGATCGTTGGTGCGAGGTGGCCCGGCATCTCACTGCGGGCCAGTTGGCGAAGCTCGTCGCTGCGGGCCGTCGCGCGACCCGCCAGGAGGACGCCGCGCAGGTCGATGGGCGCAGCTTCGGTTGGGCGACCGACGACGATGGTGGGATCACGATCACGGTCCGCCTGCCGGCCGACACCGGTGCGGCGGCGGTGGCTGCGGTTCGTGCGGCGGCGAAGATCGAGCGTGGGGTGAAGCTCGCCCAGGTCCAGGCGGATGCGTTCGTGGAGCTGCTGTTGGGGCGCTGCGAGGTGTCGGTCGAGGTTGTCGCGCATGTCTCCGATGACGGTCATGCGATCTTGGACAACGGCAATCCGATCTCGACCGAGCTCGCCGAGGTTGGCTGCACCACCGCATGGTTCATCTCCATGGATTTATCCTCACGTTGCACCGAGATCGCACGCTGACGGTGACCTCGGCGGATGGTCGTGCGATCGATCGGCCGATCCCGATCACCGACTTCACCGTCGACGCACCTGAAGATCCGAATCGCCTCGGCGGCTGGTCCGGCCAACAGATGGACCTCCCCTACGTCGTGGCCACCGTCCTGGGCGGTTGAGGGGCCCGAGCTCTCCGTTTCCCGCGGGAAACCCGCTGCATCGGTCACGAGACACAGAACCCAGGCAGGAAACCCACCACCCGAACTCGTCTCTGCGACCCCGGTGGTTTGGGCAGTGCAGAGCCTTGCGGAACGCGTCCCGATCGGGCATGTAGCGCTACCTGGCCAGGCAGCCGACGGACACGTCCGGCGTCGGGCCGCGCGATCTCCACACCCGCGACCAGTTCTGAGGGGCGCCCTTGGCGTCGGTGGCCGATGACGCGGGCCGTGCCCGAACCGCTGCGGGGCACGCACGGGCGGGTCCACCAGCTCCTCGGAGCCAGCTGACCGAGCCGAGCTGCTGATCGGGTTGCCTGGGCTGGGCGGGTCAGAGAGCGAGGTGGAGTCGAAGGGCTTCGTCGAGATCGGTCTGCAGTTCGGCGGACAGCACACCGAGTCGTCGGCCGAGGCGCTCGACGGCGATGGATCGCACTTGCTCCGCCTGCGCCTTGGAATCGACCGACAGGCCCGTCGCGCTCGCCGGCAGCAGGACTTGGAACGGGTGCACGCGATCGGTGTTCGACGTGACCGGCACGACCGTGATGACCCCTCGGCCGAGGCGCTGTGCACTGCCGTTGGCGCCATCGTTGCTGACGATGACCGCCGGGCGCTGCTTGTCGGCCTCCGCACCTCGAACGGGTTCGAGGTCGACCAGCCGGATCTCTCCTCGCCGCATCAAGCCTGTCCATCCGCTGCCGTGGGCTCCCAGAGAGCGCCGTCGTCGGCCGCTTCCCACTCCGCCCACGCATCTTCGTAGGCAGCGCCCAACTCCGTCGCCCGAAGCAGGCGGACCGCTTTGTGGAGCACGGCGGATCTCGATGCGAAGCCCCCGCGCTCGGCGTACGTGTCGAGGAACTCCACGTCCTCGTCCGGCAGGCTGACACTGACCTTCATACTCGGATGCTACTTCTCGCACTACTCCTGGAGCAATGGGGCCTTGCCTCGCACCTGCCGCTCGACATCGCACGAGCCGACGGCATCGATCTTCGCTCCACGCGTGAAAGCATGGTGACGTGGAGGACGAGGAGCTGTTGCGCGGGGGCGTCGCCAATGCAGGGGGCGTTGTTCGCGTCGGCGATCACGTCCTCCGTCCGTCCAATCCTCATTCGACATCGATCCATCGGATGCTGCGGTCACTGGCTGACGCCGGATTCGCCGGTGCGTCGGTTCCGGTCGGGATCGACCCGGACGGCCGCGAGCGTCTGGTGTTCATCCCCGGTGACGTCGCGATCCCGCTCTATCCCGCGTGGGTGCAGAGCGATGCCGCGCTCGGGTCGATCGCTCGTCTGCTCCGACAGATGCACGACGTGTCGACGGAAGTGCCAGTCGACCCCGACTCGACGTGGAGCGGGGAGATGGCCGATCCGCTCGGCGGTGAGGTGTTCTGCCACAACGACGTGTGCCTCGAGAACGTTGTCTTCCATGACGGGGAGGCGGTCGGTCTGTTGGACTTCGACTTCGCTGCTCCTGGGCGACGGGAGTTCGATCTGGCGTCGTTCGCCCGGATGTGCGTGCCGATCGACGAGGACGAGTCCGCTGCACGACTCGGCTGGATGGGGGCAGATCGCCCCTCGCGTAGTCGGCTCGTGTGCGACGAGTACGGACTCGACGGACCCGGTCGCGCTCGGCTGCTCGCATGCCTCGAGGAGTCGATCGCTCGCGGCGGCGAGTTCGTGCGCCGACGCGTCGAGGCCGGCGAGGCCGCGTTCATCGAGATGTGGGAGTCGATGGGCGGCCAGGAACGCTTCGACCGACGTCGCCGGTGGTGGGCCGAGGCACGTGTCGACTTCGAGGCAGCATTGCGATGACCGGCGAGGTCGAATTCGTCATCGACCCTGCCCCCTCCACCGGCCTCGGCGCGACGTGTCGGGAGATCCTCGACACCGTCCCGGCCTGGTTCGGCATTCCCGAGGCCAACGATGCGTACGTTGCGTTCGTCGACACCCACGACACCTGGGTCGCCTACTCGCGGCGGCGCGACCCGCGCCTTCTACATCGGAATCGGGTTCATACCGGTCGAGGAACTCTGGATCTGGGGACCCGACAACTCGGCACTGATCCTCTGCAAACCGATCACCCCGCCGTCATGACCTCGTCGAGATCCGGTCCCGCCACGTCGGTGCGTAGGACCTCAGCGGGTGATCAACTGGTGAGGAAGTTCGTGAACTGCCAGGGGTCGTCGGTGTTCAGACCGTCGCGCTCGGTGCTCCAACCGGGGAACACGTCGTTGCGAGTGCTGAGCGGGTCCCAGTCGGCGGGGCCGGAGTACAGGGTGCCGAGGTACGGCTTGGCGCCTTCGAGGATCGTGTCCCACGGGAGATCGTCGGGCACGCACACACCCTCGTGCGGGTGGTCGATCATCCACGCGATCGCCGACACGATCGATCCGGCCACCTGCAGGGTGGTGGCGCTCTGATGCGCGAGCGCGGCGCGAGCCTCGTCGATGGAGAGCACCGAACCGGTCCACCATGCCTTGAACGGATGACCCATCAGCAGCACGCCCAACTCGTCGCGGCCGCTGATGATCTCATCGTTCATGATCCGCTGCTCGGGCTGCATCTCCCAGTTGCGCATCCGTAGCTCGAGCACGCTGTTGATCGCCGCGTCGGACGGGTGGTAGGCGTAGTGCACCGTGGGCCGATACACGGCGGCGCCGGTGAGCGGATCGTCGACGGTGAGGTGCTCGCACATCGTGAACGCCTCGCCGTGGCGCACGACCATGCCGCGGATCGGACCGCTGGGCACCCAACTGCGCACCCACGTCTCCATGCCGGGTCGCGCCAGGCAGATCTGGTTGCGCGGGCCCTCGCCCGTGTGCACGTAGGCGTCGGGTGGGAGGCGGATCTCGTGGGTGCCCCAGCCCATCTCAGCGGGAGCGATGCCCTCCTCGTAGAAGCCGTCGACGCTCCAGGTGTTGACGAACTCGTTCGGTTCTTTCGGTACGTTCGTGATCTGGGTGTCTCGCTCGGCGATGTGGATCACCTTGGTGCCGGTGAGCATCGCGAGGACGTTGAAGCCGGTGCGGTCGTTCGACGCCGTCGTGAGCGCGGCCTCGAGCGACGTCGCGTCGCCGGCCAGGCCCTGCTGCAGCATCGCGGTGGCGATCTCGAGCAGCGCCTGCTTGGTGAAATGACTGACGAGCCCGGGATTGGCACCGTGTTCGAGCACCGCCGTGGCACCGCTGTTGTCACCCCAACGAGCTTTCATGCGGCGCAGGTCCATGTGCCGCACGTACAGCGAGCGGTCGAGCGGATGGGTGTTGGCCAGGTCGACGTACGGGTCCCACACCTCGACCGAGGTGTTGAGGTATCGCACATCGTGATCGCGGGACCACTGCAGGACCGTCGGGTTGTCGATGTTCCAGGCGAGGTCGATGAGCAGATCGCCGCTCGACACCCGGGTCGAGAGGAACTCGTCGAGGTTGTCCGGCGTGAGCCGGTCGATCTCGTACGTGACGCCGACGGCGATCTGATCGGCGATGCGGTCGCGGTTGTCGGCGAAGTCGACGACCGTGAGGCGCGCAGGATCGACATGGAGATCGCGGACGAGCAATGGCACCACACACTGGGCCACCGACCCGCAACCGAGGACGAGCACCCGTTCCGGGTGCCGGCTCACTCCGCGAACTGAGAGGTGAGGGAGAGGTTGGCGAGCTCGGTGTCGAGCGCTGACGCTTCGCCTGCGGCGAGCAACGACTGCCAGTCGTATGCCATGCCCTTGCGGCCTGCGTTCACGGTTCCGTCGAAACGTTCCATCGGTCTGTCGCCTCCTCGTCGAGTCGAACTAGCTAGAAAAGCTTGATCACATCCCTTTGTGGCACGACCTTGGCGTCGGGCCAGGCGGCAACATAACGAGTGCTCACAATGCTTTGCTACTCACTGATGCAACAGATAGTGATCCTGTGCGGTCCGTCAGTGCTGACTGACCGATGAGTCAGTGATCACCCTCCGTGAGATCGGCCGTCGTCGAGGTCGCGGCGGTCAGTTCACGGCGGTCAGTTCACGGCTTTGGCGCGATCGGCCCAGTACGGCTCGCGGAGCTTGAACTTCTGCAGCTTTCCGGTGGCCGTGCGGGCCAGCGCGCCACGGAACTCGATCTGCTTGGGGCACTTGTAGCCCGCCAGCTTCGTCTTCGTGTACGCGATCAGCTCGGCGTCGGTGATGGTCGACCCCGGAGCCCGCACCACCAACGCGAAGACGAGTTCTCCCCACTTGTCGTCGGGGATGCCGATCACTGCGACCTCGGCGACCTCCGGGTGGCTGAACAGCGCGTCTTCCACCTCGATCGAGCTGACGTTCTCACCACCGGAGATGATGACGTCCTTCTTCCGATCGCTGATGGTCACGTAGTGATCGTCGTCGAGGATGCCGCCGTCGCCGGTGTGGAAGAACGGTGGCCCGGATGGATCGTCGCTCATCGGGTGGATGGCGCCATCGGTGGCGTCCGGCTGGGCCCAGTAGCCGGCCATCACATGGTTACCGCGAGCGACGACCTCGCCGTCCGCACTGATCCGGATCTCGACGCCGATCGCGGGTGCGCCGGCGCGGCTGAGCTTGGCGGCGCGATCGGCAGGTGTCAGCTCGTCGAACTCGGCCCTGCTCCGGTTCATCGTCAACAACGGCGTGGTCTCGGTGAGCCCGTAGATCTGGATGAACTCCCAGCCGAGCTCGGTCTCGATCCGTTCGATGGTGCGCGTGGGCGGCGGTGCACCCGCGATCACCATCCGCACCCGGCCGTGTCCGGGAATCGGGCCGTCCCAGGTGGCGGCGGCGTCGAGGATCATGTTCGCGACCGCCGGGGCGCCGCACAGGAGCGTGACGCCGTGTTGTTCGACGCGACGAAGGATCTCGGCGCCGTCGATCTTGCGGATGATCACGTGCTTGGCGCCCATGCCGGTCACGGCGTAGAGCACGCCCCAGCCGTTGCAGTGGAACTGCGGCAGCGTATGGAGGTAGATGTCGCGATCGTGCACGCCGAGGTGCCAGCCGAACGTGGTGGCGTTGAGCCAGATGTTGCGATGCGTGAGTTGCACGCCCTTCGGCCGGGCGGTGGTGCCGCTCGTGTAGTTGATCGTGGCGGTGGCGTCTTCGTCGTACGTCCACGCCTGCGGCTCAGCGTCGTAGCGCATCAGTGCGTGGTCGGCGTCGCTGCCGATCAGCAAGCGGTGTTCGCACGTCACACTGGCGAGGGCCTCGTCGAGTTCGGGGTCGATCAGCAGCACCCTGGCGCCGCTGTGCTCGACGATGTACCGCACTTCTTCTGCGACGAGGCGGAAGTTGATCGGGACGAGGACTCGCCCGGAGCCGCTCACGCCGAACAGCGCCGTCAGCAGCCGCGACGAGTTGTGGCTCACCATGGCCACACGGTCGCCGACGCCGATACCCATCGCATCGAGGCCGGCCGCGATCGCCCGTGCTCGTTGGGCCACCTGCGCATAGGTGAGCGTGCCCCACGAGTCGGCGGGTTGGTCGGGCTCGTCGATGATGCCGATGCGCTTCGGGTAGACGAGTTCTGCTCGGCGGATGAAATCGTTGACCGTGAGTGCGACCTGCATGGGCGCATCGTTGCAGATCGTCAGCTCGACCACGGAAGGCTGCGCGTCGACCTCGCTGGTCGGCGAACCATGCCCGCCGCGAGTTCGCTGTGCCGGATCAGCTGGTGCGCATCGGCGAGGCGAGGCAGCTCACCGGAATGCCTCCGTTGTCGACGCTGAACAGTTCTTCGAGCTCGAGGCCTGTCGCTCCGGCGAGGCGGCGGTCGGAGGTCAGCACGACGAGGCGTGCGCCGGCGTCCGACACCCGCTTGCCCAGCGTGGCATAGAGGTCGCGAAGGTCGCCTTTGCCGGAACCTCCGACGCGATGGCCGTACGGAGGGTTCGTGATCACGAACAGGTGCCCGGCATCGGCGGTCGGCCACTGCTGGGCAGCGAGCGCGGCATGCTGGGAAACCACGCGACCATCGAGGCCGGCGCTGTCGATGTGACGTGAGAGCGCGGTGATCGCTCCGGCGTCGCGATCGGCTGCGACGACGGGGGTGGACAAGACGTCGCTCCGGACCGCGCCGGTGACACTGGCCCAGGTGCCGGGTTCGAACGAAGGCCACCCCTGGAACGCGAACGGCCGGTCGATCGGTCGACCCGCCGCCCACGACGCAGCCTCGATGGCGATCGTGCCAGATCCGGCGAGCGGGTCGATGAGCGGCATCGATCCGTCCCATCCGCTGGCACGCACCATGGCCGCAGCGAGCGTGGCGCGCAGTGGTGCTCGATGTGTCTCACTCCTCCATCCGCGCCGGTGGAGCAGCTCGCCCGATGCATCCACGCTCACGACCGCGCGATCGCGATCGAGACGCAGATGCACCGCCTGGCCACCCTTCACCTCGGGGCGGCCGAGGGACTCGACGAGCCGCTCGGCGATCGCTCCTTGGTGGTACAGCACGGAGCGGTGGCTGGCGACGTGCACCTCGATACCGGCAGCTGCGTCGCTCGTGAGCGAGTGCGAGTCCACGTCGGGCAGGAACTGCCCCCAGTCGACCGTCCGCACCAGCGCCCGCAGTTCGTCCCAGTTGCGAATCGTGTCGGTGGCCACCCTCAGCAGGACCCGCGTGGGAAGGCGCGCCCATCGGTGGATCGCGTAGAGCTGCCGCGTGGTGGCCTGCACGTCGAGCCCACCGTGCTGGACCCGGACCTTGCCGGGCGGGATACCGATCGACGCGAGCTCGTCGGCGGCAAGCCGCTCGAGCCCGGGCGCCACCACGACGAACAACGGAAGTCGGCTCACACCATGGGTTGTAACAGCAGAACGGCCCGACCGGGCGATGCCTGTCCCGGGAGTCCCACCGCAGCCCCGGTATCATCAGGGCGACATGTCTGACCACGCACGCCCGAAGGGCGCACCGCGGAGCCCTCGCCGCCCGGCACGACCGGCCGAGTATCGCACCCCCGCATCCACGGCGACCACCGTGGACACCCCATACGTCCCCACTGGCTTTCGAGATCTCGGCGTCCCCGAGCTCGTCGACATGGGACTCCATGCCGCTGGGTTCGCACAGCCGTTCGCGATCCAGACGAAAGCGATCCCTGTCGCGCTCGAGGGCAAGGACGTCTGCGGACGTGCTCGCACCGGCTCGGGCAAGACGCTCGCCTTCGGTGTGCCGATGCTCGCCCGCCTCGACGGTGTGGCCGAGCCGCGCCGACCGCTCGGCCTGGTGCTGGTGCCCACGCGCGAGCTGGCGCTGCAGGTCGCCGAAGTGCTCATCCCGGTCGCGGCCAAGTGCGACCGTGTGGTGCTGCCCGTGTACGGCGGAGCGTCTCGCCACCAGCAGATCGACGAGCTGAAGAACGGCGTCGACGTGGTGGTGGCCACGCCACTGCGGCTCATCGACCTGCTGAAGGAGAACGAGCTCGACCTCAGCGGCGTGCAGGTGCTGGTGCTCGACGAGGCCGATCGCATGGCCGACGACGGTTTCACCCCGCAGGTCGAGTGGATCCTGCGCAAGTGCACGGCGCCGCGACAGACCATGTTGTTCTCGGCCACCCTCGACGGCGACGTCGGCCATCTCGTCGCCCGGTACATGAAGGATCCCGTCGAGGTGGCCATCGACGCCCCGACCGACACCGTCGGCACCATGTTCCATCTGTTCCTGGCGGTGCACCACATGGACAAGGACAAGGTCGTCGCGGCGATCGCCTCGGGCGTCGGCAAGACGATCGTGTTCTGCCAGACGAAGCGCACCTGCGACCGGGTGGAGGAGAAGCTCCAGGATCTCGGTGTGAAGGCGAATGCGATTCATGGCGACCTCGCCCAGGCAGCCAGGGAACGAGCGCTGAAACGCTTCACCGATGGCGAGCTCAGCGTTCTGGTGGCCACAGACGTCGCGGCGCGAGGCATCGACGTCGACGACATCGGCGCCGTCATCCACTACGAACCGGCCGGCGACGGCAAGGACTACCTGCACCGCAGCGGTCGCACGGCACGTGCGGGACGCGACGGATGGGCCGTCACGCTCGCCGAGTACAACCAGCACACGCAGGTACGCATCCTGCAGCGGGCGTTGCGCCTCGAGCTCGGACCTCCGATCGAAGTGTTCTCCAACAACCCGAAGCTGAAGGATCTCGAGCAGTTCCGCACCGACGTCTGATCACCGGCACCTGATCAGACGTCTGATCACACGCCTGATCGCACGCCTGATCGGAGACGCCGCATCACAGACGTCAGATCAGCGCAACCACACAGGGCGAGCGGCTTCGTAGCTGTCGATCTCGGCGGTGTGCGTGAGCGTGATGCCCACGTCGTCGAGTCCGTTGAGGAAGCGGTGTTGCGTGGCCGGATCCATCGGGAACGTCGCCGACATGCCGGCCGCGGGAACCTCGACGGTGAGGCGTTCGAGGTCGACGACGATCTGTGTGGTCGGGTCGGCTTCGATCAACTCCCACAGCCTCGTGACGATCTCGTCGCTCAGCACCACCGGCACCAGACCGTTCTTGCCGCAGTTGTTGCGGAAGATGTCGCTGAAGCTGGGCGCGATCACCACGTCGAAGCCGCCCTGTTGGATGGCCCAGACGGCGTGCTCGCGAGACGAGCCGACGCCGAAGGCGGGCCCCGCGACGAGGATCGACGCACCGGAGTACCGCTCGTCGTTGAGCACGAAGGTGCGGTCGTCGCGCCATGTGGCGAAGAGACCCTTCTCGAAACCGGTGCGCTCGACCCGCTTGAGCCATTCCGCGGGGATGATCTGATCGGTGTCGACGTCGCTGCGCTTCAGTGGCACACCGGTGCCCGTGACGATGTGTACGGCCTTCATGATGCGGACTCCAGATCGGCGGGGAGGGCGAAGTGGCCGGCCACGGCGGTGGCTGCTGCCACGGCCGGGCTGACGAGGTGGGTGCGACCGCCACGGCCCTGGCGGCCTTCGAAGTTGCGGTTGCTGGTGCTGGCCGCCCGCTCGCCGGGGGCCAGCTTGTCCGGGTTCATCGCCAGGCACATGCTGCATCCGGGCTCGCGCCAGTCGGCGCCGGCGGCCCGGAAGATCTCGGGCAGACCCTCGGCGATCGCCTGGGCCTTCACGGCGTGGCTGCCGGGCACGACCATCACCCTCGGCACGGTGACGGTGCGCCCCTTCATGACCGCCGCTGCTGCACGGAGATCCTCGATGCGACTGTTGGTGCAACTGCCGATGAACACGGTGTCGACCGTGACGTCGCGGATCTTCGTGCCGGCCACGAGTCCCATGTACTCGAGTGCCCGGGCCACGGTCTCACGGGTGGTCGGGTCGTCGAAGCTGTCGGGGGAGGGGATCGAGCCGTCGATGCTGGTGACCTGCCCAGGGTTGGTGCCCCAGCTCACCTGCGGGCGGATGTGCGTCGCGTCGATCACGACCTCGTTGTCCCAGATCGCACCCTCGTCGGTGATGAGGGTGCGCCAATCGGCGACGGCAGCATCCCAGTCGGCGCCTGTGGGAGCGTTGGCGCGGCCGCGCAGATAGTCGAACGTGGTGTCGTCGGGAGCGATCATCCCTGCCTTGGCGCCTGCCTCGATGCTCATGTTGCACACGGTCATGCGACCCTCCATCGACAGGGCGCGAATGGCACTGCCCCGGTACTCGATCACGTGGCCGATGCCGCCGCCGGTGCCGATCACACCGTTGATGTGGAGGTTCACGTCCTTGGCCGTCACGTCGTCGGCGTGGGCGCCCTCGACGGTGACCGCCATCCACTTCGGCCGGCTCTGCGGCAGCGTCTGCGTGGCGAGCACGTGCTCGACCTCGCTGGTGCCGATGCCGAAGGCGAGCGCGCCGAACGCGCCGTGCGTGGCGGTGTGGCTGTCGCCGCACACCACGGTCATCCCCGGCAGTGTGCGACCCTGTTCGGGCGCGATGACGTGGACGATGCCCTGCAGCGGGTCACCCATGGGAAAGTTGATGATGCCGAACGCTGCGGTGTTTTCGCGCAGCACCTCGACCTGCCGAGCCGAGATGGGGTCGGCGATGGGCTGGTCGATGTTCGCAGTGGGGACGTTGTGGTCCTCGGTGGCGACAGTGAGGTCGGGCCGACGGACCGTGCGGCCGGTGAGGCGCAGGCCGTCGAAGGCCTGGGGGCTGGTGACCTCGTGCACGAGGTGCAGGTCGATGTACAACAGGTCGGGCTCGTCGACGGCCGAATGGACCACGTGTCGTTCCCACACCTTCGCTGCCAGCGTCGTGGGCTCTGCCAGCGTCCTAGGAGCAGACATTCTGTCTCACTTTCTGAGATAGCATTCCCGTTGATGGACAGTGTAGGGCAGGAATCCGGGAACGACCCGGTCGGGAAGGGCGAGGGCACGCGCGTCGGCGTGATCGAGAAGTCGGCGGTCATCCTCGACGCGCTCAGCCGCGGCCCGCTGGATCTGGCCGGTCTGCAGGACGTCACCGGCCTGCCGCGTGCCACTGCACACCGTTTGGCCGTGGCACTCGAGGGCCACCAACTCGTTCGACGCGACGCGCAGGGCCGCTTCTGCCTTGGATTCGAACTCATCCGCCTCGGCCGAGCGGCCGCCGATGCGTTCCCCCTTGCCGAGTTGGCCACCCCGTCACTCGTCGCGTTACGCGACGCGACGGGCGAGAGCGTGCAGCTGTACGTGCGCGAGCACGACGCACGGCGGTGCGTCGTGTCACTGCAGTCGCAGCACGCGCTGCAATGGCTGGTACCCGTCGGCGCTCGGCTGCCGCTCGAGGTCGGCTCGGCGGGCAAGGTGCTGTCGGGCGCCGGGGCCCCGCATCTGGCCGAGAGCGTCGAGGAGCGCGAAGCGGGCGTCGCATCGGTGAGCGCTGCGGTCCTCGATCGCGCGCGACGAGTGGTCGCCGCGGTCAGCGTCAGCGGTCCGGTCGAGCGGCTCACCCGCACGCCGGCCGAACGGTTCGGTCTGCTGGTCACCGAGGCCGCAGCCGAGATCAGCGCCGCCGTTCGCTGAGCCGGAGCGGTCGCCGGTGGATCTTGCCGATCCGGCC
>JANNQK010000109.1:0-11161 GCA_031400715.1 Actinomycetes bacterium | reverse complement strand
GCCGATGGTGAGGTCGATCGGGCCGAGCTCGAACGCTCCGTTGCTCACCATCGCCTTCGTCAGCCGCACCACCACATCGCCGCTCCGGGCACTCTCGCCGAAGGTGAGGCGCAGGTGCCACGCCTCGCGGGGCTCGTCGACCACTTCGAGGCGCTCCATCGCCTTCTCGGTGCGCGCGGCCTTGCCGGCGAGTTGCTCGGTCTGGTTCACCTTGAACGCCTTGATGTTCTTGTCGTTGTCATCCGGCTTCTTCTTCGCTCGGCTCAGGCCTTGTGTCGCCCACTCCCGTTCACGCTGGGCGCGACCGGCGAGGTTCGCCTTCTTGTCCGCATACTCCTCATAGCGTTCGCGGGCGTGTCGGGCCGCGACCTCGCGCTCGGCCAGAAAGGCATCCCAGCCGCCGGCGAACAGGGCCAGCCGATGACTGAACTCGTCGAGCTCAGCGACGTGCGTGACCGTACGGCGCAGGAACTCGCGGTCGTGGCTCACGATCGCGATCGGCGACGACTGATCGAGCACCCACCGCTCCAGACGGGCAAGTCCGTCGAGATCGAGATCGTTGGTCGGTTCGTCCAGCAGATACACGTCGAAGTGGGCGAGCAACAGCGCGGCGAGTCCGACTCGAGCCGCCTCGCCACCCGACAGCGTGGCCATCGTCTGTTCGAGCAGTCGATCGTGCAGTCCGAGATCGGCCCACACCGGCCCGATCCGCGTGTCGAGGTCGGCGCCGCCCAGCGCCAGCCAGCGATCGAGCGCATCCGAGTAGCGATCGTCGGCGCCGAGATCGCCCCCGGCGAGTGCAACGGTGGCGCCATCCAACTCGGTCGTGGCCGCGGCGACCCCGGTGCGCCGACCGAGGAACTGACGCACGGTTTCGTCGTCACTGCGTTCGGGCTCTTGGGGGAGATAGCCGACCGTCGCGGTCGCAGGCATGGTCACGACGGTGCCCGCATCGAGCGGTTGGAGGCCCGACAACACGCGCAACAGGGTGGACTTGCCCACTCCGTTCGGGCCGACGAGGCCCACACGCCATCGTGGCGAGAGCTGCAGCTCGGCATCATCGAGCACGACCGTGCGGCCGAGCGCCAGTGTGAGGTTGCGGGCATGCAGCGAGGTGGACGACACGAGGTTCTCCTGAAGCGGGCAGGGGCGTTCGCTGCTCGCAGCGAACGAACGGCGATTCGGATGGACGGACTCGGAACGTCGACTCAGCGCACGTCCCCATCCTGTCACGCTGCTCCGACACCCCCACCCCCGATTCGCGATGAGAGATGAGTGGCTCTGCCGCACTCATCTCTCATCGCGGAGGTCGGCGGTTGGTGGGTACCCTCGGAGGTTCGATGTCGCTCGCCGAACTGCCGCCGCTGCTCCGTGCCGATCCTGGGCTCACCCACGCCTTCGGCGACCCGCAGGCGCTGATCGCCGTACCCGAGTCGGCGCGGGCCGTGGCGATCGCCGCGCTTGCGCAACTTGGCGGCCGCCGCCCGTTGCTGGTGGCCACACCGACCGGGAGCGACGCCGGCCAGTTGTTCGACGATCTGGCCCAGTTCATGCCCCGTGGCGAGGTGGTGCTGTTCCCTGCATGGGAGACGCTGCCGTTCGAGCGCATCAGCCCCAGCGTCGAGACCATGGGCCGCAGGCTCGAGGTGCTGTGGCGGCTGCGAACCCCCGACCGGATGCCGGCGATCGTGGTCACCGGCGTCCGAGCACTGCTGCAGAAGCTGGGCCCCGACGCCACCACGATCGAACCGATTCGCGTTCGCCCGACCGACGTGCTCGACGCCGACGAGCTGCTCACCCGACTGGTCCACATGGGCTACCGCCGCGAGGAGCTCGTCGAGCACCGCGGCGAAGTGGCCCGTCGAGGCGCGATCATCGACGTGTTCCCGTCGACCGCCGAGGCCCCGATCCGTATCGATCTGTGGGGCGACGAGGTCGACCGGCTGACCGAGTTCACGGTGAACGATCAGCGCAGCACGGATGATCTCGACGAGGTGCTCATCTTCCCGGCGCGCGAGCTGATGCCCAGCGAGGCCGTGCGCACGCGCGCCGCCGAGTTGGTCGCCGAGGAGCCATGGGGTCGCGAGCACTGGGAGCGGTTGGCGGACGGAAGTCTGTTCGACGGTATGGAGAGCTGGGTTCCGTGGCTGGTGCGCCGCGACGAACTGATCACCGATGTGTTGCCGGCGGCGGCCAAGGTGGTGCTGCTCGAGCCGAGGAGGATGCGCGACCGCGCCAACGACCTACTGGCCGAGGAGGACGATCTCGCCCGCTCACTGGCCAGCACCTGGGCCCGCGATGCGGAACGACAGTTCCCTCGCCTGCACGCCGAGACCGATCGCGTGCTCGGCGCCGGCCACCAGACCTGGACGATCAGCTCCACGCCCGCGAACCCCGATGCGCCTGCGGTGTCGGCCAGCGGCTGGGGTCCCGTCGTCGGTGACGGCGAAGGGCTCGCGACCCGATTGCGCGAGCTGCTCGTCGACCGGTATCGCGTCGTGGTCGCAGCGGACGGCGACGGGTCTGCGCAGCGGCTGGGTGCACTGCTGCGCGAGCGCGGCCTCGAATTCAAGATCGCCACGGCCGACACCGATCTCACCAAACCAGGTGGCTACGTCATCACCTCCCCGCTGCATCGCGGCTTCCTGCTCCCCGCCGCCAAGCTCGCCGTGGTGGCCGAAGGCGACCTCACCGGGCGGCGTCGAGCTCACCGCCAATCGCGACCTCGAAAGCGACAGAGCGCCGGCTTCTTCGAAGACCTGAAACCCGGCAACTACGTGGTGCACCACCATCATGGTGTCGGCCAGTACGACGGGATGGTCAAGCGCACCATCGGCGGGGTGGAACGTGACTACCTGCTGCTGTCGTACAAAGGCGGCGACAAGCTCTACGTCCCGAGCGACCAGATCGACTCCCTGCGCCAGTACGTGGGCGGCGAAGCGCCGTCGCTCCACCGCCTCGGCGGAACCGACTTCGCCAAGGCCAAGACACGCGTGCGTAGCGCCGTGCGCGAGATCGCCCAAGAACTCGTCCTGCTGTACCAGAAGCGCGTGACCGCCCACGGCTATGCCTTCGGGCAGGACACCCCGTGGCAGAACGACATGGAGGACGCCTTCCCCTACGCCGAGACGCCCGACCAACTGAAGGCGCTCGACGACATCAAGCAGGACATGGAGCGGCCGTTCCCGATGGACCGCCTGCTGTGCGGCGATGTCGGCTTCGGCAAGACCGAGGTGGCCGTGCGAGCCGCGTTCAAGGCGATCCAGGACGGCAAACAAGTGGCGGTGCTGGCCCCCACCACCCTGCTCGCCACGCAGCACGGCAACACCTTCGCCGATCGATTCTCCGGCTTCCCCGTCCGGGTCGAGGTGCTCAGCCGCTTCCTCACGCAGAAGGAGGCGAAGAAGGTGATCGCCGGTCTGAAGTCGGGTGAGGTCGACTGCGTCATCGGCACCCACCGTCTGCTGGCCGAGAGCATCGAGTTCAAGGACCTCGGTCTGCTCGTCGTCGACGAGGAGCAGCGATTCGGCGTGCAGGCCAAGGAATCGATGAAGAAGATGAAGCACAACGTCGACGTGCTGACCCTCTCGGCCACGCCCATCCCGCGAACGCTCGAGATGAGCTTGGTCGGCATCCGCGACCTCAGCCTGCTGCAGACACCGCCGGCCGACCGTCAGCCGATCCTCACCTTCGTCGGCGAGTACGACGAGCGCGTGGCCGTCGAGGCCATCCGCCGCGAGCTGCTGCGCGAGGGACAGGTCTTCTGGGTGCACAACCGGGTCAACTCGATCGACGAGTGCGCATCTCGACTGCGTGAGCTCGTTCCCGAGGCGCGCATCGCGATCGCCCACGGTCAGATGGACGAGGGGTCGCTCGAACAGGTGGTCGTCGACTTCTGGGAAGGCCGCTTCGACGTGCTCGTGTGCACCACCATCATCGAGAGCGGCATCGACATGCCCACCGTGAACACCCTGGTGGTCGAGCGCGCCGATCTGCTGGGCCTCGGCCAGATGCACCAACTGCGCGGCCGTGTGGGCCGAAGCGGTTCTCGCGCCTACGCCTATCTGTTCCACCCTCGCGACGCCCGTCTCACCGAGGAGGCGTACGAACGCCTGCGCACGATCGGTGAGGCCACCGACCTCGGCAGCGGCTTCAAGATCGCGATGCGCGACCTCGAGATCCGTGGGGCAGGCAACCTGCTCGGCGAATCCCAGAGCGGTCACATCGCGGCCGTGGGCTACGACCTGTATTGCCAGATGGTGACCGAGGCGGTCGGCGAGATGAAGGGCGAAGCACCGGCCAAGCCGGTGAGCGAGGTGAAGCTCGACGTACCGACCGATGCGTACCTCCCTACCGACTACGTGGCCAAGGAGGAGTTGCGGCTCGAGGCATACCGTCGCCTCGCCGGGGTCACCACCGCCTCCGAGGTCGACGACATCCGTCTCGAGTGGGAAGACCGCTACGGCCCGGTGCCGGCTCCGGCCGATGCCCTGCTCGATGTGGGCTACCTGCGCGCCGAGTGCCACCGCCTCGGTCTGAAGGACGTGAGCATCCAGTCGGGTGCGGCCCGTCTCGCTCCACTGCGACTGAAGGTCAGCGAGGACATGCGCCTCAAACGACTGGCGCGAACGGCGATCCTCAAAGACGACCTCGATCAACTGGTGGTGCCCATCGCTCGAGGCGCCACTCCAGCACGGTTCCTCGTCGGCCTGCTGCGCGAGCTCATCCCGCCCGAGGGCCCCCGCACCGGAGGCCCCAACTCCGTGGCCGATTCGATCCCCGCCCCGGTGGGCGGCAAGATCGTGAGCAGCCGGACCCGCTGATGAAGCTCCAACTCGCCAAGCCCACCGAGCACACGGCCGTCGTGTCATGGCCGCTCACCACTCGCCTCGACGACTGGTCGATCGAAGGCATGCACTCCGTGATGGGTCTCCACCGCCATGTGGTGCGGATGGTCGAAACGGCAGACACGGCCTACGTGGTGAAAGAGCTTCCCGACCTCCTGGCCGAGCGCGAGTACCGGTTGCTGCGCCAACTGGCGGATCTGGGCCTGCCCACCGTCGAGGTCGTCGGCGTGGTCACCGGCCGCAAGGACGACGATGGCGGCCCCGGCGAGGGGTTGCTCATCACCCGCCATCTCGACTACTCGCTGCCGTACCGCATCCTGCTGAGCGGCCGGGGTTTGCACATCCCCTACCTCGGCGAACGGCTGCTCGACTCGCTCGCCGGCCTGCTGGTTCGGCTCCATCTCGCAGGTTTCTTCTGGGGTGACTGCTCGCTGTCGAACACGCTGTTCCGACGCGACGCCGACGCCCTGCAGGCGTACGTCATCGACGTCGAGACCGGTGAACGGCACGAGACGCTGAGCGACGGCCAGCGAGCGCTCGACCTCCAGATCGCCACGCAGAACGTGGCCGGCGACCTGATCGACCTGCAGGCAGGCGGTCTCCTCGCGGCCGGCATCGATCCGGTCGAAACCGCGCTTGCGATCGAGGAGTGCTACGTGCAGCTGTGGGCCGAGCTGACCGTGACCGAGGAGTTCCACGCCGAGGAGACCTTCCGCGTCGACCAACGCCTGCGCCGCTTGCACGACCTCGGCTTCGACGCCTCCGAGCTCGAACTTGTGTCCGTCGGGGAGGGCACGCGCCTCCGACTCGTGCCGCGAGTGGTGGAGCACGGCTTTCACACCCAACGTTTGAGGTCGCTCACCGGCATCGTCGCCGGCGAGAACCAGGCCCGACGCCTGCTCCACGACATCCGCCGCTATGGCACCACGCTCGAGCAGCGATTGGGCAAGCGGGTTCGCGAGTCGGTGGCGGCGGCGCGTTGGATGGACGACCGCTTCGATCCCACCATCGCCGCGATCCCGGGCGACCTGGTCGGCAAACTCGAGCCGGCCGAGCTGTACCACCAGGTGCTCGAGCACCGCTGGTTCATCTCCGAGGCCGCCGGTTACGACGTGGGCATGGCCGAGACGATCGCTTCGTACGTGCGCGAGGTGCTGAAGCCGGCCCGCAACGAACAGATCACCCTGCCCCCTGCCACGACCGAGCTGCAGATCATCACCGCCGACATGCCTCGCCCAGCCGACAGCGACGACCACGCTGCCGAAGACTGAGCCGGGACGTGAGTCGACCGCTAACGTCTCGATCGTGACCCGTCGTTCCGTTCGCCGATCCCTCTGCCTCGCAGGCGCCCTCGTCGTCACCTTCGGGCTTTCGTCGTGCGCCACGTTCGAGAACCAGAACGTCGCCACCGTCGACGACCAAGAACTCAGTCAGGACGACCTCGAGTCGATCTTGAACAGCGACCTCACCCCGGTGGTGTTCAACGGCACCGAACCGGTGGTCGATGGACTCGTCGGCGGTGACACCGCGCGCGGCATCGTGTCGGTGTGGATCACACTCGCGGCGCTCCGAGGTGCGGGCCTCATCGCCGACGACCAGATCGACGAGGTGACGGCCGGCCTCGCTTCCGACCAGCGCTTCAGCACCTCGTGGGCCGACGCTCCCGCCGTCATGCAGGAACTGGTCGTGTGGTACACCATCACCGGCAACGCGCTGACGAGCGGTGAACTGGATCGGGAAGCTGCCATCACGGCGATCCAGGACACCGACATCGCAGTCGATTCGTTCTACGGCGCGTGGGACAACGACCAACTCGCTGTCGTCGCATTCGGCTGACCGCCCGCACGATGTCGACACCCCGTGTGACCGTGGTCGGGCTGGGGCCGGGCGACGACCGGTGGGTCACGCACCACACGCTCGCTGCGCTCGCCGCTGCCCCGGTGCGCTTCGTTCGCACACGCCACCATCCCTCGGCACACCTCGTCGGTGACGATGCCATCAGCTTCGACGACATCTACGACACGGCCCCCACCTTCGCCGACGTGTACACCACGATCGTCGACCGTCTGGTCGCCGCGGCCGCGCAACACGGCGAGGTGGTGTACGCCGTGCCGGGTTCGCCACTCGTGCTCGAGCGCACCGTGCGTGCCCTCCGAGCGGACGAGCGAATCGAGTGCAGCGTCCTCCCCGCGATCTCGTTCCTCGACCTCGCGTACGAACGTCTGGGCATCGACCCGGTCGAGGCCGGGTTGCGTCTCATCGACGGCCACGAGTTCGCCACGGCGAGCGCTGGCTACACCGGACCGATGTTGGTGGCGCACACCCACGCAAACTGGGTGCTGAGCGACATCAAGCTCGCCGTCGAGAGCGCCACCGGCGACGAACCGGTGGTCATCCTCCAACGCCTCGGCACCGAGCTCGAAACCATCACCCACACCACGTGGGCCGATCTCGATCGCGCGGTGGAAGCCGATCACCTCACCAGCATCTTCGTCGCGGGCCTGGGCGCGCCCGTGGGAGCCGAGCTCGTTCGCTTCCACCAGCTCGCCCGCATGCTGCGCGAGCAGTGCCCATGGGACCAGGAGCAGACACACCGGTCGCTCGTGAAGTACCTCCTCGAGGAGACCTACGAGGTCGTCGACGCGATCGAGGCGCTCGATCCCGACGACCCCGACACCGACGACGACCTCGTCGAAGAACTGGGCGATCTGCTCTACCAGGTCGAGTTCCATGCCACGATCGCCGAGCAGGAAGGCCGGTTCACGATCGCCGATGTCGCCCAACGCGTGCACGACAAGCTGGTGCGTCGGCATCCCCATGTCTTCCCTCCCGACGGGGCCGATGTCGTTGCGGTGAGCGGAGCCGACGAGGTGGTGTCCAACTGGGACGCCATCAAGCGAGTCGAGAAGCAACGCACCAGCATCTTCGACGGCATCCCGAATTCACAGCCCTCGCTCGGATACGCGTTCGCCGTGCAGCGCAAGGCCGCGAAGGTCGGCTTCGATTGGCCCGACGTGCACGGCGCAGTACCGAAGATCGCCGAGGAGACGGCCGAAGTACTGGAAGCTCACGCATCAGGTGACGAACAGCAGGTCGCCGACGAGGTCGGCGACCTGCTGTTCGCCGTCGTGAACGTCGCCCGGCACCTGGGCGTCGAACCCGAGGCGGCGCTGCGCGCAGCGACTCGAAAGTTCCGCGCCCGCTTCGAGGACGTGGAACGCCTTGCCCGCGACCGCGGCATCGACCTGCACACCGCCGGGCTGACCGTGCTCGACTCGCTGTGGGATCACGTGAAGGCGTCGGGCTGAACCGGGGCGAACCAGAAGGGTCAGGTGCCGGAGAGACGGCGGAACGCGGAGCTGATCACCCCGACCGATGGCATCTCTGCACCGAGGTTGCGCGTGTTCAACCGATGGCACGCGAACTCGAACGAAGTCGTCGCCCGCCACGTGCTGAGCACCATGCCGCAGACGAACACCGTTCCGAACCCACCGAGGCCGACCAGCACGGCGGTGGTCTGCCACGAGGGCGGCAACACCTCGAGCACCACGTTCACGAACAGCCGGTACGTGATCCCGGCCATCGGCAGCCACAGCAGCTTCGCGAACTCGTCAGACAGCGCCCCGATGCGGCGGGCCGCGCTGCGGAACGATCCAACCACCATCACGTGCCCGATGCCCAGCCAGACGCACCCTGCGAACAACACGGGTATCCGGTTCGACCCCTGCATGTGGAGTCCGGCGGCAACGCCGATCGGACCGAGGAGGTAGACGGCGACCGGCAGGAGCGGCGAGGTCGACAGCGGGGACACCCGACGCACGTTGAACGCTGCTCCCACCGTCCATGCGAACCAGCCCAGGTATGCGGCCACCAACGCGACGATGGTGGTGGCGCCGAACCAGGGCTCTTCGTCGAGGGGGATGATGAAGTTCCGGGTCTCACCGAGATCGAACGACGGCACCAGGGCGGCAAGCAAGAGCATCTGCGCGAGCACCCCACCAACCCAGCCGAGGGTGGCGATCACCGCCGCACCCCGCACCGGCAGCAACCACCGATGGCGATGCCTGCCCGCCGATGTGCCCACGATGGCCACAGGCGACTCCAGCTCGGCAGCCCACCGCTCCCACACCTCGGCGCCGACCTCGGTCCCCGAGTTCGGCCGAGGCGGCAGCACCGGTCCAGCGACGATCGGCTGCCCACCATCTGGCACACAGGACGGGGCGTCGTTCTCCACGACCGTTGATCGGCATCTCCGATGCAGATCTTGATGAGAGTCCGTTCTGGCTACCGTGTGTTTCCATGAGCGAAATCGTCAACATCGTCGGCCGTGAGATCCTCGATTCGCGCGGCAACCCAACCGTCGAGGTCGAAGTCGAACTCGACAGCGGTGCGATCGGCCGTGCTGCGGTGCCCTCGGGCGCATCCACCGGCGAGCACGAGGCTGTCGAGCTCCGCGACGGGGGTGAGCGCTACCTGGGCAAAGGGGTCCGGACCGCAGTCGGCTTCGTCAACACCGAGATCGCCGATGTGCTCAATGGCATCGACGGTCTCGAACAACGCCTGGTCGACGCCGAGCTGAATGCCCTCGATGGCACCGACAACAAGGCCCGTCTCGGCGCCAACGCGATCCTCGGCACCAGCCTCGCCGTCGCCAAGGCTGCGGCAGCGGAGTTGGAGCTGCCCTTGTTCCGCTACGTCGGCGGGCCGAACGCCCATGTCTTGCCCGTGCCGATGATGAACGTCCTCAACGGCGGCGTGCACGCCGACAACAGCGTCGACATGCAGGAGTTCATGATCATGCCGGTGGGTGCACCCAGCTTCAGCGAGGCGCTGCGGTGGGGCACCGAGACCTACCACACGCTCAAGAAGGTGCTCCACGACCGGAAGCTGTCCACCAGCGTCGGCGACGAAGGCGGGTTCGCCCCCGACCTCGCATCGAACGAGGATGCGATCAGACTGCTCGTCGAAGCGATCGGCAAGGCGGGGTACACCCCGGGCGACGACATTGCGATCGCGATGGATCCGGCGATGAGCGAGCTCTACCGAGATGGTCGATACCACCTCGCGGGCGAGGGGAAGGTGCTCGGCCCGGACGAGATGGTGGAGTACTGGACGCGACTGGTCGACACCTACCCGATCGTCAGCATCGAAGATGGCATGGCCGAGGACGACTGGGAGGGGTGGGCCACGATGTCGACCGCATTGCGCACTCGGATCCAACTCGTCGGCGACGACCTGTTCGTCACCAACGTGTCTCGGCTCCGTATGGGCATCGACCGCAAGGTGGCCAACAGCGTGCTCGTGAAGGTGAACCAGATCGGCAGCCTGACCGAGACGCTCGACACGGTCGAGCTGGCAACTTCGAACAGCTACACCAGCGTGATGAGTCATCGCAGCGGCGAGACCGAGGATTCCACCATCGCCGATCTCGCGGTCGCCACCAACTGTGGGCAGATCAAGACCGGCGCGCCCGCCCGGAGCGACCGCGTGGCCAAGTACAACCAGCTGCTCCGCATCGAACAGCAGTTGGGCGAATCTGCCGCTTTCCGCGGCCGCAAGGCGCTCGCCCCGCGCTGATCCGAGTGGCCAAGGCGGCAGGCCGCAGTCGCGGCGACACGACGCGCGGCCGAGCGGGTTGCCACCCATCTGCCGGATCGAGATGCGAGACTGGTCGACGATGAGCAACGGACACACCACGAGTGCTGTCGCGCGCCCACGCGCCGGCACGCCACGTGTCCGCGCCGCGCGCCCCGACGACCGGCGCCCCGACGACCGGCGCCCGCACGCAGACCGCACGCGGGTCCGGGAACGTCCGATCGACGACGATCGTCAGCTCGTCACCGCCAGCCCCCACCGCTGGCTGGTCGGAATGGCGGGGCTCGCGATCGTGACGGCCATCGTCGCCGCTTTGTTCGTGCTCCCGGTCCAGGCGTGGTTGCGGCAGGAGGACGAGATCCTCCAGAAGCAGCAGGAACTGGCCGTCCTCTCCGAGGCGAACCGCAGGCTCGGCATCGAAGTCGACCACCTCGCGACGCCCGAGGGTGCGAAAGAGGCCGCTCGGGAAGAGCTCGGTGTCGTCGGACCGGGCGAGGCGAGGATGTCGGTGCTGCCGACGGAAACGGGGCCGCTCCCGCTGCCGGCCGGCTGGCCGTACGACACGTTCAATCAGATCGTCGCTGTGCGCCAGACCGCTCCCGTCGACGCCACGACTCCCTGACTCCCCCGCCGTCGGCTCCTTCGACCGCTCGTGTGTCGGTGTCGGTGTCGGTGTCGGTGTCGTGTCGGTGTCGTGTCGGTGTCGTGTCGGTGTCGGT
>JANNQK010000108.1:0-1760 GCA_031400715.1 Actinomycetes bacterium | reverse complement strand
CATCGAGGCGCGGGGGTTCATCCTGGCGGCACCGCTTGCCGCCGCGCTCGGCGTGGGGTTCGTGCCTGTGCGCAAGGCGGGCAAGCTCCCCGGGGCCGTGCACGCGGAGACCTACGACCTCGAGTACGGCAGCGCGACGCTCGAGGTCCAGGCCGGCGTGGTCGCGCCGGCCAGCCGCGTGCTCCTCGTCGACGACGTGCTCGCCACCGGTGGCACGGCAGCCGCGACGTGCCGGCTCGTCGAGGAGCTGGGCGGAGTGGTCGTGGGCCTCGGTTTCCTGATCGAGATCGGCGGGCTGGGTGGCCGCAGCCGCCTCGGTGATCGTCACATCGAAAGCCTCGCCAGGTACTGAGACCGCCATGGCCACGGTCGACCGCGTGCTTCCCTGGCGGCGGCACCAGCACGCCACCGCCGAAGAGCTCACGCCGCTGCTGACGGCGTATCGCAAGCGCCGTCCCAAGGCGTCGGTCACGATGATCAACCGCGCCTACGAGATGGCGTGCGAGGCTCATCGGCACCAGCTCCGTTCGAGTGGCGAGAGCTACATCAACCATCCGCTGGCCGTGGCCCGCATCGTCGCCGACATCGGCCTCGACGACATCAGCCTCGCGGCTGCGCTGCTCCACGATGCCGTCGAGGACACCGAGATCAGCCTGGCCGACGTCGAGGCCGGCTTCGGAGCCGAGGTCGCCGCCATCGTCGATGGCGTCACCAAGCTCGAACGGCTGCAGTTCGACTCGAAGGAGGCCCAACAGGCCGCCACCATGCGCAAGATGCTCGTGGCGATGGCCAAGGACCTGCGCGTGTTGATCATCAAGCTCGCCGACCGGCTGCACAACATGCGCACGATCGCGGCGATGCCGAGCGAGAAGCAGCGTCGTATCGCCCAGGAAACGCTCGACATCTATGCCCCGTTGGCGCACCGCCTGGGCATTCAAGAGCTACGACAGCAGTTGGAAGACCTCGCGTTCGCCTCGCTGTACCCGAAGCGCTACGCCGAGCTGGACTACCTCGTCGGCACGCGCACGCCCGAACGCGAGGTGTACCTGGCCAAGGCGATCGCCGAGGTTCGCGGTCGTCTCAGCGAGGTGGGCATCGAGGCCGATGTCACCGGGCGCGGCAAGCACCTGTGGAGCATCTACGAGAAGATGGTCCAGAAGGGCAAAGAGTTCGACGACATCTTCGACCTCGTCGCGGTGCGGGTGATCGTCGATTCGGTGAAGGACTGCTATGCGGCCCTCGGTTCGATCCACGGTCGGTACAAGCCGGTGGTGGGTCGGTTCAAGGACTACATCGCAATGCCGAAGTTCAACCTCTACCAGAGCTTGCACACCACCGTGATCGGCCCCGGCGGCAAGGTGATCGAGGTACAGATCCGCACCCGCGAGATGCACCAACGTGCCGAGTGGGGCGTTGCATCGCACTGGGCCTACAAGGACGACTCGAACAACAACGACATCGACTGGCTGAACCGGATCATCGACTGGCAGGCCGACATCAGCGATCCGGCCGCCTTCATGGAGAACCTGAAGACCGATCTCGAACAGGACGAGGTCTTCGTGTTCACCCCCAAGGGCCGGGTGATCACGCTGCCGATCGGTGCCACGTGTGTCGACTTCGCCTATGCGGTCCACACCGAGGTCGGTCATGCGTGCATCGGTGCGAAGATCAACGGCCGGCTCGTCGCACTCGACCACAAGCTGCGCAGCGGCGACACCTGCGAGATCTTCACCTCCAAGCTCGAGTCGGCCTCGCCGTCG
>JANNQK010000107.1:0-8828 GCA_031400715.1 Actinomycetes bacterium | reverse complement strand
TGCCGAACAGTCATGGCGATCAGTTGCTGGTGCAGAAACATGTATACGATTTTCGTCAGCCTCGACGTTGGGAAGTCATCGTTTTTCGAAATCCGGCATCGCCGGGCGAAGCGTATGTGAAGCGGGTGACCGGGTTGCCGGGTGACGGGATGTGGTCCCAGCTGTAGATCATCACCAACACGGTGATCACCATCGACAGGAAGTACAGCGGCAGGCTGATCCCGTCGAGACCGATCGTGTACCCGCTCTTGATGACGGAGATCCATTCGGTGTTCGCGTAGAACTGGAGTTGCTCGGCCTTGCCGTAGTCGAACTGGATGAGGGTGTAGATGCCGACGCCCAAGGTGCCCAACGCGGTGGCGAGCGCCACCTGCTTGTGCAGGAGCTCCTCACGCTTGGGGATGAGCAGCATCACCAGCACGCCGGCAAGAGGCAAGAAGGTGCCCAGGCTCAGCAGCCAGTTCTGATCGGAGATGACGTCCATGGTTCAGCTGTCCTCAGATGTTGACGATGACGAGTACGAGCGCACCGATTGCTGCGGCACCGAACAGCAACGCTCCGTACTGGTTGACCTTGCCTGATTGCAGGGGGCGCAGAGCGCCTCCCGTCCCGCGGGCAGCCTTGCCGCTGCCGTCGACCGCAATGCCGTCGATGAGCCCTTGATCCACGTACTTGTACACCAACTCGCCCGCCTTGCGTCCGCCCTTGCCGAATGCGTTGACGATGCCGTCGAGCACGTTCTGGTTGATCCAGTACGCACCCTTCGAGATCGGGTGGGCGACACCGTGGACGATGACCTTCTCGTAGAGATGGTCGAGGTAGTACTTGTTCACCAGGAAGCGATGCCCGGCACCGAGCGCTCTGTTCCGCTGGGTGAGACCCTTGAGCTTCGAGTCCGCCTCGCCGAAGACGGCCTTGCAGATCAACAGGCTCACCGCGAAACCGAGCGCGACCAGCACGATCGACGGCATCGCCTTCGCCCACGTGAACTTGGCGTGATCGATCAAGGGCGCGAACTCGCTGGCGCGCGGCTCGACCCACTCGAGGAACTTCTCGATCTTGAACGGTGCGGCGTTGACGTAGCCGCTCACCACCGCCAGGAAGCCGAGGATGATGAGCGGGAACACGAGCAGGATGGGCGACTCACCCTTGATCCCGAACGCAGGCTTGCCGTGGGAGGCGTGGGCGTCGTCACCGTGGGAGGCGTGGGCGTCGTGGCCGACAGCGGCCAGAGCGAGTTCGTGCTCCTCCGCATGGGCCTCGTCGCCGTGGTGATCGCCGGCGGCCGCGCCGCGAGCCTTGCCGAAGAAGGTGAGATACGTCGCGCGCGTCATGTACGCGGTGGTCATGAACGCGCCGACCAAGCCGACGACGAAGAACACCTTGTAACCGTTGTGGTCGGCGTTGTCGATGATCTCGTCCTTGGAGAAGAACCCGCTGAAGAAGGGCACGCCGCACAATGCGAACGTCGAGACGATCCATGCGCCTGCCGTGATCGGCATCCGCCGGAGCAGACCGCCCATGTCCTTCTTCATGTCGAAGCTGTGATGGCTGGCCGTGTGGCTGATCGAACCGGCGCACAGGAACAGGCAGCACTTGAAGAAGGCATGCGTGAAGATGTGGAACACCGCAGGTGTCCAAGCGCCCACACCGAGGCCCATCATCATGTAGCCGAGTTGGCTGACGGTGGAGTAGGCGAGCACCTTCTTGATGTCGTTCTGCACGAACGCCAGCCCGGCAGCGATGATGATCGTGATGCCGCCGATGACAGCGATGACGTTCGCGCTGTTGCCGTTCTGGGCGATGTCGAAGCCGTTGTAGAACACCGGGTACAGACGAGCCACCAGGAACACGCCGGCCACCACCATCGTCGATGAGTGCAGCAGCGAGCTGACCGGGGTGGGGCCGGCCATCGCGTCGGGCAGCCAGGTGTGCAACGGGAACTGGCCGCTCTTGCCGATGCACGCGATGAACAGCGCGATCGCAGCCCACAGCAAGACCGTCTGGCTGGTGGCCGGGTCCGTCGCGATGCGGCTCGTCTCCTGGATGCTGAACGTGCCGAAGGCGCCGAACAGGATCGCGACGCCGACGAGTAGGCCGATGTCGCCGACGCGCACGGTCAAGAACGCCTTCAACGCGGCCTCGCTGTTGGCCCGCTCCTCCCACCAGTGGCCGATCAGGAGGAACGAGCAGAGGCCCATGATCTCCCAGCCGAGGATGAGCTGCACCGTGTTCTCGGCGAGCACCATCGCGAGCATTCCTGCACTGAAGAGCGTGATGCTGGCGAAGAAGTGGGTGTAGCGACGGTCGCCGCGCACGTACTCGAGCGAGAAGATCTGCACGAGCGTCGAGATGAACGTGACGAGCAGCAACGCCATCACGGCGAGGCCATCGATGTGTTGGCCGAGCCCGAACTCGACGCCACCACTCTGCCACCAGGTCCAACTGCGGATGACCGGCTCGACATATGGCTCGCCGCCCTCGGCAGCTCGGGGTACGAGGCCGCGGGCAAAGCCGAAGACGCCGCGAGCGAGCGCGCCTTCACCCTCGCTGCTGTGCACGGAGTCGACGCGTTGGACCCACTGCCACGTGGTACCGATCGCGATCACGAGCGAGGCGACCATGCTGGCCAGGCCGACCTCGCTGCCCTTCATGGGCAGCTTCTTGCCGAACATGATGATGATCGCGAAGGCGATCGCCGGGATCACCGGGATCAGCCAGGCGTGTTCGAGGAACCATCCGCTCGATGCTGCTGCAGTTTCGGCGAGCACGGATCAGCCCTTCATCTCGGAGAGCTCGTCGAGCGAGATGCTCTTGCGGTTGCGGTAGATGAGCAGCACCATCGCGAGCCCCACGCCGACCTCGGCGGCGGCCACGGCGATGATGTACAGCGCGAACGTGTTGCCATCGATGCTGTCGTGCAACTGGCTGAAGGCGAGCAGGTTGATGTTCACCGAGTTGAGGATCAGTTCGATGCTCATCAGCACCATCACGGCGTTCTTGCGAGCGATGACGCCGTAGACGCCGATGCAGAACAGCACCGCGCCGAGCAACAGGAAGTTGTTGATCAACATCGCCGACTCAGTCCTTCCTGGCCAGCACGATGGCGCCGATGACGGCAGCGAGGAGCACGAACGACAGCGCCCAGAACGGCAACAGATACGGCCCGAAGATGCTGTCGCTGACCGCCTGGATCCGGACCTGATCGCCGTTCTGCGGCAGCTTGGTGTCCTCGAACCCGTCGATCAGCACCCATGACATCACGCCGAGCATCAGCAGGGCCACCGGCACGCCGAGCAGTGCGTTCTTGTTGTTGAGATCGCCCTCCTGGCCGAGCTTGGCGCGGGTGAGCATCACACCGAAGAGGAACAGCACCATGACGGCGCCCACGTAGACGAGCACTTGAGTGACGGCCACGAATTCGGCGGCCAGCAGCAAGTACTGCGCTGCCGCTCCGGCCAGGACGGCCACGAGTGCGACGGCCGCATGCACCACGTTCTTGCTGGTGACGACCTTCAGCGCACCCACGATCATGATCGCAGCGATGATGCCGAAGCCGATGTTCTGGGCGACGTAGATGTCGTCGGTGGCGAGGATGATCGCGCTCACTTCTTCTTCTTCTCCGCGCCGGCCTCGAGCTCGGGGGCCTCGGGCACCGTCTCCATCCATTCGCCGAGCTTGGTCTTGTCGTGCAGCAGATCGGCGATGTGCGGTTCGCTGTACTCGTACTCCGGGCTCCAGAACAACGCATCGAACGGACAGACCTCGACGCAGATGCCGCAGTACATGCACAGGGCGTAGTCGATGTCGAACCGGTCGAGCTTGTTCACCTTGCGGGGAGCTCCACCGGCGCGGCGCGGCGGTGCGAGCTCCTTGTGGCCCTCGATGTAGATGCACCAGTCGGGACAACTGCGCGCACAGAGCATGCACGAGGTGCAGTTGTCCTCTCGCAGCGCGATCACGCCTCGGGCGCGGATGGGCGGCGCTTCTTTTTCGTGCGGGTACTGCACGGTGGCCGCACCACCGCCCAGCTTCTTCGGCTTCACGGTCTGCACGAACGTGTTGAGCGTGACCGACATGCCCTTGCCGTACTCGTTGTAGCGATCCTTCAAGAAGCCCATCAGAAGGCCACCTTCAAGATCGCGGTGATCATGATGTTCACGAGTGACACGGGAATGAGCACCTTCCAGGCGAAGCGCTGCAGTTGATCTTCACGGAGGCGGGGATAGCTGAACCGCACCCACATGATCAGGAACGACAGGGCGAGCATCTTGCCGATCATGATCAGCGGGCCGACGATGTTCATCCAGTCGTCGACCGAATCCAGCGAGTCCCAACCGAACCAGCTGAACGGCACGCCCCAACCACCGAGGAACAGCACGCTGGCGATGAGGGCGAAGATGCCAACGTTGGCGAACTCGGCGATGAAGAAGATGAGGAAGCGGAAGCCCGAGTACTCGGTCATGTACCCGGACACGAGCTCGCTCTCGGCGATCGGCATGTCGAACGGCGTCTGCGTGAGCTCGGCCTGCACGGCGATCATGAACACCACGAACGCGATGAACTGGGTGAGCACGTACGGGTTGCCGACGCCGTCCCAACCGAAGATCGATCCTGCGTTCTGGGCGAAGACGATCTGCTGCAGGTTCATCGAACCGGCCTGGATGACCACGCCGATCACGGCGAGCACCATCGGCAACTCGTAGGCGATCAACTGACCGGCGGCACGCAGGCCACCGAGCAACGAGTACTTGTTCGCGCTCGACCAGCCGGCGATGAGGATGCCGAGGACGCTGACCGAGCTGACCGCCAGGGCGTAGAAGACGCCCGCCTCGAAGTTCGTGAAGTAGGCATCGGGGCCGAACGGGACCACGACGACGAAGATGAAGGTGCTCACCAGCACGATCAGGGGTGCGATCTTGAAGATCCGCTTGTCGGCGTTCTCGGGCTGGATGTCCTCTTTCTGCAGCCACTTGCCGACCTCGGCGATGAGCTGCATCGATCCGTACGGGCCGGCCTCCATCGGGCCGAGACGGCTCTGCATGAAGCTCATCATCTTGAACAGGAACAGGTAGACGATCGTGCCTGCGGGAAGCAGGACGGCAACCGTGCCGCCGAGGACGCGCAGCAGCGACTGCGCCCAATAGGGAAGGTCGACCGCGATCACTTGTCGATGTCTCCGAGGATGAAGTACAGCGACGCAAGGATGGTGATGACGTCGGGAACGTAGACGCCCCGCAAGATCCACGGCACGATCGAGATGTTGTTGAAGCTCGCCGTTCTGATCTTCACGCGGAATGGACCGAGGTCGCCTTGGCTGACCACGTAGTAGCCCATCTCACCCAAGGGGTTCTCGGTGCTCACCCACGCTTCGCCCTCGGGCACCTTGATGATGCGCGGCACCTTGGCCATCACCGGGCCGGACGGCATGCCGTCGAGCAGTTGGTCGACGATCTTGGTGGCTTCGCGGGTCTCCTGCAGCCGGATCCAGCACCGAGCGAAGCTGTCGCCGTCGGGGTGGGTCCAGACCTTGAAGTCGACCTTGTCGTAGGCGAGTGCGATCTTCTGATCGCGACGCAGATCCCAGTCGACACCGCTCGCTCGCAGATTGGCGCCGGACATCCCGTACTGCTGGGCGACCGCAGGCGGGATGACACCGATGCCGCGGGTGCGGTCCTGGAAAATCTTGTTGCCGAAGAGCAGGTTCTCGATCTCGTCGCAGAAGTTCCGCAGCTTCTTCATCACCTGATGGGTTTCGTCGATCCAGCCCTTGGGCAGATCGTCCTTCACGCCGCCGATGCGGTCGAAGTTGGGATGGAACCGGCCGCCTGTCGCGCCCTCGATCAGGTTGAGCACGTACTCGCGGTCGCGGAACGCCATGAACACCGGCGTGATCGCACCCAACTGCACGCCCAGGTCGCCGAGGAACAACGAGACGTTGGCGATGCGGCTCAACTCGAACAGGATGGTGCGGATCCACTGGGCACGCGGGGGTGCTTCGACGTCCATCAGTTGTTCCGCAGCGAGGATGAACGGCACCTCGTTGGCGAAGCTGCCCAGCCAGTCGATGCGGTTGATCAGCGTGGTGACCTGCGGAAAGGTGCGCACCTCGGTGAGCTTCTCGTACCCGCGGTGCATGTAGCCGGCGCCCGGGTCGGCCCAGACCACCTGTTCGCCGTCGAGGCGCACGATGATCCGCAACGTGCCGTGCGTGGCGGGGTGCTGCGGCCCGATGTTGAGCGTCATGCCCTCGGTTTCGAGCTCGACGTTCAGACGCGCGTCAGCTGCCTGTGCCGCGATGTAGCTGAGCTTCTGACGATCGATCAGGTCAGTCATCGGAGGCTCCTTCACCGGCGTCAGCCGAAGCATCGTCGCCCTCACCGGGCAGGGGCTCGACGTCGACGATGCCCGGCCACGGCTTCACATGTCGGGCGAGCAGCGGGAAGTCCTTGCGCAGCGGGTGGCCCTCGAAATCGGTGGGCAGGTACATGTTGCGAAGGTCGGGGTGACCCGCGAAACCGATGCCGAACATCTCGTGGCACTCGCGTTCGTGCCAGTTGGCACCCGCGTAGTTGGTGACCCAGCTGTCGACGATCAACGGGTCGTCATCGGGAACGTCGGCCTTGATCGTGATGCCGACATGGCGCTCCAGGTCGGTGACACGTGCGAACACCTGGAATCGGGTCGAGCCACCGGTGTAGCCCTGGACGATCTCGGTCTTGCGTTCTGGCGGCGGAGCCGTCGGGTCGTCCTCGCCGCGGCCGTAGGGACTGGGCATCCAGTCGATGGCCGAGAGGAAGCAGAAGTAGTGGAATCCGGCGTCGCGAAGTGCCAGGCCGGCACCACGCCATGACTCGGTGGCGACCCGAACCCAGAGGTCGGTGTTCGGAACCAGCTTCACATCGACGAGCTGCTCGCCGAGAGCGGAGCGCAGGTCGGCAACGATCCCTTCGCGCAGCGTGTCGCTCGCGAGTGCCGGGGTCTCAGCAGCGTTGGTGCTGTCACTCAACGGGGCCACCGCCGACCACGATCGGATCCTTCACGAGGGCCTTGTAGCCCTCGCCACGCCAGCGCGCACCCATGTCTTCGTTCTTGATGCGCTGCTGCAGCAGGACGACGCCCTCGAGCAAGGCCTCGGGTCGAGGCGGACAGCCGGGCACGTAGACATCGACCGGGATGATCTGGTCGACGCCCTTCGTGACCGAGTAGCTGTCCCAGTAGGGGCCACCGCAGTTGGCACACGAACCCATCGAGATCACGTACTTCGGCTCGGGCATCTGCTCGTACAGGCGCTTGATGGCGGGCGCCATCTTGTCGGTGACGGTGCCGGAGATGACCACGAGATCGGCCTGACGGGGGCTGGCGGGCAAGGGAATGACGCCGAGCCGCATCACGTCGTACCGGGGAGACCCGAAGGCTGCACCCATCTCGATCGCGCAGCATGCAAGGCCCCATTGGTACACCCAGAGGCTGTAGGAACGACCCATGTTGAACAGGGACGTCAGTGGTTTGGGCATCCTGCCCTTGTCGACAAATCCCATGTGATCACACCCAGCGCAAGACGCCCTTGCGCC
This sequence comes from Actinomycetes bacterium, assembly GCA_031400715.1. Taxonomy (GTDB): domain Bacteria; phylum Actinomycetota; class Acidimicrobiia; order Acidimicrobiales; family Ilumatobacteraceae; genus VFMC01. The sequence goes on along the minus strand of JANNQK010000107.1, from coordinate 1,254 downwards.
ACGCGTACACGAGGCCAAGGAGCAGGACGAAGACGAAGATACCCATCTCGACGAGACCGAACGTGCCATAGCGTTCGAGCTGAGTGGCCCAGGGGAAGATGAAGACCTCTTCCACGTCGAACACCACGAACAGCAGGGCGAAGATGTAGTAGCGAACCTGGCTCTGCGACCAACCGTCGCCAACAGGATCGACGCCACTCTCGTAGGCGATCAGCTTCTGGGGTGTGGGCTTGTTCGGGCGGACCAGCGCCGAAATCCCCAGCAGGAGCCCAGCCAGCAAGAGGGCGATCGCCCCGAACCAGACCACGGTGAGGTAGTCGCGAAGAAACTCTGACATCAGCCAGGACGCTACTACGCCACGTGAATCCGCCAACAAACCCTACGGTCGACGGCTCCGTCCTCGACTGCCCCCGCCTTCCGAACGAGCCGACGCAGACGTCGCGACCGCACTCGCTGTGGACGGCCGCGTCAGGCGGGTGGCAACGACTGGGTGGCGTCGAGCCAGCCGGAGATACCGGCCGCGACCTTGTCGCGAGGGATGCTCGCACCACCCCCGCCGTAGGTGGCACCCGACCGAGGCGCCGTGCCCCGGCGCTCGCGGGCGTATCCAACCGCTTCGTGCAGGTCGGCGGCGAAGCGGTCCATGACGCCGGGCAGGGTGTTCGGTCGTGTGATGCAGAAGTGCACCGCCGGCGGGAGCTGCAGACCGTTCATCCGCCACTGCTTCGCAGCGAGCGCGTCGTTGACGTGGAAGATGTCGATCGGATCATCCCCCAGCACCTCGCCGGCCGTGGCCGCGAAGGCGACGTTGAACATGGGGTCACCCAGCACACGCAGCTCGGGGTGCTCGCCGATGATCTCGCGCAGGCGGGCTGCAGTGCGGAAGATGTCGGCGGCGATGGCGAGGTAACCGTCGCGGCCGAGCGTGACCATCGCGGCCCATGCGGCGGCGATGATCCCGCCGGAGCGGGAGCCGCTCATGCCCGGCGAGGTGTAGTTGCCACCTTCCCAGTCCGCCATGATGAAGTACTGCTTGCGTCGCAGTTCGGGAGTCCGATACAACAGCACGCTCGAACCCTTGAGCCCGAAGCCGTACTTGTGTGTGTCGGCGCTGATCGACGTGACGCCGGGGTGGCGGAAGTCGAACACCGGCACGCGCGCCCCCAGCTCCTCGCCCCAGCAGAGGATGAAGCCGCCGAGGCAGCCGTCGACGTGCAGGTTGATGTCTCGCTCGACCGCGAGGTCGCTCAGCTC
>JANNQK010000106.1:0-21033 GCA_031400715.1 Actinomycetes bacterium | reverse complement strand
ATGGTCGGGTGCAACAGCTACCGCAACCCCGCCGTACTGGCCAAGATCACGTCGACGATCGACGTGATCAGTGGCGGCCGTCTCGATTGGGGGATCGGCGCCGGCTGGTACGAGAACGAGTACAAGGGTTACGGCTTCGAGTTCCCGAAGCCCAAGGACCGCATCGGCATGCTCAACGAGAGCGTCGAGATCGTTCGCAGCATGTGGACACAGACCGAGACCGACTACGACGGTCGCTACTACAAGCTCTCCCGCGCCAACTGCGATCCCAAGCCGTTGCAGCAGCCGCACCCGCCCATCTGGATCGGCGGCGGAGGCGAGCAGCTCACCTTGCGCGTCGTCGCGAAGTACGCCGACTACAGCAACTTCGGCGGCAAGCCCGACGAGTGGGCGCGCAAGCGCGAGATCCTGAAGGGTCACTGCAAGGCCGTCGGTCGCGACGAGGACACCATCGGCAAGACCTGGTCACCCGAGGTGTTCATCCGCAGCACCGAGGCCGAGGTCGTCGCCGCCGGCACGAAGAGCCTGTGGGCCGAACCCTTCGAAGCCTGGCGCGACGGCAACCTCGTGGGCACGCCCGAGCAGGTCAGCGAAAAGATCCAGACCTATGTCGATCTGGGCTGCACCGGGTTCATCCCGTGGTGCCCCGACTACCCGAGCACCGAGACGATGGAGCTCTTCGCCGAGCACGTGATGCCCAACTTCCGCTGACGCGGGCGCTCGACCGGGAGTCGAGCGGAGTCAGGGAGCGTGGGTGGCGATGAGGGCGTCCAACCTGTCGGCGCTGGATTCTTCCAACGTGCTGCAGATCGCGAGTTGATCGAGGACGCGCTGGTCGGTGGTGCGGGTCGCGATGTTGCGCCAAGCCCGAGCGCCCTGACGTTCGGCGTTGGCCTGCACACGCAACTGGTCCCACACGTCCATGTCGGTGAAGACGTCGTCGTACGCGCGCTTCGCATCGGGTAGCGGCGCCTCGAGCGCATCGCGCAGCGACTCGTCCAGGGCGAATGCGCTCTCGATGCGATCGGCGATCTCGTCCTCGGCGCGCGCACACGTCGTCAGCTCGTCCACGTGCTCGGGCAACGCCTCGGCCCAACCCCGGTAGCGCTCGGCGGCCCCACGCTCGAGCAGGGCGAGGAAACGCGGCATCGCCTCCGGAGGTACCTTGCCGATGAATGGGGCGAGGAGCTCACCGAAGTTCGGGATATGCAGGTCGGTCATGGCCCGAAGGTAGCCGTCGAGTGGATCCGATCCCACCCACGATGCCGAGAGGGTGGTCAGCGCCGAGTCGGTGCCACAGCCTGCCGTGCGCGGCCACCGAGGCCGAGGACACGATCGATCTCGTCGGCCGGTGCCGGCATCCCGAGCAGGTAGCCCTGGGCGCGGCTGCATCCGTGGGATCGGACGATGTCCAGTTGCGCGTCGGTCTCGACTCCCTCGGCGACCACTTCGACGCCGAGGACGCGTCCGAAATTGACCATCGCGTCGATGGCCGTCGCATCGAAGCCGTTCTGATCGGAGCCGGAGACGAAGCTGCGGTCGACCTTGATCACGTCGACCGAGAGATGCCGGAGGTACGCCATGGACGAGTACCCGGTTCCGAAGTCGTCGACGGCGATCGTGATCCCGAGGGCGCGGACGATCTCGAGCACCGTTCGGGCGGCGCCGAGATCCGCGAGAAGAGTGCTCTCGGTGAGTTCGAGCTCGAGCATCCTCGGGTCTGCCCCGGTCGCGTTCAACACCTCGGACAGGTCGCTCACGAGGTCGCCGTCGACGAGATGTCGGCCGGACAGGTTGACCGAGATCCGCAGTGAGCAGTCGGGGTCGATCCGACGCCAGGCGACGACTCGCTCGGCGGCCTGGTAGAGCATCCACTTGGTGATGTCGAAGATCAGGTTCGACTCCTCGGCAATCGGGATGAACTCCATCGGGGGGACGAACCCGCCGCCGGGTCGCTCCCACCTGGCCAACGCCTCGGCTGCGACGACCGCGCCGGTCGCGAGATCGAAGATCGGCTGCAGGTACATCTGGAGCTCGCCACGGGTGACTGCCTCTCGGAGCGCCTGCTCCATCGCCGCACGGTGCTCGACCTGCGACTGGAACGACTCGTCGAAGAACACGACGCGTGCCCGGCCGAGGTTCTTGGCTTGATACACGGCGGCGTCGGCGCGATGGATGACCTCGAGCGCTTCCTCGCCGCTGCGGACATGGGCGACGCCGACGCTCGCGGAGAGCGTGAAGAACGCTTCGCCGGCCTGGTAGGGCTGCTCGATCCACTCGATCAGCCGTCCTCCCAGCGCGATCCCCGCCTGTTCATCGAGCACGTCGTCGGTGGCGACGACGAACTCGTCACCGCCGAGCCGGGCGACGATGGTGCCGTCGCGGACCTCGGTGCGAAGTCGGCGCGCGATCTCGGCCAGGACCATGTCTCCGACCCCGTGACCGTGTGAGTCGTTGACGCTCTTGAAGCCATCCACATCGAGGAACAGCACGGTGGCCGGAATGCCGGCGGTGGTCCGTTCGGTGAGCCACTCGAGCATCGCGAATCGGTTCGCAAGTCCGGTCAGCTCGTCATGGCGGGCTTGGTGTGCAAGCCGCCGCTCGTACTCCTTGCGTTCGGTGATGTCCTCGGCGAAGACCGTTCGGAGCACGCCGTCGGGGGTGTGGACGATGCTGTGGTCGATGTTCAGATGCAGATGTGATCCGTCGTGACGACGCAGCTCGCATTCCCCTCGCGTGACGCCGATGTAGCGCGACAGCCGGGTCCCGATCTGGTCGACCTCCGGTTCGAGGACGAGCCGTTCGGCCGCTGCATTGGCCGAGACGATCCGACCGTGTGGGTCGATGGTCCAGATGGCGACCAACGCGTGGGAGACGATTGCCGACGCCCGAGCTTCGCTGGTCTGGAGATGGGTGGTGACCTCCGTGAGGCGCACGACCGAGCGACGGATGGCTGCGCCGAGGCGGCCCGGTGATTCCTGGCCGAGGCTCGGGTCGTCGAGTCTGCCTGCGGCGAGTGCCGCCGCCTGACGCTCGACGAGCCCCAACGTGTCCAGCATCGTGTTCATCGTCGTGGTGAGCGAGCGGAGATCGCGAGGCCCTTTGACGGGGAGCGGCTCATCGTCGAGCTTGCCTTGACTGATGCGTTGGGCGCGCCGGCCGAGCCGGAGCAGCGGCTTCAGCAGTGACAGCGACATCAGCAGTGCAGTGACCAGGCCGACGAGGAGGGTTCCGAGCACCAGATGCGTCGTCCGGGTGAGCCTTCCTCGGGCGTCCTGAGCGAGGCTGGTCACGCCCGTGGTGACCTGGCTGTAGTAGCCCTCGGCCCAGGCGCTCAACGATCGCAGGTACGTCATCTGATCGGTCATGTGACGTGCACTGGCCCGGATTCGGTCAGGATCGATGTCGCCGACGAGGGTGGCCTCAACCGGGATGTCCGGCAGCGGATTCGGAGCGGCGAGGGTGATGTCCAGGAATGGCCCGGCGATGTCCGACGGCAGCTGTGCCGCGAACTGCAAGGCCGCCTGGTGGTGGGCGGCGAGCGCCTGGGCCACGGGGATCTGGTGTGCCGCCGGGACGGTGGCGGATTCGAGGATCGCCTGCGAGGTGTCGCCTGCGGTGTCGAGCACCCACGACAGGGCTGCCGATCGGGCGCGGTACCGCTCCAGATCGCCCGGAATCGCTCCGAGGTCGAGCACCTCCCGCTTGGCGACCGCTGCCTCGTCGAGCGTCGTGGAGAGGTCGGTGAACAGCTGATAGATCTGAGCCGGACTGCCGTTGAAGTTCTCGGTCATCGAGCGGATGATCGCGAGTTCCTCCGAGAGCCGATCGATCTCGTCACCCACGGTGCGAGTTCCGTCGAGCACCAGGTCTCGATCGGCAGCGGCAACGCCCAGGAGCGCCGCGTCCAGCGAAGGTTTGTTGCCCTTGTAGATCGCCTCGTAGTCCAGGTCGAGGATGTCGAACACGAGCGCACGGTCGATTCCGTTGCTGTCGATCGAGGCGAGCCCGACGAGTGCCTGGTACTCGATGTACGCCGGGGCGGCCAGCGCAGCGACTGCACGGTCCAGGTCGACCAGTTCCACCAGCCCGTCCGCAGCGGCGACGGTGTCCTCGTCCTTGTCGATGTCGGCGACGCCGAAGCGGATCACGAGCGCACTCGGAATCGCGACGATGACCACCAAGCGCGCGACCAGTGACCATCCGTTCCGGGAGATTCGTGACACACGAGTTCATCGACACCCCTGATCAGGGGGTTGAGAGATATCTGTTCGCGCCCTCGGCGGCGCCCATGCGGATGCCGTTGCCGGTGATCATCCGGGCGGCGTCATCATCATCGGCGGGCGGCATCGAGGGCTTCGTCGATCTCGGGCGGTTGAGCGCCGATCGAGTGGGCGAAGTCGATGAACTGCGATGCGGCCCGTCGGAGCGCCTGGCGGCGATCGCGGGGAAGTCGCGATCGCTGCCGTTCCGCGACCACCGTGCCGTGCCGACCGCGGCTCTCCGCGACGCCCTCGGTCTCGAGTTCCCGGTAGGCGCGCTGCACGGTGCCAGGAGCGACGCCGAGGTCCTCGGCAAACTGCCGGACCGTCGGCAGTCGGTCTCCTGGTCTGAGCGCGCCCGTCGAGACGAGCTCGTTGACCCGCACCCTGATCTGCTCGTACGGCGGTACCGGCGAGCGCGGGTCGACTTCGACGTTCACGACGCGAACATCCCCGCGTTCTCTCTTCGCACCAGGCGCGTCGGCATCCACCACAGGGCCGCCGCTGCGCCGACGAAGCTGCAGCCGGCGAGGGCAGCAGGCAGCCACGAGAAGGGAGAGCGGGCCAGTCCTGCGGTCTGCCACGACAGCCAGCCAGCGAACACCAACTGCAGCGCCGACCAGCCGGCCGTGACACGCACCGCCGATGCGACCCGTATGGCATGTTCGGCGAGGTCGAGGTCGTTGCCCGCCATCGGAAACGGGGCGCGGCCGATGAAGTGCAGTCCCCGCCATGTGATGGCTGCGAGCACCAGGGAGGCGGCGCAGACGGCGAACACGCGCGCAGGAGTCGGCAATGACACGCCATCGCGAACAACGGTGGGCGAGTAGCGCGTGGCGAATGCGAGCACGATCGACAGCACCGTGGTGATCGTGGTCGCTGCGACCGTGTGTCGGGCCGCAGGGGACAGCAGGTCGATCACCCTCCACGGGGATGCAACCGTGGGTTCGTGACGCCTGCGACGACCCGTCATCTCCGCAGCCAACCCTGCAGCCAGCCATCCGACGCAGATCGACGTGACCAGCGGGATGTCGACATCGGTGAACGCCACCACCGCCAGAGGCACCACGAAACCGGCACCCGCTCCGATCACCCTCCACACTCGCGCCCTGAACAGGTAGGCGCGAACCAACGAGCGCGCACTGAGCGAATCAGGCACGTCGTACTGGAAGCAGAACCAGGCGAGCATGGGCTCGGTCCGGGTGGCGCTGATCAACCAGGCGATCAACGTGCTGAACAGAAAGATGCCGACAAGCCCCTCGAACATTGTATCAATGTAGCAGCACATTGATACAAAATTGATCATCCATGAGAGACCTGGTCCCGAACGCGGCGACACCGGATGAGATCTCGTCGCTCTCGAGATCTCATCCGGTGTCGCCGGCGATGCCGAGCATGTGAACAGTGGAGGGAGGGGTTTGGTTCGTGGCCCCGCGGCTCACTCGTACGAGCGGAAGATCACCTCTGCGACGCAACTCGGCTTGGTGGCACCTTCGCATTCGAAGGTGAACCCGTAGGTGACCTGGACACCACCTGCGATGTCCTCGACCGTCATCAGCGTGACGCCGAGGCGGAGCTTGGCGCCAACCGGAACAGGCGACATGAAGCGCACCTTGTTCGCGCCGTAGTTGACGCCCATACGGAATCCGGTGGTCATCACGACCTGTGGCATCAGCACGGGTCCGAGCGAGAGGGTGAGGTAGCCGTGGGCGATCGGGCCGCCGAACGGACTCTCGGCCTTCGATCGTTCGACGTCGATGTGGATCCACTGGTGGTCGCCCGTCGCGTCGGCGAACTGGTTCACCCGTTCTTGGGTGATCTCCATCCAGTCGCTGTAGCCGAGGTGCTCCCCGACGAGAGCCTTGAGTTCTGCCGTGCCGTTGATGATGCGTGCTGCCATGGCGGAAGCTTGGCAGGTCGTCGTCGCCTACGGTGAAGCCGATGGATCTCGTCCGAGCCTTGACCTACCCGCTTCGCGTCACCAAGCGGTCGGCGCGCCTGCTACGAAGTGTGCTCATGGGGGACTTTCTGAGTGCGTACGCACTGACACAGGGGACCAAGCTCGCGGTGGTCGACGATCGCCCGGACGGCACGCTCCACCAGATGACCTTCGCCGAACTGGAGTCGGCGTCGAACCGGCTGGCGAACGTGCTGCTCGATCTGGGCGTGCGACCCGGTGACTCGAAGGTGGTGTGGTGCGGACAGAACTCGATCGGGCTCGTACAGATGGTGAATGCCGCGCGCAAGTTGGGCGTGACCGCGGTGCCGCTCAACTACCGGCTGAGCGACGATGAAGCCGCCTATGTCACCGATCACAGCGACACCACGATCGTCTACGTCGATGCCGAGTTCGCTCCGATGTTCGACCGCATTCGCGGCGAGCTGCCGAAGGTGGAGCACTACCTGGTCTTCGACGGGCCGACGCCATCGGGGATGATCGACGTCGATGCCTTGACGGCAGCAGCGTCCGACGCCGATCCCCAGGTGCCCGAGGGCACCGAGGCGGGGTCGACCATGATCTACACGAGCGGCACGACCGGCAAGCCCAAGGGTGCGCTGCGGCGAGGCACGTCAGGTGCTGCTCAGGCGGCATCGATGATCGGCCTGATCGGCTACACACCCGATGACGTGTACATCCCCACCGGCCCGTTGTACCACTCGGGCCCCGGTGGGTTCATGGGCATCGCCCAGGCGCTCGGACAGACCGTGGTGCTGCAGCGGAAGTTCAATGCCGAGGACTGGCTCCGCCTGGTCCAGAAGCACAAGGTCACGTCCACCTTCAGCGCTCCCACGCCGATCCGCATGATCTGCAACCTCCCTGACGAGGTGAAGGCCGAGTACGACGTGAGCTCGATGAAGCGGATGATCGCCAACGCTGCGCCATGGAGCTTCGCGCTGAAGCAGATGTACCTCGCCTACTTCCCAGACGACTCGCTGTTCGAGGTGTACGGCAGCACCGAGCTGGGCGTGAACTGCATCCTGCGCCCCGAGGACCAGCTGCGCAAGCCGGGCTCGTGCGGCCAGCCCGCGCCGATGGTGGAGGTGAAGCTGTTCGACGACGACGGCAACGAGGTCGTCGGTGTCGGCCCCGAGCACACCGGCGAGCTGTTCGTGAAGAGCCCGAGCGTGTTCGCCGACTACTACAAGCAGCACGACAAGTTCCTCGCCGACAGCAAGCACGGCTACCAGACCGTCGGCGACATCGCCTACCGCGACGACGAGGGCTACATCTACATCTGCGATCGCAAGAAGGACATGATCATCTCCGGCGGAATGAACATCTACCCGGCCGAGATCGAAGCTGCGCTGGAGCATCATCCCGATGTGCTCGAGGTGGCCGTGTTCGGTACACCGAGCGACGAATGGGGCGAGACCGTGCATGCGGTCGTGGTGGTACGCGAGGGCGGCTCGTTGCACGGCGACGAGGTGATGGCGTTCGCCCGCGAGCACCTGGCCCACTACAAGGTTCCCCGTGCGGTGACCTTCATCGACGAGCTCCCCAAGACCGGCAGCGGCAAGGTGCTGAAGCGCGAGTTGCGCGCCCCGTTCTGGGCCGGCCGCGACAGCAAGGTGTAGGAACGATCTAGTAGCCCAGTCGTGCGACGCGGTCGGGGCGGCGCTGCCAGTCCTTGTCGACCTTCACGAACAGCTCGATGTACACGCCTTCGGGCAGCTGCTTGCGAACGAGGGTGCCGACCTCTTTCAGCACGGCCCCCTTCTTGCCGATGACCATGCCCTTCTGGCTGTCGCGCTCGACGATGATCTCGCAGCGGATGCGGGGCCACTCCCACTCGGTCACGCGTGTGGCGATCGAGTACGGCAGCTCGTCGCGAGTGACGGCGAGCAGCTGTTCGCGTACCAGTTCGGCCACCCATTCGGCCTCGGGCAGGTCGCGGACCGTGTCGTCGGGGAAGTACATCGGCCCCTCGGGCATCAGCTTCCGGAGATGATCGACCAGTTCGCGCACTCCGTCGCCGGTGCGGGCAGACACCGGGAAGTAGGCGGCCGCTCCGAGCTTGGAGACAGCGTTGAGCTGTACGGCGATCATGTTCTTCGAGAGCTGGTCGATCTTGTTCAGCACGATCACGGCCTTGCTGATGTCGCATCGCGAGGCAACCCACTCATCGCCCTTGCCGAACCCGGCGGTGCCGTCGATCACCAGCATCACCACGTCGACCTCGCTCATGCTGTCGAGCGCGGTTGCGTTCACGCGTTCTCCCAGCGCGGTGACCGCTTTGTGTAGACCGGGGGTGTCGACGAACACCAGCTGCGTGCCAGGGCGCGTGAGCACACCGCGGACACGGGTGCGTGTGGTCTGGGGCTTGTCGCTGACGATGCTGACCTTGCTGCCGCACAACGCGTTCACCAGCGTGCTCTTGCCCACGTTCGGCCGCCCGACGATGGCGATGAACCCGCTGTGCATGTCGCTCGCCTGCTGGCCGAGTTGGTACCCGAGGGTGTGGTCGTGGCTCTCGTCGCCGAGCTCGGACGGTGTCGGTTCAGTAGCGGTGAGCTCAGAAGGATCGCGGGAATCGTCGGTCGACATGAGGGGTCCGACGCTATCCGGGCCTGAGCTCAACCGGAGACGGACGTGACCGGCGCGACCTCGCCGGGTGGTGGCACCTCGGTCGGGGTGGCCGTGGTCGTCGTCGAGGTGGTGGCGGGCGCTCCGGCAAGCAGGTTCACGTAGTCATCCACGGTCACCGGCTCACCCGGGTCGGCGGTCGAACCGTCGACACCGCGTGGCGCGCGGGTCGGTTGGCCGTCGAGGGTGAACAGCACGGGCCCGATGCCGCTGAGCTGACCGATGGTGAGCACCAGTTGGGCGAAGAAGAGAACCTGGTCGCGAGTCGGCATCGTGTCGAAGATGCCTGCCGGGAGATCGATGATCGCCGTTCCACGTTCCTTCGTGACCGTGATCGCGGCCTTCGGCGGGATCGTGGTGCGCAGGCCGACCCCGATGTCGCTCTGCGGCCCCTCGAGCAGCGCAGCCAACGCTTGTACCGGCAGGACAGGGGTCGACAACGTCCTCGACACCGGGTTCAGCTGGCTGCCGGCCACGAAGTACAGACGTACCAGTTCGGTCGGGATCTCGGTGGTGGTGGTCTGGTCGAGGGTCGTGCTGGTCGCGTCGATGGTCGTCGGCGGGATGGTGCTGGTGGACGTGGTGGTGGTCTCGTCGAGTCCGAACTGGACGTCGCCGCTCATCGGCTCGAACTCGCTGGACTGGGGCAACCCGCACGCGATCACCACGATCGGCAGGACGGTGAGGATCGCGATCCGCTTCGAGCCCCTCATCAGGCCACCTCGTTCAACGTGACGACGAATCGGGCGCCTCCACCAGGACGGTCCTCGACCCAGGCCTCGCCACCGTGAGCATGGGCGTGCTCGGCGACCAGCGACAGCCCGAGTCCCGTGCCCACCTTGTGGCGTGCCGCGCTGCCGCGAGCGAAGCGCTCGAAGATCCGCGACCGCTCACCGCGCGCGACGCCGGGTCCGTGGTCCTCGACCGCGAGGACGATGCCGTGGCGACCGCGAGGCTCGATGCTGACGCGGGTGGGAGCGCCACCGTGTTGGTTCGCGTTGTCGAGCAGGTTGGCCAGGATCCGTTCGAAGCGGAGCTTGTCGAGATGCACGTTCGTGGGCACCTTACGACCGATCTCGATCGGTACGTCGCCGAACCCGTACCGGTGCGCGATGCGAGTGACGAGCTCTTCGATCGCCACGCCTTCCCGATGCAACTCGGTGGATCCCGCGTCGATGCGGGAGAGCTCGAGCAGGTCCATCACCATCTGGTCGAATCGCCGGACCTGGGTGACCACCACGTCGAGGGCTTGTTGCGTGCGATCGGGAAGATCGGCACGCCGTCCGTCGAGCACTTCCACCGCAGCGGACAAGGCGGTGATCGGCGAACGCAGCTCGTGGCTGACGTCGCTCGCGAAGCGTGCCTCTCGTTCCAGACGGGTCTGCACGGCATCGGCCATCTCGTTGAACGACGTCGCCAGCTTGGCCAGGTCGGGGTCGGCCTCGGGCGCCATCCGCGCGTCGAGGCCGCCGCTCGCGATCTCGCCTGCCGCACGGGCCACGCGTGTGAGCGGGCGCAGGAGCCGGCGGTTCGTCCACCAGCCGATGAACCCGGCGATCAACGCTGTCACCGCCGCGCCGACCAGCAATGCGGTCGCGATCGCCCCGAGCGTTCGATCGGTGGTTTCGAGCGGAAAGCCCTCGAAGTAGAGGGTGTCGAACTCGGCGATGTAGATGCCGGAACCGAGGAACGGTTCGCCATTCGCCTCGAACCGTTGCAATCCGTAGTTGCGCGCCTTCACGTTGGTCACCAGATCGTCGGGCAACAGTTCATCCGGGAACCGCTCGTCGGAGAAGAACGATCGTTCGCCCGAGATCAGGATGGAGAATCCGCCGGGCTCGGGGAGTTGGGTGATGAACGCACGCAGATTGGCAGACTCGGGCGCCCGCATCTCGCCGCGGATCGCGTTCGCGTTCGAGAAGCTCTGCGTGCGGGCGACGCTGGTGCGCTGGTCGATCAGGTAGTTGCGGGCGACCGCATACGTCACCACGGCCAGGGCGAGGCTGGCCGCAAGGGTCGCGACGCTGAAGAACAGCGTGACCCGCGTGCGCAGACGCAGGGTGCGCCGGGGTGGGGTCGCGACGTCGATCACGTCCCTAGTGTGGCCGAATCTCGGCCCACCTGACGGTGCAGCAGCTCCGTTGACCCGACGGGGAGCGCGAGAGTTCGTCGCCGGCGGTCGCGCTGGACGTGAGGCCGAAGCCGCCCGAGCGTTCAGGCCGCGGCGCGGGTGAGTGGCAGCGCCTGCTCCACCGCTTCCACCACCGGTACCAGCGTGTCGAGATCGGCGAGCACCAAGTCGGTGCGCCGGTCGAGGTCGCCACACACCACGACCATCGTCTGGCCGATGTCGATCGCCTCGTGGGCGACGGATCGCAGTGCGACCAGTGCCGATTCGCTGAACGCGGTGGCACCGGTGAGATCGACGATCAGGCTGTGGCCCGCGGGCACGGCGGGAAGCACGAGTCGGAGCGCTTCGACGTGATCGGGGTCGACGAGGGGGCCGTCCACCGTCATCACCAGCAGCTGGCGGGACGAATCGGTCGACGCAATGAGGATCGGCGAGAGCATTCGGGGGACCTCCTGGGGAACTGGCTGAGTCGATGTACGGAGCCTTGTACGGAATCGCCGCCCGGCGGTCACCGCTGCAGGTGGGGCACCAGGGGGAGGTTGGTACCCCACCTAGGCAGCGTGAACAGGTGCCATATTCATCGGGGTTTGTGACAGCACCGATCGCCTTGTGTGCGATTTGTGTAACAGAATCCGTGGGCGATCAGGACTGAGGCATGATCCACAGGTGACTTCGCTGCTGTTCATCGAGGACGACGACTCGATCCGCCTTGCCCTCACGATGGCGCTCGAGGACGAGGGGTACGAGGTGCGCGAGGCCGCCGACGGCAAGACCGGCCTCGAGTTGTTCGCGCTGCAGGAGCCCGACCTGGTGCTGCTCGATCTCCGCCTGCCCGACATCGGCGGGTTCGAGGTGTGCCGCACCCTGCGTGCGACCAGCATCGTGCCGATCATCATCGTCACCGCCCAGACGGACACCTACGACCTGGTGGCCGGGCTGGAGGCCGGCGCCGACGACTACGTCACCAAACCGGTCGTGCCCAAAGAGCTCGCCGCGCGCATCCGTGCCGCGCTTCGTCGGGTGCAGTTGCACGAGACGTCGTCCGCGCCGCCACGCAGCAAGTTCGGAGACGTCGAACTGCGGCGCGAGCAGGGCATCGCGCTCAAGGGCGGCGACGAGTTGAACCTCACCAAGACCGAGTTCCGGCTGCTGTGCGAGTTCGCCGACCATGCCGGCATGGTGCTGTCGCGCGATCAGCTGCTCGAGCGCGTGTGGGGGTACGAGTATCTGGGCGACAGCCGACTGGTCGATGCCCACGTTCGCCGCTTACGGGTCAAGATCGAAGATCACCCCGACGACCCCCGCCTCATCGTGACCGCACGAGGCATCGGCTACCGCCTGTTGGTGTAGCCGGATCCCGTTGCGATTGTTCGCTCACGAACCGCTGGGGTGCGTTCGTGCGCACGCGCGGTGGGGATGCGCGATTTCTCAGCGCCACACGCGGCTTCGCAGGTACTCGCCGAGGCCTTTGGCCTGGGGGTCGAAGCTGGTGCTGCTGGCCACGCCGTCGCCGAGGAGCCCGACGATCACGAAGTTCACCGCGTGCAGGTTGGGGAGCACGTAGCGGCGCACCTCCAGTTCACGCGCCTCGGGGATCAGCTCGCGCACCTTGTCGGCGGTCAGGTGCTGGTGGAGCCAGGCGTACCCGGCGTCATCGCGGGCGAACATGCCGACGTTGGCGTTGCCGCCCTTGTCACCCGAGCGCGCCGCGAAGTACCGGCCGAGCGCTTCGCCGACCTGCGGGCCCACAGGGAGGGCGGTCGATGAGCTCTGCACGCCCAGCTCATCGGCAGTGCCCGTGAGCTGAGGTGGTGCGATGGCGGTGCGTGACCCATCGGCATGCACCACCAGCTGAGCGACCTCGTCGTTGGGCACGAGCGCGGGCCAGTACACGCCGAACGCCTGTGCCTCACCAGGGGCCGAACTCGAGAAGAACCCCGGGTAGTTGGCGAGTGCGAGCTCGACCACGGCAGAGCTGAACGATCGTCCGACCAGGCGTTCGTCCGTGCTCTTCACCGTCACGTGCAGGCGACCCGACGCGGCCTCCTGTGGCTCGGCGTCACTGGGGGCCTCGACGAACCGCACGTCGACCTCGTCGAAGCGGTCCTCGCCCCCCAAGCGTGTGAACAACGCAGCTTGCGCCCATGCCGCCTTCTCGCGTTGGTCGAGTCCGGTGAGCACGAAACTCATCCGGTTGCGGAAGCCCCCCTCGAGATTGATGCACACCTTGGTGGTGGGGGGGCCGGGCGTGCCGCGAGTGCCGTGGATCTTCACCCGGTCGAGCCCCTGCTGCGACAACTCGGTGGTGTCGAAGTGACTGGTCACGTCAGGGTTCAGGTACTGCGGCGGGCCGATCTCGTAGAGCAGTTGGGAGGTGACCGTTCCGACGTCGACCAGGCCACCGGTATCGGGGTGCTTGGTGATGATGGACGAGCCGTCGCGGTCGACCTCGGCGATCGGGAACCCGGGCGGGCGGGTGAGATCGGGGAGGTCGGCGAACCACGAGTGGTTCCCGCCGGTGGCCTGTGCACCGCACTCGATGACGTGCCCGGCCACCACCGCACCGGCGAGAGCGTTCCAGTCGTCGGTCGCCCAGTCCCACCACCACGCCGCAGGACCGATCACGACGGCTGCGTCGGTGACACGAGGCGCGACGACGACATCGGCTCCGCTGGCCAGCGCCGCGGCGATGCCCCACCCTCCGAGATATGCGTTGGCCGACACCGGGGTGCCGATGAACGGCGCGCCCGTGTCGAGATGGGCGAGGTGCGGGCGCAAGCCATCGATGCGGGGGAGCAGGTCGTCGCCTTCCACATGGGCGACGTTCACACGGATGCCGAGGGTGTCGGCGATCTGACGAACCCGTGCGGCGCAGCCTGCAGGGTTGAGGCCGCCGGCGTTGGTGACCACTTTGATGCCCTGGTCGACGCACGTGCCCAGCACCTGTTCCATCTGGGTGAGGAAGGTGCTGGCGTAGCCGAGATCGGCGTTGCGGCTGCGCTGTTTGTGCAGGATGAGCATCGTCAACTCGGCCAACCAGTCGCCCGTGAGCACATCGATCGGGCTGTTGGCAGTGAATGTCGGGTCGACCATCTCGCGTGCCGCCGAGATGCGGTCGCCGAAGAAGCCCGAGCAGTTGGCGATGCGCACCGGGCGTTGCCCGCGGCTCATGCGTCAGCTCCGCTCGGATCGGCATCGAGCCTGACGAGCACCTGCCCCGTGTCGAGTTGCTGGCCCACCTGCACGAAGATCTCGGCCACGGTGCCCGCGATCGGAGCCACCACGTGGTGCTCCATCTTCATCGCTTCAAGCGCCAGCATCGGCTGTCCCGGATCGACGTGGTCGCCCTGGGCGACCAGGATCCGCAGCACCGAGCCGGGCATCGGGGCGACGAGCGATCCGGCGCGACCGGCATCGTCGGGAGGGCTGAATCGTTTGGTGACGACGAACGAGCAGCGTCCGCCCAGCAGATGGACGGCGCCGTCCAGCAGCACCGGCGGGCGGATGCGGGCCAGATCGCGTGCGGTCTCCACGTCGACCGGGACGTCATCGACGTGCATCTCGGAGATCGCCCCCCAACGATCGACCCCGTACCTGATGACGTGGCCGGTGGCGTCGGACCCCAATCGCAGCTCGTGGAGCTGTGACGGCATGTTCCGCCATCCGAACGGGACCCGGGGCAGGACCGTCCGCGAGTCGGACTGGCCGTCGATCACGGCGACCGCAGCGGCTGCCACCAGATCGGAGCTCGGTCGAGGTGTAGCACCCATCGGTGTGCGGTCGAGATAGCTCGTGTCCACCACGTCGTCGATCGACTCGAGGACCGAGGCCAGATGGATGAGCTGCTCGCGATTGGTGGTCGGGCCGATGATCGTGGCCTCGGTGAGCGCCTGCACGACTCGACGTGCGGCGATGCGTCGTGTGTGACCGTGGGCGATCACCTTGGCCACCATCGAGTCGTAGTGCGGGCTCACGACCGAACCGCTCTCGATCCCTGTGTCGATGCGCACACCCTCGATCTGCGGGAACACCACCGTGTGGAACGTGCCCGAGCTGGGCCGGTAGCCGTTGAAGGGATCCTCGGCGCAGAGGCGCACCTCGATCGCGTGACCATCTCGCCTCGGATCGACCGCCTCGTGCGGCAGCGGTTCGCCGTCCGCGACACGCAGCTGCAACTCCACGAGATCGAGGCCCGTGATCATCTCGGTGACCGGATGCTCCACCTGGAGGCGGGTGTTCATCTCGAGGAAGAAGAAGCTGCCCGCGCGGTCGAGCAGGAACTCCACGGTGCCGGCACCGACGTAGCCGACGGCTCGAGCTGCGGCGACAGCAGCGTTGCCCATCCGCTGCCGCAACTCGTCGTCGACCGCCGGCGAGGGCGACTCCTCGAGGATCTTCTGGTGACGTCGCTGCAGCGTGCAGTCGCGTTCGAACAGCGACACGGTGGTGCCGAGGGTGTCGGCGAACACCTGCACCTCCACGTGTCGTCCGCCTTCCACGTACCGTTCGACGAACACCGTGCCGTCGCCGAAGGCCGAGCGTGCTTCGCGTGCTGCGGAGCCGATCGCGTCGTCCAGTTCGGCGGCGACGCGCACGACGCGCATGCCCCGCCCGCCTCCGCCGGCCGAGGCCTTCACGAGCGCGGGCAGCCCGATCTCTTCGATCGACTCGACGGTGTTGTCGGGGAGCACGGGAACGCCGGCGGCTCGCATCATGCGCTTGGCCTCGATCTTCGAACCCATCGCGGCGATCGCCGACGCAGGAGGTCCGATCCAGGTGAGACCTGCACGGCTGACCGCCTCCGCTGCATCGGGGCGTTCGGAGAGGAAGCCGTACCCCGGATGAATCGCTTGCGCTCCCGTGCGCTCTGCCGCATCGATCAGCAGGTCGACGCGCAGGTACGTGTCGGTCGAGGCGGTGCCAGGTAGGCGCACCGCGACGTCTGCTTCTCGGACGTACGGAGCATCGGCATCGGCGTCGCTGTACACGGCAACCGTGCTGATCCCGAGACGGCGGCAGGTGCGGATGATCCGTCGAGCGATCTCGCCGCGATTGGCGATCAGCAAGCGGTCGATCGGGGCCCGGTGGCCGTGGGCGGGGCTGTGGGCGGCGGAGTGGATGGGGTTCATCGGTTCACATCCGGAACACGCCGTAGCCGCGTGTACCCGCGGGGGCGTCGTTGTCGATCGCGCTCAGGCACATGCCCAGCACCGTGCGGGTATCGCGAGGATCGATGATGCCATCGTCGTAGAGCTTGCCGCTCATGAACATGGCCAGCGATTCGCGTTCGATCTGCTCTTCCACCTGGAGACGCATCGCCTCGTCGGCAGCCTCGTCGAACGGGCGGCCCATCGACGCTGCCGACTGACGGGCCACGATCGACAGCACACCGGCCAGCTGTTGTGGACCCATGACCGCGGTCTTCGCATTGGGCCATGTGAACAGGAACCTGGGGCCGTACGAGCGGCCGCACATGCCGTAGTTGCCGGCGCCGTACGACGCAGCCATGTTGATCGTGAGGTGTGGCACGCGACTGTTGGTCACGGCGTTGATCATCTTGGCGCCGTCCTTGATGATGCCGCGACGTTCGAACTCCTTGCCCACCATGTAGCCGGTGGTGTTCTGCAGGAACACGAGTGGTGTGTCGATCTGGTTGGCGAGCTGGATGAACTGGGCAGCCTTTTCGCTCTCTTCGTTGAAGAGCACGCCACGATGGTTCGCCAGGATGCCGATCGGATAGCCGTGCAGCTCGGCGAAGCCGGTGACGAGGGAGGTGCCGTACAGCGGCTTGAACTCGTCGAAATCGCTGTCGTCGACGATTCGGGCGATCACGTGACGCGGGTCGAACGGGACCTTGGGATCTGCCGAAGCGATGCCGATCAGCTGTTCCTGGTCGTAGCGGGGATGCAGGCCGGCACCGCGGACCCCAGGTCCACGCTTGCGGTGATTCAGCCTGCGGATGACCTGACGTCCGAGCCGGATGCCATCCATCTCGTCGAGAGCGAAGTAGTCGGCCAAGCCGCTCACGCGGGCGTGCATGTCCGCGCCGCCCAGGCTCTCGTCGTCGCTCTCTTCGCCGGTTGCCATCTTCACCAGCGGCGGGCCGCCGAGGAACACCTTCGAGCGCTCCTTGATCATGACGATGTAGTCGCTCATGCCCGGTGTGTACGCCCCGCCCGCGGTGGAGTTGCCGAACACGACGGCGATGGTGGGGATGCCTTCGGCAGACAGTGCGGTGATGTCGCGGAACGACTTGCCCCCCGGGATGAACGTGTCGCTCTGCGAGGGAAGATCGGCGCCGCCCGACTCCACGAGGTTCACGAGCGGCATCTTGTTCTCGCGGGCGATCTCCATGCCGCGCAGCGCCTTCTTCATCGTGATCGGGTTGCTCGCACCGCCGCGCACCGTGGGGTCGTTGGCGATGATCACGCACTCGACACCCTCGACGACGCCGATGCCGAGCACCATCGCCGCGCCCACCGGGAACTGCGTTCCCCATGCTGCCAGGGGAGAGATCTCGAGGAACGGGCTGCCGGGATCGAGCAATGCCTCCACCCGCTCGCGGGCGAGCATCTTGCCGCGGGTGCGGTGCCGCTCGACGTAGGCGGGTCCTCCACCGCCGAGCACCTTGGCCAACTCGGCGTCGTGAGCCGCCACGTGGGCCAGCATCGTCGCACGGTTGTCCGCGTATGCCTCGGAGTTCGGGTTCAAGGTGTCTGTCAGGACCGGCATGTGTGGGTCTCCTCGTCCGGCGTCGGGCCGAGCGTCAGGTCAAGCGTCAGGGTCAAACGTCAGGCTCGGGTGAGGGCTGGGTCCACTGAGGGGTGCGGCGCTCGGCGAAGGCAGCCATGCCCTCACGGGCCTCGTCGCTCGAGAACAGCGATTCGCTCAGCGTCTGCATCTCCGCCCACGAGCCACTGCCTCGCAGGAGTCGTTTCGTCGCGGCGACAGCGTTCGGTGCACCGAGCAGCACGCCGTCGACGAGGGTGCGTACCGCGGCGGGCACGTCGTCGGCCACGTGCGTGACCAGACCCATCTCGCGAGCGACCGCAGCGTCGAAGGTCTCGCCGGTGAGGAAGGGTGCCGCGAGCTTGCTCCAGCCGCAGCGCTGCAGGATCGGCACGCTGATGATCGCCGGTGCGACGCCGATGCGCACCTCGGTGAAGGCAAAGGTGACGTCGGACTGCACGACGACGAGGTCGCACGACGCCATCAACCCGATCCCGCCCGCTCGGACCGGACCCTGCACGGCGGCGATCGTGGGTTGCGACACCTCGCACAGCCGCTGCATCGCTCGCACCATCGGAGTCGAGTCGGCCGGGCCCGTGCTGCGTTCCTTCAGGTCGGCCCCCGAGCAGAACGCCGGGGCGGTGTGGGTGAGCACGATCGCCCTCACGTCGGACTGCTCGGCTCGATCGAGCGCGTCGTGCAGACCGATCAACAACGCCCGCGAGAGTGCATTGCGGTTGGCCGGCGAGTCGAGCGTGATCGTGGCGACCCCGTCGGCCACCTCGCACCGCACCACGGGCCTCGTTGCCGACGAATCGTCCCCCATGAGGCCGACTGTACCCCTCTCACCCGCAGCCTCCCCGATCCCGCCGCCCCACCCCGGCGATGAGAGATGAGTGCCGGTGGCGCCCCGATCTCTCATCGCGGTGTCGGACCTCCCGATCGCGATGAGAGATGAGTGCGGCAGGGCCACTCATCTCTCATCGCGGGGTGTCGGTCAGGGGGTGGGGGTGTCGGTGGTCAGTTCGCGGAGGAAGGCCTCGGCCTCGGCGCGATGGCGGGTACGTCTCATCGGGGGCAACGCCTTCACGATGTCCCAGCGGTAGTTGGCCTTGCCCAACCGCGGATCGAGCACGGCGACCACCCCCCGGTCGGTGGCAGTTCGGATCAGTCGACCGGTGGCCTGGGCGAGCAGGATCGAGGCGCGGGGAAGGTCGATCTCGGCGAACGCCGCCGGACCCAGCAGGTCGCGGCGCGCCGAGAGCAACGGGTCGTCGGGTCGCGGGAAGGGAATGCGGTCGATGATCACCAGGCTCAACGTGCGCCCTGGGATGTCGACACCCTGGAAGAAGCCGGCTGTCGCGAACAGGCAGGTCTCTTCGTCCTCGCTGAACTTCTTCACGAGCGCTGTCTTCGGCAGATCGCGTTGGGTGATGATCGGTTGCGTCACCTGGAGCCGGACCGCCGCGGCCGCCTCGTCCATCGCCTTCCAACTCGTGAACAGCGCGAGTGTGCGGCCACCCGCCGCAGTGATGAGCGCGGCGATCTCTTCATGGGTGGCTGCGGCCCGTTGGGGAGCGCGCGGATCGGGCAGGTGCAGCGCGCAGTACAGCAGCGCATGGTGCTCGTAGTCGAACGGGCTGCCGACATCGAGCACGTCGACGGTGGCGGGATCGAGTCCGACGCGAGCAACGATCGAACTGGGCACGGTTGCGCTGGTGAGGATCGCGGTGCGCCGACCCCAGATGCCCTGGTCGAGCACGGGCCCGACGTCGAGCGGTGCGATTTCGAGGCGGGGCTGCTCGGGAGAGCCGCTGACGAACGCGACGTATCCCTCGCCATGTCCGATCGCGAGGTCGATCTGCTCCATCAGCCGGGTGGCCATCTGCTGGGCCCGGAGCTTGCGCTGCTTGGCGTCTTCGACCTCGGTGTCGATGCGCCGCAGCGCCGACTGGGCGCTGTCGAGTCGGCTGCGAGCCGCGATCAGCGCCTGCTGGACGGTGGCGGGGAACGGTGACGACAGGCGTTGGCCGGCGTGATGGCCGATGACGTCACGGAGCAGCTGCGCCGATTCGGCGATCGCGCCGACGATGGCGGGATCATCGATGATGCGCCTGACTGCGGCGGCGACCGCGGTGAACCTGCCGGGACCGATCTGCACCCCGACCGTGTCGCTCATGATGTCTTCGAGCTGATGCGCTTCGTCGACCACCACCACGTCGTGTTCGGGCAGGATCACACCACCGGAGGCGACATCGAGGCCGTAGAGGTGCATGTTCACCACGATCACGTCGGCGGCGGCCGCGCGAGCGCGGGCACCCTCGGCGAAACACGCGTTGCCCAGCGGGCACTTGGTCGCGCCCGGGCACTCGTCGCTGCTGACCGTGACGGCACGAGTGGCCGCATCGGTGGCGGCCCAATCGAGCTCGGCCAGGTCGCCCGTGCGAGTAGTGACCGCCCACGCGGCCAGCCGCTTGATCTCGACCTTGGTGCTGTTGGCCATCTCCTCCAGCTCGAGCTGTCCCTCACCTGCCTGTGACAGCTCACTGAGTCGCTGCAGGCACACGTAGTTGCTGCGCCCCTTCAGGACCGCCCACTCGAACGGTCGCCCGAGGTGCGCTTCGAGAAAGGGCAGGTCCTTGCTGGCGAGCTGATCCTGCAGGGCCTTGGTGGCGGTGGCGACGATGGTCCTCTTGCCGGCCATCAGGGCGGGCACGAGGTACCCGAGGGTCTTGCCGGTGCCGGTGCCGGCTTCGACGATCAGGTGCCGGCCGGACGCGATCGACTGGGCGACGGCCTCGGCCATCGCGCGTTGCCCCGGCCGCTCCTCACTGGCAGGCAGCGCTGCGGTGACCTGTCCCAACGCCTTGCGCACCTGCTCCACCGACATTCGTGCGACCGTATCCGACCGCCGCGGAGAACCGACGGAACGCCTGCAAGCCACTCGTCGACGGGGTTGGAACCGCTTGAAGGGAATCGCCACGGCGGGGGTCTGTCGACCCATCGGAGTGGCCGACCGATGCAGGTGGTGACGAGACCTCGTGCGCAGGCCGGGTCAGCGGTTGACGAGGGCGAGGGCGGCGTCGAGTTCGGCGCCGCTGAACTCGGGCCAGGCCGTCTCGGTGAAGTAGGCGCGGGCACCGGCGATCTGCCACAGCATGAAGTTCGAGATGCGCAGCTCGCCCGAGGTGCGCACCAGCACGTCGACCGGGGGCAGGCTCGGCACGTAGAGGTGCTGGCTGATGCTCGCCTCGCTGATCGTCTCGCCCGCACGACGGGCGTGCTCGGCAGCGTGCACCAACTCGGCACGGCTGCCGTAGTCGAAG
>JANNQK010000105.1:0-2427 GCA_031400715.1 Actinomycetes bacterium | reverse complement strand
GAACACGGCATCCTCCAGATCGTGACAGCAGTAGGCGATCCGGTCGGCCCAGCTCACCACCTCACCTTCGGGCGTGACGGGCGCCGGGCGCGACCAGGAATGGTTGCGGATCCCGTCGAGCGTCTCGGCACACAGGTTGAGGGGGGCCAGGGTGACGTCGGCGCCCCACACCGCATGGTCGTAGCCGCCAGCCACGTAGGGCGAGAGGGCGTCCTCGCTGGCATGGCCACCGGGCCCGTGACCGCAGTCGTGGCCCAGGGCGATGGCCTCGGTGAGCGCCACGTTGAGGCGCAGGGCCCGGGCGACGGCCGTGGCCACCTGGGCCACCTCGACGGCGTGGGTGAGCCGCGTCCGCTGATGATCGGCGGGGAAGACGAACACCTGGGTCTTGCCGGCGAGACGTCGGAACGCGCTGGCGTGGAGGATGCGGTCGCGGTCGCGCTCGAAGCAGGTACGCCACTGATCGGGCTCTTCTTCGACGAGGCGGTCGCCGGCACCGTGGGCGCGCGTGGCGAGCACCGACAGGTGATCCGCCTCACGGCGCTCGCGGTCGGCGCGGGGGAAGATGGCAGCGGAGCCGCTGCCGGCCCACGAGTCGGCATGGGCCAGCCGCACACTGTCGCCCGCAGCGTGGCCGGCGGTATGACCGGCCATCGTGGACGCCCACTTCTGGGCGCGCTCAGCGCGCTCGGCGAGATCGGCGTCGGGCTGGTGTGCAGCCACCCTGGGGGTGAGGGGCTGGTCGCTCATCGTGTGCCCAGGGTACCGAACGGGTGTCACGCCGCACTGGAAGGCGGGATTGCCTCGGTCGGCTGGTAGGCGGTCCGGCGTTCCTAGTCCGCTTCTGCGCTGAACAGCACCGCATTTGCTGCAGGAACGAAGGTCTCGAACGTCCCGGTCTGGCGCCACAGCTCGAGGAAGGCGTCGGCGTCGGCCCCGACGTGCACGTGCAGCGGGCTGGACGGGTCGCCGACGGCGGTGACGATGGCGGCACCCACGTCAGCCGGATTGCCACCGTTGACGAGGGCGTTCTTGCTGAAATCCAACATGAACCGGGTGACGTCGGCGTAGGGCGATGAATCGTCGACTTGGTCGAGCAAGGTGTCGACGGTGTCGGAGAGGGCGGTGTCGTAGTAGCCGGGTTCGATGCACACCACCCTGATCCCGAACGGCGCCACTTCGGCCGACAGCGACTCCGACAGCGCCCCGAGAGCGTGCTTTCCCGCCGCATAGAACGCGTACGCGGGGAATGCGGGCAGTCGACCGGTGATCGAGCTGACGTTGACGACGACACCGGAACCCTGCGAACGCATTCCCGGCAGCACCAGTCGAGTCATGCGGACCGGGCCCCAGAAGTTGGTCTCCATCGCCGTGCGCGCCTGGTCCTCGGGGAAGTCTTCGACGGCGCCGGAGAGGCCGACGCCGGCGTTGTTGACGAGCACGTCGATGCGACCGTGGCGTTCGAGCACGTCAGCCACCGCCGCCTGAGCGGAGGCGTCACTCGTGACATCGAGCGCGACGACATCCACCGAGGCACCGACCTCGGCAACCGCCGCGCGGAGGGCGGTGGCCTTGGCTGGGTTGCGCATCGTGGCGACCACGGTGTCGCCGTTGCGGGCGAAGGCGACCGCGGTGTGGAGCCCGATGCCCGTCGAGCAACCGCTGATGAGAACGACCGACATGGATCCTCCTGAAGGTGGTGAGAACCGGACTGTACCCCGATGCCACATGACCGACTTCCGAGCGCGCTCGACCTGGCGAGCGCGGCTTCGTCGGGTGTGAGCGGAATGCACATCACAGGCTCGGGAGGGCGCCCGATAGCCTCGATGTAGCCCTCGGGTACCTATGAGCAACTTTGTCGATGACGTCCAACTGAACGTGCGTGGTGGCGACGGCGGTGCCGGCTGTGCGTCGTTCCGCCGGGAAGGGCCCGTCGCGTTCGGCGGCCCGAACGGCGGCGACGGTGGCGACGGGGGCGATGTGTGGCTCGTCGCTGATCGCAACACCTCGTCGCTGATCGCGTTCAAGGACCATCCGCACCGCCGAGCCGCCGACGGTGTGCACGGCAAGGGCAAGGACCAGCACGGCAAGCGCGGTGCGCCGCTCGAGATCTCCGTCCCCGAGGGCACCGTCGCCTACGACCTCTACACCGACGAGCAGTTGGCCGATCTGCCCCACCACGGCGATCGCTGGCTGGCGGCGCACGGCGGCCGTGGCGGTCGTGGCAACGCGAAGTTCTGGTCGAACAAGCGTCGCGCCCCCGGGTTCGCCGAGCAGGGTGAGCATGGCGAGGAGTTGTGGTTGCGGCTCGAGCTGAAGCTGATGGCCGACGTCGCGCTGGTGGGGTTCCCGAACGTCGGCAAGAGCACGCTCATCAGCGTGATCAGCGCAGCTCGCCCCAAGATCGCCAACTACCCGTTCACCACG
>JANNQK010000104.1:0-5968 GCA_031400715.1 Actinomycetes bacterium | reverse complement strand
GGCCGATGTGGGTCTGGGACTGGTGCTGTTGGTGAGCGCAGGGGCGATGGCCTCGGGCGAGTTCGCGGTGGGCGACCTGGCGATCTTCACGGCCTACCTCGGTTGGCTCAGCTTCTTGCCGCGCATGATCGGGCGGATGCTGGCGCGGCGCAAGCAGGCTGCCGTGGCCGTTGGTCGGATGAGCCGGCTCGTCGCCGACACGGCGCCGCACAACACCGTCCGCGATCGCGATCTGCCCATCGCGGCGCGCGATCTTCGCGTGCGGCCGACGACCGTCAGACCCGACCGGGTCGCTCTCGACGAGCTCGAGGTTCGCCATCTTCGGGCCGAGTATCCGGGCGGCGCCGGGGTGCACGACGTGTCGTTCGTCGTCCACCGCGGGAGCTTCACCGTGATCACCGGCGAGATCGGCTCGGGCAAGAGCACCCTGCTGCGCGCGCTGCTCGGCCTCGCCGCCCACGCCGACGTCTCGGGTGAGGTGTGTTGGAACGGTTCGGTGGTGGATGACCGTGCTGCGTTCCTCGTGCCACCCAATGCCGCCTTCCTGCCGCAGGTGCCCCAGCTCATCTCCGACTCGCTGGCCGACAACGTCGCCCTCGGCCCGATGGACGAGTCGGCGCTGGCGCTGGCCTTCGAGCTGGCGGAGGTGCACGTCGACATCGAGGAGATGTCGGACGGCATGCACACGCTCATCGGCCCCCGCGGATTGCGTCTGTCGGGAGGCCAACGGCAACGCGTGGCAACAGCCAGGGCGCTCGTGCACGTTCCCGAGCTGGTGCTGCTCGATGATCTGTCGAGCGCACTCGATGTGGAGACCGAGTTGAAACTGTGGACCAACCTCGCCGCAGCGGGGTTGACGGTCGTGGCGGTGTCGCACCGGGCGGTCGCGTTCGACCGTGCCGATCAGGTGCTCCGGCTGGACAACGGCCGCCTCGTCTGATCGACCCGCGTCGGGTTCACAGCGCCAGCTCCACGGCTCCGAGCGAGATCGCTGCCACGAGCACCCAGCTGGCGGCGCCGAGCACGAGCGGCCGGCCGCCGAGCGTGCGCAACCGACGCCACACCACCTGACTGCCGAGTCCGACGAGACCTGAGCCGATGAGGAAGGTCTCGAGATGCTGGGCGAGGTCGAGTTGCGTCGCCGAGAGCACACCCGTCGACCGGATCGCCGCGGCGACGACGAAGGCCACCACGAACCAGGGCAGCACCGGCGGGCGGGCAACCGCATCGATGTCGGCCACGGCAACGCCCATGGCTGCGCGGCGCCGTCGCGACTCGACGGCCACGATGGCGAGCAGCGGGGCCAGCATCGCAACGCGCGTGAGCTTCACCACCACCGCCGTCTCGAGGGCGACGTGATCGCGCGTCGAGGCGGCGGCCACCACTTGGCCCACGTCGTGGACCGACGCGCCGACCCATGCACCGAACATCTCACTCGACAGGCCGAACAGGTGCCCCAATCCGGGCAACACTCCGATCGCCAGCGAGCCGCAGAGCGCCACCAAGGCGATCGAATAGGCGACCTCCTCCTCGGTCGCGTCGGAGAAGGGTTCGGCGGCGGCGATGGCCGAGGCACCGCAGATGGAGTATCCCGTTGCCACCAACATCGACAGACCCGGTGACAACCCGAGCAGTCGGCCGAGCAGTCGCGTGCCGATGAACGTGACGATGACCACCATCACCACCACCGCGAGCACCCGCGGGCCGAGACCGAAGACGTCCCCGATCGCGAGACGCAGGCCGAGCACCACGATGCCCACACGCAACACATGCCGTCCGGCGAAGCGCAGCCCGGCCGGCGGACCCCCGCTGCGCCACCGGAGGTTCCCGATCACCACGCCCACGAGGACGGCGACCACGTGCGCCGAGACCGACGGGCGCCATTCGTGCACCGCCATGCCCACCAGCGCGCCGCCGGCGGCGAGCGAGAGGCCCACCACCATCGAGGCGCGGCTCGTCGACCCCGAGGGCGGCCGCCGACCATGGACGATGGCAGGCGCGGTGGTGGTCACGATCACATGGTGAACGGTCTCGCGGGTGCCGTGAACCCCGAGATCCCCTGGATGCCATAGGCTGTGCCTATGACCAACGCGTCACCGAACATCGTGCGCATCGACGACCTCGTCGGTCTCGAACTGTTCATCGACACGATCAGATTCGGCAGCATCTCGGCTGCCGCCCGCCACCATCGGCTGTCACAACCATCGGCGACAGAACGTCTCCGCCAGCTGGAACGACGGTTGGGCGTCGAGCTGCTCCGTCGCGGCCCGAGCGGGTCGGTGCCCACCCCAGAGGGCCACGCGGTCGCGGAATGGGCCCACGAGGTGCTGGGCGCGATCGATCGGCTCGCAGCAGGAGTGGGCGCGCTGCGACACAGCGCCGTACGGCATCCGCTGCGGATCATGGCCAGTCTGACGGTGGCCGAGTACGTGCTCCCCCGCTGGCTCCACGCCCATCGTGCAACCGGTGGTGTGCCGGTCGATCTCGCCGTCGGGAACTCCGTGGCGGTCGCTCGCGCGGTCGGCGCCGGCGAGGTGCTGCTCGGTTTCGTCGAGTCGCCCCGACGGTTTCCCGGTCTGTCGTCCGCGATCGTCGGTGGCGATGCCCTGACGGTGGTCGTCTCGCCGGACCATCCATGGGCCAGGCGCCGCACACCGCTGTCTCCTTCGGATGTGGCATCGGCACCGCTGCTCCTGCGTGAACAGGGTTCGGGCACCCGCGATGCGTTCGAGGCCGCGGTCGCGGCGGTCGGTCTCGAGCTGGCCGAACCCTTGGCCGTGTTGGCATCGACCACCACGTTGAAGGCCGCGGCGATGGCCGGGGACGGAGCGTGTGTGCTCAGCGAACTGGCCGTCGCGGGCGAGACTGCCGCCGGTTCGTTGGTGGCGGTGCCGGTTGCTGGACTCGAGTTGCGCCGTGAGTTCCGCGCGTTGTGGCGCCCCGCTGACGCCGATGCCGAGGTGCACCGCTTCGTCCGCTTGGCTCGTTCGTCGGGGTCACCGTGATGGGCGACGGCCGACCCACGTGGAACACCGACGGTGGCATCCACGAGATCCCGATCGGCGAACTGGTCGGCCGCCTGTGGTTGTGCGGCAAGCACGTGGCTGCGCCAGACCCCGATGCCCTGCTGGAACGGATGGGAGCCGACGCGGTGGTGTGCCTGACGGAGCGCCATGAGCTCGACGACCGCTACCCGAACTACGTCGCCTGGCTCGAGCGTGATCACCGGGCCGTGTGGTTCCCGATCCACGATCTGCACGCACCAGCGCTCGACCTCGCTCGCCCGTTCTACGACTCGCTCGTGGCACGATTGCGCAGCGGTGAACGGCTGATCGTCCACTGTGCAGCGGGCATCGGTCGCGCCGGCACCACCGCCGTCGCGATCCTGGTCCTGTCGGGTTGGCCGCTCCCCGACGCACTCGCCCACGTGCGCGCCCATCGCCCGATGGCCGGGCCAGAAGCAGGCAGCCAGCTGGAACTGCTTCGGCGACTCGCCGATGGATGAGGCGTCGCTCCGGGCAGATCAACCCGGGCAGATCAACCCAGAAGATCACGGACGACGTCGAGCCACAGGTTCGTCGTCAACCGGAGCGACTCCACGTCGATGCGCTCGTCGTTGCCGTGAAAGCGACGGCCGAAGTCGGCTGGATCGAGGTCGGGGCTGAACAACCCGGCGCCGTACGACACCGAACCCATCGCTCGGTAGACGCGCGAGTCGGTGAATCCGACGACGAGCTGAGGGGTGGGCCGAGCCGTGGGAAAGGGCTTGGCGATCGACCGTTCGAGCGCATCCCACAGGGGCGTGTCGACTCTGCTGATCGTCGCAGGGTCGTTCATCACCACGTGCACCTCCACGCGGTCGTACAGATCGCCGAGCGCAGCCCGGAGATGCGCGTCGACGTCGTCGCGGTCCTCACCGGGCAGGGTGCGAACGTCGACGCCGATGTCGACGCAGTCGGGGATCACGTTGGTCTTCATCCGCGTCACCGACCCGTCCTCTTGGATACCCGGTTCGATGGTGTTGCACGAGAACGTGGTGTGGGTGCACGCGTGCAGGTGGGCCCCAGGGCCGGGCACCGGCAGGGTGTCGAGGAACGCATCGATCTGTTCGGGGTCGAGCAGCGCAGCGCGAGCCGCGCCGTCGACGCCGAGGGTGTCGACGCGTGTGCGCCACAACTCATGGAAGCGGGGCGCCGGCCGGTACTCGCCGAGCCGCTGGATGACGGCCGCTGCCGTCATCAGCGCATTGTTCGCCTTGAACGGTGTCGACCCGTGGCCGGGCGTCCCGCGAACCCGCAGCCTGCGCCATGCGACGCCCTTCTCGCCCACGTTCACGCCGATCCAGGGCTGCTCCTTGGGTCCCGAGTGCAAGCCACCGTTCTCGGTGAGCACGTAGTCGGCGTACACCGCGTCGCGTTCGTGATCCGCCATCCACTGCATGCCGTGAGCACTGCCCGATTCCTCGTCGGCGACGGCCACGTAGACGAGGTCGCCGCGCGGACGGAACCGCGAACGGGCGAGGTGTCGAAACGCGACGGCCATCGACGACGTGAGGTTCAACATGTCGACCGCGCCGCGACCCCACACCTCGCCGTCGACCAGTTCGCCTCCGAAGGGATCGCGGGTCCAACCCTCACGGTTCACCGGCACGACGTCGGTGTGACCCATCAGGCACAGGCTCGGCGCACTCGGATCGGTGCCGTCGATGCGAGCCACCAGCGTGGTACGGCCCGGCGTCGGTTCGTAGGTCTGCAGGTCGAGACCGGTGCCTCCGAGGAACTGTTCGAGCACGTCACTGTTTCGCACCTCGTGGCTAGACGAGGCCGTGCCGTCGTTCACGCACTCGTTGCGGATCATGGTCTGCAAGAGCTCGACCGTCTGGCCCGTGAGGGCATCGAGCGATGTGTCGCCGCTCATCGTTTCGAGTTCCTCACGAACCGAGCCGCGAGGCGCGCAGGGCGGAGCGGCGCATCTTGCCGGCATCGTCGCGGAGCGCCTCGGCGACGAACTCGAACGTGCGCGGGATCTTGTAGACGACCAGGCGCTCGGCCAGAAACTCGCGCAGCTGGGCCTCCGTCACGTCGCCCTCGTCGGCTTCGACGATCGCGTGGACGGTGTTGCCCTTGTCCTCGTCCGGCAGGCCGATGACAGCCACGGAGCGCACAGCGGGATGCTCCTGGATCGCGAACTCGACCTCGGCGGGATAGATGTTCGCGCCACCCGACAGGATCATGTCGGTGGCACGGTCGCCGAGGTACAGATAGCCGTCCTCATCGAGCCAGCCCATGTCGCCCAGCGACTCCCAGCCACCCTCGAGGGTGCGCGCCTCGGCACCGACGTAGCGGTACGAGGGCGTGTCGGCCACATTGCGCAGCCACACCTCTCCCATCTCGCGGGGCGGGAGCTCGTTGCCGTCAGCATCGGCGATCTGGACGGTGCCGGGCGCCGGGCGTCCGACCGAGCCTCGATGAGCGAGCCATTCAGCTCCGGTGATGACCGTGGAGGTCTGACCCTCGGTGCCGCCGTACAGCTCGAAGATCCGCTCCGGTCCGAGCCAGTCGATCCACACCTGCTTCAGCCATTCCGGGCACGGTTCGGCGAGGTGCCACAGCACCTTCAGGCTGCTCAGGTCGTGGCCCATGCGGACGTCGTCCGGCAGGCGCCAGATGCGCTTCATCATCGTCGGCACCATGTAGACGACCTCACCCCGGTGGTGTTCGATCGCCGTAAGGGTTGCCTCAGGATCGAAACGTGGCAGCACGACCACGCCGTTGGCGCGCACCAGGGCGTGCACCGACCAGATCAAGGGACCGTTGTGGTACAGCGGCCCGGGCATGATCATCGGACCGGTGGCGCCGAACATCAGCGCCGACGGGATCTCCGTGTCGAGCACGGCCGGATCCCCCGACACGATCAGCTTCGGACGACCGGTCGAACCTCCCGAGGTCGGCGCCTTCCATTCCTGCGA
>JANNQK010000103.1:0-3898 GCA_031400715.1 Actinomycetes bacterium | reverse complement strand
CCGCCCCGATCGTTCGCGGTCAGGCGGTGTAGCCACCGTCGACCACGAGCACGTGGCCGGTGATGAACGCGGCGAGATCGCTGGCGAGGAACAGCGCAGCGCGGGCGATGTGATCCGGTTGACCGGCGATCCGCAGGGGATTGCCGGCGATCACCTTCTCGATGTCGACACCGCCGGCCTTGAGCGGACCGAGTTGGTCCTGCACTCCCGGCGTGTCGATCACGCCCGGCGCGATCGCGTTCACGCGGATGCCCTTCGCCCCCAGTTCGGTCGCGAACGCACGGGTGAGACCGATCACGCCTGCTTTGGAAGCCGAGTACGCGGTGATGTTCGCGCCGCCGCGAATGCCAGCGATCGAGGCGATGTTGACGATCGCGCCGCCATCGGTCATCCATCGCGCGGCATCGCGCGAGGCGCTGTACTGGGCGCGCAGGTTCACCTCGAGCATCCGGCTCACGAAGTCGTCGGTGACCGCGTCGATCGGCCCGGTGGTGGGGAAGATGCCCGCGTTGTTCACGATGATGTCGAGGCGCTCACCGTCGGCCGCAGCTGCGACCGCATCGCGCAACTGATCCGCATCGGTGATGTCGCAGGCGACGAACGAGGCAGCCCATCCATCGGCCACGAGCGCGTCCGCGGTCGCTCGACCACTCGGGTCCATGTCGGCCACCGTGACGTGCGCTCCGGCCTGCGCGAGCCGTCGGGCCGTCGCCGCCCCGATGCCCTTGGTCGCACCGGTGACGAGTGCGCGCTTGCCGCGCAGATCGATGAGCGCAGCGATGTCGGCGGCGGCGGTGAGGTCTGCATCGGAGGCTCTGCTCATGGTCGGCCACCTTACGAACTCGCCGTCCCGTGTCGACGGGTTGGAGGCGTCCGGTCGCTGGTCGAGCGGGTCCTGTGTGCGAAACGTGTCGCGCGTCGACGCGCCTGTGTGGTTGGATCAAAGCGTGACCGGCGACATGATCGTTCCCCGGAAGGCTCAGCCCGGCGACGCTGTCGCGATCGTGTCACCGTCGTTCGCCGCACCGGAGTTCTTCCCGGCGGTTCACGAACAAGCGATGCGACGGCTCACCGCGATCACCGCACTGGTGCCGGTGGAGTATCCGACAACTCGGAAGACCTCGAGCCCGCAGGATCGTGCCCGTGATGTGAACGCGGCCTTCGCCGATCCGAGCATCCGGGCGGTCCTCGCGGTGATCGGCGGCGAAGATCAGATCACCGTCATTCCGTACCTCGACCCAACGATCGTTCTCGCTGACCCGAAGCCATTCGTCGGCTATAGCGACAACACCAACATCTTGAACTGGCTGTGGTCGCTTGGCATCGCCGGCTTCTACGGCGGCTCGACGCAGGTGCACCTTGGCCCCGGGCCCGCCGTCGACGCGTGCCATGCCGCCTCTCTGCGCGCCGCGCTCATCACCGGCGAGCGAATCGAAATCACCGAACCTGGAGAGTCGGAGGACATCGGCAAGCCCTGGGCCGACCCTGCAGCGCTGACGGAGTACGGCACACGCGAAACGACCGAGCCTTGGACGTGGGCAGGCCCCGAGCGGTCCGTGACCGGGCGAACCTGGGGCGGATGCGCTGAGGTGATCCAGTGGATCCTGACCGCCGGCAGGTTTCCTGCAGATCCGTCGGTTCTCGACGGTGGCGTCCTGCTGCTCGAGACGAGCGAGGAGTTGATCCCTGAGCGTGAGTTCGGCTGGATCTTGAGATCCCTCGGCGAACGCGGCGTGCTCGCCGCAGTCCACGCCATCGTCGTCGCGCGCCCCCCGGCCGAACAGATCAACGCCAGACGCTCGTCCGCTGAGCGTCGAGCGCATCGTGTCGAGCAATGCGACATGGCGCTCGAGATCGCTCACCGGTACAACCCGGATGCCGTCGTGTGTGTCGGGCCCCCGTTCGGACACACACGGCCACAGTGGATCGTGCCGTATGGCGGGACCATGACCATCGACGGCGCGCGCCGCAAGATCTGGGCCGACTACAGCTGACGGACCGCGAACCTCGCTCGGCGATGGGGAGTTATGGGGCGGTGGCGAAGGCGCGGGTCAGCGCGGCGACCTCGTCGCGACGCCAGCGTTGTGATGCGTCGGCGTGGGGGACCATCACGTCCGAACCGTGGAACGAACCGGGATACACGTGCAGCTCGGTGGGCACACCGGCGCCAAGCAGCGCCTGTGCGTACGCGATGTCCTCGTCGAGGAACAGATCGAGATCGCCGACGGTCACGATCGCGGGCGGCAGGCCGGCGAGATCGGTCGCTCGTGCGGGCGCGGCGTAGATCGAGACGTCGCTCCCACCCGCTCCACCAGCGAGATACGCCGACCAGGCGATCTGATTCGCGGAGCGGTTCCACACCCGTTGGTCTTCGATCGCATGGCTGGATGGGGTGTCGTTGCGATCGTCGATCATCGGGTAGCGGAGGACCTGGAAGCACGGGCGGAAGTCGCCCCGATCGCGCGCCATCAACGCCAGTCCGGCGGCCAGACCGGCCCCGGCACTCGCCCCGCCGATCGCGATCCGGGTGCGGTCGATGCCGAGCTCGGCGGCCATGCCGAACAGCCACGCGAGACCGCTGTAGCAGTCGTCGAGCGGTGTCGGGAAGGGGAAGTCCGGCGCCAGTCGGTACTCGACCGATGCCACGATCGCGCCGGCCCCCGTGGCATAGGACGCGCAGATCGCATCATCCATCGACACATTGCCGAGGATCATCCCGCCGCCGTGCATCCAGTAGAGCGCCGGGCTGCCGGCGCCGGCCCCGCTCGGCCGGTACACGCGCACCAGCAACGAATGGCCGTCGGCCGTCGCGACGTGATGGTCCTCGACCGAGATGTCGTCGGGGAGTTCCACGGGGGTCGCGGCGAGCATCGCCATGAGCTGTGCTCGGCCGGCATCGAGGTCGGAGAAGTCCATCAGGTTCGGTGGAAGGAACCCGAGGATCTCTCGGTGGACATGGTCGGTCCGCGACTCAAGATCCATCTGGCGCTCCTTCGGAGACGGGTGATGCGGGTGATGCAACGGGTGTGGGTGCCGGTCTGCCGGCTCGGCGCTTCGTCACCTTGATGACGGCCTGTCGGCTCGCCACGGCGACGGCGATGATCAAGACCAGGCCTTCGAACATCGGCTGCATCCAGTCGATCTCGCGCGGGTACCGCAGGCCGATGCCCTTGATCCCGAAGGCCAGGGTGTAGACGGCGATGATCGTTCCCCACACGTTCGGGCGGCCTCTCAGCTGGCTTGCGCCGAAGAACACGGCGCCGACCGCGACGAACAGCAACGGCGGACCGACCGATGACGTGTACGTCGCGAACTTCCACGAGTAGATCAATCCCGCGAAGCCGGCGATCCCGGCGGAGGCGATCAGCGATCCCCACGACAACCGATCGACGTGCACCCCGGACAGTCGAGCCGCTTCGCGATTGCCGCCCGTTGCGAACATGTGGCGGCCGATCGGCGTGTGCTCGAGCACGTACCACACCGCGACGGCCACGATCAGGCCGTAGAAGAAGTAGTACGGCAGCGAGATCTGACTGTCGGACCATGGCCATTTGAACGAGAAGAGGTTGCCCTTGCCGAAGTTCACGTAGCCGTCGCTCAGCGCGGTCGTGATGTTGCCACCGTCGTGGATGCGGCGGATCAGCGCTGAGATCACCTGGCTCATGCCCAGCGTCGCAATGAAGCTGTTCACCCTGAGCTTGACCACGATCAAACCATTCAGCGCGCCGATGGCGAGGCATGCGAGCATGCCGACCACCGCCCCGACCCAGTCGGGCAGATCGGTCTCGAGCGCCATCTTGTTCACGATGACCAGGCTGAGGGCCATGGTTGTCCCGATCGAGAGGTCGAAGGTCTCGGTGAACGCGATGTGCGCTAGCTGCCACAACACGCGGCTGCG
>JANNQK010000102.1:0-14748 GCA_031400715.1 Actinomycetes bacterium | reverse complement strand
GGATCCGGCGAATCGGATGATCGCTGGGGATCAGATCCTCGGTCGACAACGACGACAACATCGACAACTGCCGATCAGGGGTTCCACGCATGCCCCCATTCTTTTCGATCCCGACCCCGAACGCGAGCACCAATCAGAGGTTTTTCAGCACCCTGCTAGTGGCTCGGACAGGACAAGTATCGCCCGCAACGGCCGGAAGATCAACCGCCTTCGCCGAGGAACACCTGATCGACCATCGGAGACACCTTGGCACTGAACCGACCGCCCGCACCGACGGCCCAGCCGATGACGTCAGGCAGCGCCAGCATCGGCTCGTCGCGAGAGCCCCGATGCACATAGCTGACGCCATCAAGAACCAATCGGGACGCCAGTGCACCTCGCAGCACGCGCCGGTCGACGGCATCGCGATGCGGTCCACGGCTGTCGAGGACCAGAAGCGCTACCTCGGGAGCAAGGTGACCGACCATCGCCTCGAGGCACCGTCGACGGGCGAGGTCGTCGTTCCGGCCCCGGCGGTACGGAGCCGCGAAGGTGGTTGCCGAGACGGGCAACCTCGTTATGCCGTCGAGGATGCGATGCCCCACCCCGTCACCCTCCGATGAGAAGTGGAGCCGTTGCCGCCCCTCCGGCCGAAGCGAGCGCAGATCTCGCACCACTGCGTTCACGTCCCGGGCCGCGATCGTGGCGACGGTCAGGCGGTACCAGCCGTCATTGCGGATGCTCTCGTCGACGAATGCGTGACGGAGTGTCATCCCGGTCCCAGCAGTGCGGCGACGGCGGCTGCGGCTTCGGCTTGTTGGCCGGGCATGACGTGGGCGTAGGTGTCGAGGGTGAAGCTCACCGACGCATGCCCCAGACGTTCGCTCACGACCTTCACGTTCACCCCCGCCATCAACAAGTGTGATGCGTGGGTGTGGCGCAGATCGTGCAGCCGGATGCGCGGCAGATCAGTCGCGTCCACCAGGCGACCGAACGCCTGCGTCACCGAGTCGGGCCGGATCGGGCGACCGAGCTCGGTGGTGAAGACGCGATCGTCGCTCTGCATCGGTATGCCGAGCATGAACAGGAGCTCGCGCTGCGATGCGCGGTAGCGCTGCATGATCGCTGTCGTGGCCGGATCGATGTCGATGACCCGACGGCTGCGGCGCGACTTCGGTGCGTCGATCTGCTCGACGCCGTCGACCTGAGTTGCAGCCTGGGAGACGACGAGGGCGCCGCGGGTCAGCTCGACGTCGCACCACCGAAGTCCCACAGCCTCGCTGCGCCGCATACCGGTCATCGCGATCGTGCGGAACAACGCCTCGTTGTGATGGCCCTCGATCGAGCGCAGGAACCCCGCCAGTTCCGCCGGAGTCCACACCTGCATCTCGGGAGCCCTGGAGCGAGCGGTCGTGAGCGAGGGCGCATCGGCCAGGCGTGCGACGTTGCGCGTCACGAGGCCCTTGCGCTCGGCATCGTTCAGCATCTTGTTCGCCGCCGCATGCACGTGGTGAACGCTCGTCATCGACAGCGGTCCCCCGTCACGGCCGCCGCCCACGAGCAGGTCGCGGTAGAGCTTGTCGAAGTCGGGCGTGCGCAGGTCCTGCAGCGGCACGTGACCCAGGCGAGGCAACAGGTACAGATCGAGCACCTGGCGATAGCCGCGCAACGTCGAGGCCCTGCGACCCTGCGTCTGGAGACCGGCCAACCATCCGACCGAGTAGTCGCGCAACGTGAGTCGGCTGGGCGCCACGAACGTGCCGGTTCGATGGGTCGCGATCAGCTCAGCGAGCGCCTGTTGCGCTTCCTTCTTCGTGCGGTAGGTGCGCTTCGACTGACGTCGTCGACCGCCCTCCTGCCAGGTCACGTGGGCGACCCACGAGGTGGCTCCGGCCGGGGTCTCCCGGCGATAGACGGTCCCGCTCGCCATGGCGAAAAGCTGTCGGAGCCTTACCACGGCGTTGCCACGAGCCTGTTCTCAGACCCCGAGCGAGTCGCATTTCAGCGTCGCTTGGCCTATGAGCTGGTCTTTCGTGGCGCCCCCGGTAGGAATCGAACCTACGACCTGCGGTTTAGGAAACCGTTGCTCTATCCACTGAGCTACGGAGGCGAGACATCCGCAGTCGCGGAAATCGCCCGTGAGCCTACGTGGCGAGCAGCCGATTCCCGAACGATCGGGCGGCTCGGGAACAGCGATACCGGCTGCTTCAGTAGGTTGACTTCGTGAACAGAACGGATGATGCCTCGAACCCGGCGACGGGCTATGTCACCAAGGCCAACTGGCGGCGGCAGGAACTCGCGCCGCGGTCGTTCCAGCGCGTCGAGCAGATCGTGCCGACGTCCACGGTCGATCGCGGCAGCGGACCCACCAGTGAGCTTCCGACGGACAGCGCTGATCTCGCCGGCTTCACCTTCATCGATCACCTCGGGGCAACACGCACGCTCGAGAGCTACTTGAACGACGAACATGTCGATGCCTTGATCGTGTGGCACGACGGAAAGGTGCGCCAGGAGTACTACGGCAACGGCCAGACGAGACGCACACGCCACATCGTGTTCTCGGTGACGAAGTCGTTCACCGGCCTGCTGGCGGAGATGCTCATCGAGGAGGGCCTTCTCGACGACCAGCGACTCGCCAGCGAGTACGTGCCAGAACTCGCGCGACCCGGTGGCGCCTATGCCGACGCCACGGTTCGCCACATCCTGGACATGGAAGTCGGGATCGACTTCAGCGAGATCTACGACGACCCGAACTCCGACATCACCCAGTTCGCGTACGCGGCGGGCATGCGTGACGCTCCCCCGGGTGGCACCGTTCACCAAGGCCTCTACGAGTACCTGCCAACCCTGCGGAAGCAGGGCGAACACGGCGTCGATTTCCACTACGTGACCGCCAACTCGGAGGTGCTCGGCTGGATCATCGAGCAGGTCACATCGTCGCCGATCGCGCAACTCCTCGGTGAGCGGATCTATGAACACATCGGCGCCGAACGGGACGCGTTCTACACCACCGACCCCCTGGGCAAGGCGGTCGCCGGCGGCGGCATGTGCATCACGGCAGCAGACCTGCTCCGTCTCGCCCTGCTGGTCGCGCACGACGGCACGTGGAACGGTGTTCGCCTGGTGCCAGAGGCGGTGATCGCTCGCCTGAAGGCGGGCGGCAACCGACGGCCGAGCCTGTGGGGCAACGAGGGTGGCGGCACCGACTTCTCGTACATCTCACAGTGGTACGCCCATCATCCCGGGCGAGTGCTCTACGCGGCCGGCATCCACGGCCAGAACATCTACATCTCCACCGAGCACGATTCGGTCATGGTGCTGCACTCGTCGCAACCCGAAGCCGACGGGGAGTTCTTCGCCGTTGCCGCCAGCTACTTCGCCGCGATCACCGCCCACCTCGCCCAGAGCTGACAGATCAGCACTCGATACGTCTCGGCAGTGATTCGAGTGCGATGATCCGCGGATGCGCCAGTACGACGATCACCTCTTGCAGATCCCGCTCTTCTCGGGCTTTTCCCGAAAGGACCTCGAACACGTCCATCGCATCTCGACCGAGATCGAGGTGCCCGCCGGCCAGGTGCTCATGCAGGAAGGCTCCAACGGTCACGAGATGGTGGTCGTGCTGGAAGGCACCCTCGAGGTCACACAGCAAGGCGAGCATGTGGCCGACATCGGACCCGGTGGCTTCGCGGGGGAACTCGCCCTGCTGAGCCACCGCCTCCGAAACTCCACCGTGACGGCGCGCACCGCCTCCAAGTTGCTCCACCTCGACGGTCGCGGATTCGACGCGCTCCTGGAGGACGTACCCCAGCTCGCCGTCAAGATGCTGCCGATCATCGCGGCTCGGATCGCACCTCTCGAGCACGACTGACACACACTGCAGCGGTACACCCCCGGCAGCGGCGATCGGATCAGATCACCGTGAAGGTGAGCGTCGCCGTGAAGCGGCCGTCGGAGACCGACGCAGGGATGTAGAGCTTCAGTCGGGCATCGAGCCTCACCGAACCCACACCTCGACCGCCTGTCGTCGACGCCAAGACCTTCGGAGAGCCGAGTCCGTTCGTGGCGCTCGGCTCGACGATCGGCCCAGGGTTCACCCGGTCGCCGTTGTTCGAGTCGGCGACCGAGGTCACGAACGGTTGCCAGCCGAGGAAGTTGCCGCTGAACGAGTCGTTGGCACCGTTGCCGCCGTTGCTGAAGGTGCTCGACACACCCGTGACGGTCCACGGGAAGTTGCCGGCTCGTGCGTCGGTGACGGTCAACTGCGACAGCCTGCCCGTTGCAGCGAAGTACAAGCCTTCCTTGGAACCCCGCCCGATCAGACGTGCTGATCCGAACTCGACCGCACACGCACCTGGTGAGCCCACGGAGTTCGAGGGACTCGACTCGGACTGCGCCGACAGCGGACCCAGGTCGTCATCGGACTTGGCGGGCAGCGGGCCGTAGACACCGCAACGCTGGGTCAGCACCAGACCGCCCTGGCTCTTCGTCACGCCCAGGGTCTGCGTCACCTGTTGCGTCGGTGCGGGCGGAGGCGGAGGCGGCAACGTCGTGGCTACTGGAACCGTCGAGGTCGTGGTCGTCGGTCCCGGCACCGAGGAGGTCGTCGTCGGGGCCACCGTCGTCGTCGTGGTCGCACCCGCCACCGTCGTCGTGGTCGCACCCGCCACCGTCGTCGTCGGGGCCACCGTCGTCGTCGTGGTCGCACCCGCCACCGTCGTGGTGGTGGTGGTCGTCGGGGCCACCGTCGTCGTCGTGGTCGTCGGGGCCACCGTGGTGGTGGTGGTGGTCGTGGGGGTGCCGGTCGTCCAGGCGATCTGCGCCGCACCACCAGCAGCATCAGCCGTCACCGCGAGCTCCACCTGCCAGAACCGCTCGGTCTCGGCCGGCTGCCCCAACGCAGGCGCCTTCGTGCACGCATAGCCGATCTTGTACGAACCAGGAGCGATGTCACCAGGCGCCCACACCTCGAAGTTCACCGTCGACGTACCCACGATCTGACCCGACGTCACCGCAGTGTTCCGGTTCACCAACGCCGAACCACCCAAGGCACTGAACAACGGCCGCCGAACCGGCTGACCCTCAGGCGTGATCACACCCTGGTTGTTGTACGTCATCGTGCCCACATCCACCGACGACGGCACCATGAACGTGTTCCACCGGAAGTTCCCCGTCGCCGTATCACCCGGACACGCATTGTCAGGAGGCGTGAACCCCAACGTGATCTCGGTCGAACTGATCCCCGACAACGGCGCGATCGTCAGACCCGGCGTCACCGGCGACCCAGCAGGCAACGCCCGCACGATCGATGTCACCAGTCCACCCACGCCCAGCAACGCCACCGTCGCAAGACCCCACGCGATCTTGACCTTCATCCCGACCAGCTCCCTCACCGCCTACGACGCCGCACCGGATCTGCGCAGCGTCTCGATTCCGTGTGGACTCTCCCTGACGAACCAGCCATGACGCAACGAGGTGCTGGTCGATTTCACCCAACGGCGAGCATCTGTTCACGCCACGTTCGCCCAGCGGCTCGAACGGGCCCCCGAAACCCGACATCGACTTGCTCGGCGCACCGACCGGCCAGCGTGGAGCGCCGAGCGCTCTCCGTGGTGTCGTCCTCGATGCGCACGGCGGACGGTGCGTGTGAGACCCACATGCGAGGCTGGCGGTGTGCCCACACCCGCCTACTCGTCGCTCGCCGCCGAGCACCTCTCGCTCGTGCTCGAACGCCTGGCTGGCAGTGGCGCCACGCCGCGAGACGACCAGGTCGAGGCCGTCGCCGCAATCGTTCGGCCAGCCGCACGCGTGCTCGTGGTGCAGGCGACCGGCTGGGGCAAGTCGGCGGTCTACTGGGCGGCCACCTCGGCCCTCCGATCAACGGGCGCCGGGCCCACCCTCGTCGTCTCCCCGTTGTTGGCGCTGATGCGCGATCAGGTGACGGCCGCCCAACGATCGGGGCTCGTGGCCGCCACGATCAACAGCACCAATCTCGACGAATGGGATCTGATCTTCGCATCGCTCGACCGCGACGAACTCGATGTGCTGCTCGTGTCGCCCGAACGTCTCGGCAACCCTCGATTCGCCGCCCGTCTGGAGGAGCTGATGAGCAGAGTGGGCCTCGTCGTGATCGACGAGGCCCATTGCATCAGCGACTGGGGATTCGACTTCCGCCCCGACTACCAACGCCTCGCCAGGGCCTTGCTCACCACGCCGAGCGCATCGGTGCTCGCCACCACCGCCACAGCGAACCAGCGCGTCACCACCGACGTCGAGCGTCAGCTCGGTGCCAGCACCATCACGTTCCGCGGCACGCTCGCACGCACGTCGCTGCGGCTCTCGGTGGTGCCCGGGCTCGCACCGTTGGCTCGCTATGCATGGGTGGCCGATGCGCTCGACACCATCGCCGGGTCGGGGATCATCTACGTCCTCACCGTCGCCGAGGCCGACCGCCTGGCCGGCTTCCTGCAGAAATGTGGCCACGAGGTCCCCGCCTACACGGGGCAGATGGAACCCTCGGCTCGAATCGAGGTGGAAGACCGCTTGCGCCACAACCGGGTGAAGGCGGTCGTCGCCACCTCCGCACTGGGCATGGGGTACGACAAGCCCGACCTCGGCTTCTGTATCCACGTCGGTTCGCCAGGCACACCGGTGGCCTACTACCAGCAGGTCGGCAGAGCCGGACGCGCCGTCGACCATGCTGATGCGGTCCTGCTGTCATCGCCCACCGACGAACGCATCTGGGAGTACTTCGCCACAGCATCGATCCCGAACCCCGACGACGTTGCGGTCACGCTGCGCGCGCTCGGCAACGGTCCGCGTTCGCTCGTCGAGCTCGACACCCTCACCGGCGTGCGGCGCGGCCGCCTCGAGGCACTGCTCAAGATCCTCGCCGTCGATGGCGTGGTCGCCAAAGATGGCTCCACGTGGGCGGCCAGTGGCCGGCCCTATGTGCACGACGCGCAGAAGTGGGACGCCCTGGCCACATCTCGCCGAGCCGAGGCCGACCTCATGCGCAGCTATGCCCATGGCCGGGGCTGTCTGATGGCCTACCTGCAGACCGCGCTCGACGATCCCTCGCCCGCACCATGCGGTCGCTGTTCGGTGTGCACCGGCGAGTTGCCGGCTCCTGGCACCACACCGAGCGATGAACGAGTCGCCGCCGCACGCGAGTACCTGCGCGGCGACGACGCCGTGATCGAACCGCGCAAGCTGTGGCCCTCGGGTGTCGGCCGGAAGGGGCGCATCCCAGGCGGCGCCGAAGGCAGGGCGGTCGCGTTCGCCGATGATCCAGCGTGGGCCGACGAGCTCGTCGCCTTGCAGCGAACCGCCTACGGCACCGTGCCGGAGGAACTGCTCGACGGCGCTGTCGAGGTGCTCCGCCGATGGTCGAATGTGTGGCCG
This sequence comes from Actinomycetes bacterium, assembly GCA_031400715.1. Classification (GTDB taxonomy): domain Bacteria; phylum Actinomycetota; class Acidimicrobiia; order Acidimicrobiales; family Ilumatobacteraceae; genus VFMC01. Next base: position 7,365 of record JANNQK010000102.1, on the reverse strand, counting down.
GCCCGACCTGTCGCCGTCGTCGCGGCACCCGCAGCGTCGGTCGAGATGCATGCGAACCGCATGATCGCCCAACACATCGGCGCCGTCGGCAAGCTGCCCGTCCTCGATCTGTTCACATGGGACGGGTCGGCCCAACCCACCGATGCTTCCAGCGCCCCCGTGGTCTCCCACCTCGAACAGGCGATCCGCCTGCATCACGCCGATGATGTTCCCGAAGGCCCGATCCTGCTGTGCCACACCACCATGCGCACCGGTTGGGCCTCCTCGCTGTGCGCTGCGCTGCTCGCTGAAGCGGGCTGCCGCACCACCATGCCACTCGTGATCCACCGGCTGCCCTGAGCCGAGCGAGGTGGTGGATCGCACGATTCCTGCAACGGCAGGACGGATGCCAGCCCGCTCGATCGTCCGGATCGACGGTTCGGCCGGCCGTGGTACCTTCCGCCGGCATGACCCAGCCCGACGTCACCAGTAGCGAAGCGACTGCGGATACCACTGCACCCACTGACACCGCTGCGCCTGGTGACGCCGACGCACAAGGGATCGACGAGCTCATCCTCGACCGGATCGATGCTCTGCGGGTGTTGCGCGCCGACACCGTCGAAGAAAAGGGTGCGCTGCTCGAGCAGATCGCCGGCAGCGGCAAGGTGGAACAGGCGATCGTCAGCGAGCTCAGCAAGGTGCGTCCGGTGTGGCGTCCCGATCGGTTCGAAGAGGCCCACCGGCTGGCGATGCGATCACTCGAGGTGCTCGACCGCAACGGAGCGCGAGCCGCCAAGCTGCCGTCCATCGGCCCGCTCAAGCCGATCGCCGGCTACGTCGTCGGTCTGATGACCCGTTGGGTCGTGAAGGGGCATCAGAACTCGCTCATCGGATCGATCCGCAAGCTCTACGAACGACGCGAGGCGAACGCCATCTGGGGAAGCCCGGAGCACGTCATGCTTCGCCGTGCCCGCATCGACGCCACCCGCGTCGAACCGGCATTTCGTGGCAACCCGCTCGGCCTGCCGACGTTCCTTCTCGGAGGCGCGATTCTGTCGAGCGTCATCACAGCTCTCCAGTCGTTCCTCCGGTGGGCACTCGACGGTGCGCTCGGCATCGCGGTCCTCACCGTGATCCTCACCCTCGTGTTCGCCGGGTTGGCATGGTCGGCGCTCTACGCGGCTGGTGTCGCACGGCGACGAATCAGGCTCACCACCGATCAGCCGATGAAGGCTCTCTGGGAGACCATCGGCGCCGCCGGCAACCCGCCCAAGGACGGTTCGTACAGCTTTGCCTTCATCGCGATCGTGCTGCTCGTTCTGGTGTGGGTGCTCGTGCCCCTCGCGGCCTGGCTGCTGTTCACCGAGCTCGGCGACACGGACGCGACATCCATGATCGCTTCGCTGCGAGTGTGGTGAACTGCAGCACACATGCAGTGCCGGGTGGAACGCGTCCAGATCGAACGTGCCTGCGGTTCACGCCTTCGTCTCGGGTCCGAAGTAGGTGGACCACGGGTCGACCTCATTTTCCGGCTGTGGGACAGGCGGTGGGGCGGGCTGCTGGATCGGTGCTGACTCGACGTGTCCGTGGTATCCCGATTCCGACGGCACATAGGTGTCGACGCGAGCCGTCGGAGCCGGCGTCATGTGCGAGTACGGATCCGTCGACGAACCGGTGACCCCTCCGGCCGAAGGGTGACCAGCCGGGTTGATCCGCGGTGCGTATGCAGGAGCGGGCGACCTCGGCGAGCTTCTGACCACCGACCCACGGCGCTGCACCTCACTGGTGTCGGGCCACAGGTTCGGCACGAACGACAGCACCACGGCAACGATGCCCCCCAGCACCAACGCAATCGCCACGGGCATCACACCGCTGGTCGATTCTCGCGTTGCGACCTCCACGATCGCATCGACGTCGCTGGCCCATGCCCGCGCGGCGGCGACCACACCGATCGGCACCAATGCCCACAGCGCTCCGCTGCACACCCCCCAGATGCCGGCGCGCCGCAGGACCCCGCGGCGATCGCCGAAGGCGAATGCCACCGCCATGAGCACGGCGGCGACGATCGCCAACAGAGTGGTGGCCGTGTCGGCGGCCGTACGCAGTGACGACACACCGGGCGGGTGGAACTTCGGGAGCGTGATCTCGGGCACCACGCCATCGGGCAGTTGGGCCGCGATCTCCGGAGACACGACGGCCAGTCGTTCGCGAACCGCCGCCACCATCGCGTTGGTGTCGATCGTGGTCGAGCGTTCGTCGTCGATACCCAATGCGTTCGCGTGAGCAGCCCCGAGGGCAGAGATCACGTTCGTCGTCACCCGCGGATCGCTCAGGGCTGCCGCCACCGAACCCTCGACGAGATCGATGTTCGACCGGTCGATCCCCGAGGCCCGCACGATCTGCAGCGCGAACGACGATGCGAGTTGTGCCGACGATGCCTCGTCGGACAGCACCGCAGAAGCGATGTCCTCCGACCGGGCAGGGTCACCGATCGTGTGGAGGTACACCCAACCCGCCCATGCCAACGTCGCGCAGAGCAATGCCACCGACGTGAGCAGCCTCGACGCCATTCGTCCCAACATCGCTCCCCTTCCCTGCGGTCGACCCACCGTCGTTCGATCGTCCGGTGCCCGTGCGTTGTGCCAGCATCGCACGATGAGTCAGCTGTATGTGGGCGGTCGAGTGTTCACCGCCGATCTTGATGATCCGTGGGCAGAGTCGTTGGTCGTCGAGGGCGGCCTCATCGTCGCCGTCGGCAGCCTGGCCGCCTGCGAGGCGGCTGCCGGCGACGAGTGGGAGCGGATCGATGTCACGGGATGCGTGGTCATGCCCGGGTTCGTCGATGGCCATTCGCATCTGCTGATGACCGGCAGCGCCCTCGGCAAGGCGCAACTGCGAACGGCGACGTCGCTGGAGGAGATCCGGCGACGCTTGGTCGAGTGGGCCGAAGCCAACCCCGACTCGCCCTACGTGTTGGGCACGAGCTTCCTGTTCGATGCCGTGCCGAACAACGAACCGACCCGGCAGATGCTCGACGATCTCTTCCCCGACCGGCCGGTGTTCATCGACTCGTTCGACCTGCACTGCGGATGGGTGAACACGGCGGCCCTGTCGTTGATGGAGATCACTCGAGACACCCCTGACCCGATCGGCGGAGAGATCCGGCGCGAACCGACGAGCGGTCTCCCCACCGGCTACCTGCTCGAGACGGCGCTCCATCAGCACATGTGGGAGTTCCTCGCCCGCACCGACGACGCCACTCGCGATCGCAACCTCGCCACGGCGATGAAGGCGCTGAACGAATCGGGCACCACGACCGCGGTCGACATGGCCGTCGGACCCCACGACGCGGCCACCTTCGCTCGCGCCGAGGCCAACGGCTCGCTCACCCTGCGCGTGATCGGTCACTGGATCGTTCGCAACACCGGCGACCCTGCTGCTGATCTCGCCCAGGTGGAAGAAGCGGCTCGCCGCAAGGAGCAGCACACCGGCGGCATGTTCCGCGTGGCCGGCATCAAACTCGTGGTCGACGGCACGATCGACGCGTGCACGGCGGCGATGATCGCGCCCTACACCAACGACACCAACTGCGAACCCATCTGGCCCTCCGCGTCGCTGAATCCGGTGGTGGAAATGGCCGACCGGCTCGGCCTGCAGGTGGCATGCCATGCAATCGGTGATCTCGCCGTGCGCAGTGCCATCGATGCGATCGAACGCGCCCAGCAGATCAACGGCACCAGCGGGCGACGGCACCGCATCGAGCACCTCGAGTACGCCGACGCCGCCGACATCCCCCGACTCGGGGCGCTCGGCATCACCGCGTCGATGCAACCCGTGCACTGCGATCCGGCGATCGCAGGCAACTGGGCCGAGATGCTGGGCCCCGACCGCGCTCCGGAAGGCTTCAACTGGCCCGGCTTCGTGAACACCGGCGCCACGCTGGCGTTCGGCACCGACACCCCGACCGCACCGCACATGCCGCTGCCGAACATGTACATCGGCGCAACTCGACGCTCTCCCGATCAGCCAGACCTTCCGGCGAACCGGCCGGACTTCGCGCTGCCCGTCGACGAGACGATCGTCCACGGCACCAGGGACGCGGCATGGGCCAGCTTCGAAGAAGGGCGCCTGGGTATGCTGCGCGTCGGTGCCTGTGCCGACCTCGTCGTGATCGACGACGACCCCTTCACCCGGGGTCCCGACGCGCTGCTGTCAGCCCGGGTACGCCGCACCGTGCTGGGCGGCCGCGTGGTGCACATCATCGACTGATGAACACGTTCGAACGCGCCCCAAACCCCAGCCGTCCGTGAGCTGGACGGCGCGTGACACGGCGCGTGACACGTCGTCTCGCTCACGGACCATTGTTGGTCTGATGTCGTGGTCCTGCGCTCAGGCGGTCAGCTCCAGGCCGGCCAGGCTGCCCTCGGCACGCCATTGCTCCAACACCTCGATGAACTTGATCGCACCGAGGCCGTAGCTGCCGTTGCGAACGCTGCGTTGCTCGGGCTTGCCCTCGTTGTTGTAGTAGCCCGGCGTGCATGCTTCGAGGAAACGCTGGTTGTTCATCGCCAGTTCCTCGATCGTGCGCACCCACGACGCCTCGGCCTCGCTCGATGCCTCGACGACGCGCGCCTCTGCTTTGTACGTGTGCTCGAGGATGTATGCGAGGTGACGGCTCTGCTCATCGATCATGTGCGGGAAGTTCACCGTGAACCCCGATTGCGTGTTGCTGAAGATGAAGCAGTTCGGGAACCCACGGCTGTGCATGCCGTGCAAGGTGGATGCACCATCGGCCCACTTCTCGGTGAGCGCCAGTCCGTCGCGCCCGTGCACCTCGTACCCCGATCGGCGCGCGTACCCGGTGCCCACCTCGAAACCGGTGGCATAGATGATGCAGTCGAGCTCGTACTCCACACCGTTGGCCACGATGCCTCGTTCGGTGATGCGCTCCACTCCCTGGCCCCGGGTGTCGACGAGGGTGACGTTGGGACGATTGAACGTGTCGAGGTACTCGTCGTGGAAGCACGGGCGCTTGCAGAACTGTCGGTAGTAGGGCTTCAACGCCTCGGCGGTGTTCGGGTCGTGCACCATGGTCTCGACCCGCGAACGAATCGACTCCATCTTCTCGAAATCGGCCAGTTCGACCGCCTCGCCGGGATCGGTGCCCACCTCGATCGCGCCGCGCCGCATCATGATCAGCAGCTTGCCGATGATGTCGGTCCAGCCGTCGTTCACCATGTCCTGGGGCTCGAACACACCCGAGACGAGGTTGTTGAAGTTCTCCATCCGCCGACGTTGCCAACCCGGCTCGAGGGCCGCGGCCCACTCAGGATCGGTGGGGCGGTTGTCGCGAACGTCGATCGACGACGGTGTGCGCTGGAAGACGAACAGCTCCTGGGCCGTCTCGCCCAGGTGGGGGACGCACTGAACGGCGGTCGCTCCCGTGCCGACGATGCCGATGCGCTTGTCGACGAGGTTGTTGAGGCCGCCCGACGAATCGCCACCGGTGTAGGCGTAGTCCCAGCGGCTCGTGTGGAACGTGTGACCCGCGAACGACTCGATGCCGGGGATGCCTGGCAGTTTCGGCCGGTGCAGCGGGCCGTTGGCCATCACCACGAACCGCGCCCGCATCGCGTCGCCACGATTGGTGGAGATCACCCATCGGGCGTCCGACTCGTCCCAGCGCAGCTCGGTGACCTCGGTCTGGAAGCAGGCGTTGCGATACAGGTCGAAGTGGCGTCCGATCGCCCGGCTGTGCTCGAGGATCTCGGGGGCCTTCGAGTACTTCTCCTTCGGCACGTAGCCGATTTCTTCGAGCAGCGGCAGATAGATGTACGACTCCACGTCGCAGGCTGCGCCCGGGTAGCGGTTCCAATACCAGGTACCGCCGAAGTCGCCTCCCTTTTCGATGACGCGGATGTCGTCGATGCCGCTTTCTCGCAGACGAGCGGCGGCGAGCAACCCACTGAAGCCTCCGCCGACCACGGCGACGTCGACCGTGTCGCGCAACGGGCCACGTTCCACCTTGGTGACGTACGGGTCGTCCAGGTATCGGGCGAACTGCCCGACGACCTCGATGTACTGCTCATTGCCCGCGGCACGCAACCGCAGATCGCGTTCGGCTCGGTACTTCTCGCGAAGGGCATCGGGGTCAAAGTCCAGCTGCGACATGACGAATGCTTAGCCCGATGGCGCGCCGCACACCGGGTCGAACGCCGCTGTGGGCTCGTCGCCCGAGCGACTCCGCCGACGAGCCCACGCGGGTACGGTCGCTGCGCATGGCGACCTCCCCCGACGATCGCGGACAGTCGTCACCGCGTCTCCCCGGGGCCGACACAGGCCTCACCCTCGCCGACGTCGCGGATCGGATCAGCCGCGGCGACGTGAACAGCGTTCCTGCGACTCCCACTCGATCGGTCGGCCGGATCGTTCGCGGCAACGTGGTCACGCCCGTGAACCTGATCATCGGGGTGCTGGCAGCGCTGGTGATCGCAGCAGGTTCACCGAAAGACGCTCTGTTCGGCGGTGTGATCGTGGCCAACAGCATCATCGGCGTGGTTCAGGAACTGCGCGCCAAACGGGTGCTCGATGCTCTGCGGGTCGTGAACGCGCCACACGCTCGAGTCGTTCGAGATGGCGTCGTTCGAGAGGTGCAGGTGGACGAACTGGTGCTCGACGACGTGGTCGAGCTACGTGGCGGTACCCAGGTCGTGGCCGACGGCGTCGTGCTCACCGGCGACGACCTCGAGATCGACGAGTCGTTGCTCACCGGTGAGTCCGACCCGGTCGTGAAGGTGTTGGGCAGCCAGGTGTTGAGCGGCAGCGCCGTTGTGGCCGGCACCGGTCGGATCAGGGTGACGAGCGTCGGAGCGCAGAACTACGCGGTTCGACTTGCCGAGGAGGCCCGCCGCTTCACACTCGTCAACTCACCGTTGCGCAATGACGTCAACCGCATCGTCACCTGGGTCGGGGTGATGATCATCCCGGTTGGCCTGCTGCTCGCGAGCAGCCAGTTCCTCCGCCGCGACGAAGGATGGCGCCAAGCGATCATCAGTACAGTCGCCGGTCTGGTGGGCATGGTTCCCGAGGGCCTCATCCTGCTCACCAGTGTCGCATTCGCCGTCGGCGTGGTTCGATTGGCCTCGAAGCGATGCCTCGTGCAGGAACTCCCGGCGATCGAGGTGTTGGCTCGTGTCGACGTGCTCTGCGTCGACAAGACGGGCACGATCACCGAAGGCTCGATGTCGGTGTCCGGCATCGAGATGCTCGAGTCGACCGATGTGTCGTCCACCGGTGCGCCGCCCACGACCGACCCCGGCGAGATCGACCGCATGTTCCTGGAGAATTGTAAACTACAGAAGGCGTTTGACCAGTTGAACTTCCAGG
>JANNQK010000101.1:0-6106 GCA_031400715.1 Actinomycetes bacterium | reverse complement strand
TCGGCATCGTCGGTTCGTGGGACGACTTCCGCTCGATCAACGTCGACGGCACGGCGAACGTGATCGCGGCGGCGCGTGAGCTTGGTCTGTCGCGCATGGTGTACGTCTCGACCCCCTCGGTCGCTCATGCCGAGCACTCGCTGGTGGGCGCGCTCGCCGATCCACCCGTCACCGGCCGATCCGATGCCCACTACGCGGAGTCGAAGGCGATGGCCGAACGGCTGGCACTCGGCGCGGCCAGCGACGCCTTCCCGGTCGTGGCGATCCGCCCGCACCTGGTGTGGGGACCGGGCGACACCCAGCTCGTGGGTCGCATCGTCGGGCGGGCGAAGGCCGGACGACTGGCGCTGGTGGGCGGTGGCGCCGCACTGATCGACACCACCTACATCGACAACGCCGCGTCGGCACTGGTGGCCGCACTCGACGCTGCCGTTCCCGGAGCGGCGTGCGTGGGCAAGGCCTACGTGATCGCCAACGGTGAACCTCGCCCGATCCGCGAGCTGATCGAGGGAATCCTGAGCGCTGCCGGTGTGGACGCGCGACCGAAGGTGGTGCCGTTGCGCGTCGCCCTCGGTGCCGGTTCGGTCGTCGAGAAGCTGTGGGCGCGGGCGAAGCCCGACGAAGAACCGCCGCTCACGCGGTTCCTCGCCGAGCAGCTCGGCACGGCGCACTGGTTCGATCCGCGCCCTGCCCGAACCGATCTCGGCTGGCGACCCAAGGTGACGATCGACCAGGGATTGGCCGAGCTCGCCCACTGGTTCGCCACCACTGACAACACACCGCGATGAGAGATGAGTGGCGGTGCCGCACTCATCTCTCATCACTCGTCCGCCCGGGTCGACCGCGATGAGAAGTTGGTGCGGCAGGGCCACTCATCTCTCATCGCCAGGGGTGGGGCTGTGACGGAATCCGCCTGGTGGCAGTGAGGTGATCGGGGATGGCTGCTGGCAGGCTGTCGGGCGTGAACGAGTGTGACCTGCTGATCATTGGTGGCGGACCTGCCGGCGCGGCCGCCGCCATCGTGGCCGCCCGGGCCGGGGTGAGGGTCACGCTCTTCGAGAAGGGTCCCCACGGGCGCGACAAGGTGTGCGGCGACGGCCTCACACCACGCGCGGTCGCGGCGCTCGAGGAGCTGAAGATCGACATGTCGCCGGCTCATCGCATCGATGGACTGCGGATGATCGCCGGCAAGAAGACCCGCGAGCTCGCCTGGCCGACCACGGATCGCTTCCCCAACCATGGCGCGGTGTGGCCGCGCCATCGCTTCGACACCCATCTGATCGACGTTGCGATCGAGTGCGGCGCCGACGTCCACTTCGGGACCGAGGCGCTCCCCGAGCTCGACGGCGGCCGCGTGATCGGCGTGCGCACCGAGCACGGATCGTGGCGTGCTCCGCTCACCATCCTGGCGGCCGGAGCTCAAGGCGCAGCAGCGAAGCTCGTGGGCGCCGAACGCGACCCGAACGAGCCGTTCGGTCTGGCCATCCGCGCCTACGCGCCCACGCCCCGCCATGCCGAACGCCACCTCGAAGCATGCCTGTCGCTGCGCGACGAGCACGGCACCCCGGTGCCCGGCTACGGCTGGATGTTCCCCGCCGGCGACGGCACCGTGAACATCGGCGTCGGGGCGCTCAGCACCATGAAGGGCTTCAAGAAGCTCAACCTCAACACCCTGCTCGACCAGTACGCGGCGATCGTGCGTGAGCCGTGGGGTCTGGGCGGCTACATCGACAAGCCGCGGGCCTGGCGCCTGCCGATGAGCTGCGTGCGTCGGAGCGGACCGGGCTGGCTGGCGATCGGTGATGCTGCCGGCTTCGTGAACCCGATGAACGGCGAAGGCATCGACTACGGACTCGAGAGCGGCATGCTCGCCGTCGAGCACTTCCTGGCCAACCCGGCGACCGCGCCCGCGGTGTACGACCGCGTGGTGGGCGAGCGCTTCGACAGCTTCCTGAGCACCGGCCGGCGTTTCAGCTTCATCATCGGGCACCCCTGGCTGTTGAAGCCCGGCCTCCGCATCGCAGTCGGCACGCAGGCGGCTGCCGACATCACGCTCGCCGTGATGGGCAACCTGGTCGACAGCCGAACACCCGGTGCCGCCGGCACGGTGATGAAGCTCGCCGATCGGGCGCTCCGGATCGCCGACCCCCTGCTTCGCCGCACCCGCGCCGCTGCATAGTCGGGCGTTGGTCAACGCTGCTGACGGGAACCGCTGCGCCGGGCGACAGGGACGGCGGCGAGCACGGTGTCGAGGCCGAAGGTGAACTCGGTGGCGAAATCGCACGTGGCGAGCACGGGCCCGAGCGCCGCGAGCGACGGGCAGGCGACCGCGTCGAGCCCGGTCGACAGCTCGGCCGTGGAGGTTGACGCCTGGCGGACTGCGGAGGTCTCGGCCAACAGCGCCCCCGAGACGAACGCAGTGATCACCCAGAAGTGGCGCACGGCGAGCGTGTCGTCGCCGGTGACCTCGCGGAGTGCGCCGAGCAGCGCATCGATGCGCTGCTGCACCACGGGCGAGGTGGGGGGTTGGGTGACGGCGCGGCTGAGCAGGTGCGGGTGGGCGAGCACAGCGGCCCGCAGTTCGTCGGCAACGTGGCGGATCCGTTCGTCCCATGTGTGGTCGGGATCAGGGAGGTCGACCTCGGCGTACACCCCGGCCACCACCAGGTCGAGCAGGGTCTCCTTGTCGGGCACGTGCTTGTAGAGCGCCATCGCTTCCACGCCGAGGTCCGCGCCGAGCTTGCGCATGCTGAACCCGTCGAGACCGTCGTGGTCGATGCGGGCAAGGGCCGCGGCGACGATCCGTTCGACGGTCAGTGGGACACGAGTCACAGTTGCGAGTTTACACCGTATACCGTATGGTTGAGGCATGGATTACACCGTAAACCCAATCTCCACCGACACCGCTGCCCGCCTCACCGACTTCCCGTTCCGAGCGATCGGTGGCCAGCCCGCGTTCGAGCCTGCCGCAATGGAGAAGTACCTCACCGGCGATCACATCGCCGTGTTGTCGTATCTGCGCGCCGACGGCCGGCCCAACCAGGCGCCCATCTGGTACGCGTACCGCGACGGGATCATCTGGTTGAGCGTCGAGAGCGACTCACCCAAGGTGCGTGCTCTGCGCAAGGACCCGCGGGTGTGCGTCACCATCCAGGACGAACGCCCGCCCTACCGGGCAGTGATCGTGGAGGGCACGCTCGAGACGGTGGAGCACGGAGCCGCAGGCGCCCCGAGTGCCGATATCGGGTGGGAGATGGCCGAGCACTACTTCGGCAAGGTCGCCGCGAAGCAGTACGAGAAGATGATGCGCGCCGATCGCGCCGAGCACGGCACCACCCTGCTGCGGCTGGTGCCGACCGAGGTGAAGGGCTTCGACAACACCTCGATGATCGACAAGGCCACCTTGGCCTTCGTCCGCCTCCGCCACCGCCTCCCCATCCCCCGCCGCTGGCTCTGACGCGGTTCGTGCGCTGTTCGTGACAACGGCCCGACGCACGCTGCGTGCCTCAGGGCGAGGCGGCTGGCAGCTGTGGGTCAGGCGGTCGGCTCGGGGCCGGCGGATCCGGTGCCGGCGTCGGCGGTGGGTCCGTGATGCAGGTGCCGTCGGGGCCGACTGCCCGGCGGCCATGCCCCCCATGCCCCCAAATGCGCCGATGCACCAAACGGCGCGCAAGGTATCACCTACACCATGTCACTCGAACCGCTGATGCAGGCGAGGGAATGGGCCCAGCCCGCGTGGCGCGAGCGGGGTGATCAGCCGGGGACGACCTCGATCGTGGCCTTCATGCCTGCGTTCCAGTGGTCGTCGACGTGGCAGCCGATGAGCGATGCACCGGGGATCGAGAACACATACGGGATGTCCGCCTGCCCACCCGGCGCGATGACGACGGAGCCGGGCATGGCCTCGCCGGGCTGGTGCTGGTGGTCCATGTGCCCCATCTGGAACATCTCGTCACCGATCACGGCCTCGTGGTCGACCGTGCCGTCGTTGGTGAAGCGGAACACGACCACCTCGCCCTGGTCGACCTGGAACGAGTTCGGCCGGAACGCGTTGTCGGTCATCGAGACCTCGATCACCCGGGGCTCGGATGATTCGGGCTCGCCGTCGTCGCCACCGCATCCCGAAAGTGCCACCAACGTGGCTACTCCGATGACGTTCGTCCAACGCACAGACACCGACGACTCCTCCGCATCTCGTCGACCCTGGGGTCGGACGACAAGGTACCGCGACCCCCATTCGATCGTTCCATCGACACGGTGTACGGTTTTGGACATTCGCCCCGCGGGGGAGCGGGAAGGGAGCACGCAGTGCACTACCAGGTCCGAAGAGGAGTCCGGGCGGCCGCCATCGTCGTGGCCGCCGCGCTCGGTGTCTCATTGATCGCCTCGCAATCGGCATCGGCGAAGCCGCCGGCGCGTCCGGTCGACATCCAGATCCTGAACGTCTCGGACTGGCACGGCCAGCTCGACCCGCTCAGCGTGGGAACACCGGCCGTCACCATCGGCGGTGCAGCCGTGCTGAAGGCGTACTTCGACCAGCACCGCGCCGCGAACCCCAACACCCTGCTGCTCACCGCAGGTGACGCGGTCGGTGCCACGCCGCCGCTGTCGAGCTTCTTCCAGGACGAGCCGACCATCCGCGCCATGCGACTGATGGGCTTCGATGCCGACACCCTGGGCAACCACAACTTCGACGCCGGCACCGCTCGCCTGCAGCAGCAGATCGACCTGGCCCGGTCGACCACCGAGCCCGGCAAGCCGTTCACCTACCTGTCGGCCAACCTCAAGAACGTCAACGACAACGTCACGGGCACCGACCAGGCGAAGATGTTCGTCATCGGTGGCGTGAAGGTGGCCGTGATCGGCATCACCAACCCGGAGGCGCCGGGCCTCGTGTTCCCGGGCAGCTTCGGCACGATCCAGATCACCGATCCGGCCGCCGCGGCCAACCGCCGCCGTGAGATCGCCAAGCGTGCCGGCGCCCAGGTGGTCATCGGGCTCATCCACGCCGGCATCACCGGGTACGACGGCACCGGCAAGGGCGTCGGTCCGCTCGTCGACTTCGCGACGAACGTCACGGGCTTCGACCTGATCCTCGGCGACCACACCGACTTCCAGTTCAGCGACACCATCAACGGCGCGCTGGTCACCGAGAACCGCAGCAAGGGTCTCACCTACAGCGCGGTCAGCCTGCGCGTCGATCCGTCGAGCGGTGTGATCTCCAAGACGGTCGAGTTCACGACGCCGCTCGCTTCGGCGGTCACGCCCGACCCGACCATCACGGCGCTGCTGGCCACCTACCGCACGCAGCTCCAGCCGATCCTCGGCACCGTGGTCGGCAGTGCCGACCGGCGGATCCCGCGCTCGGACTCGTGCGGACGCGGTGACGGTCGCCTGTGCGAATCGCTGATCGGCAACGTCACCACGGATGCGATGCGCACCCGGTACGGCACCGACTTCGCGATCACCAACTCCGGTGGTCTGCGCGCCGATCTCACCTGCCCCGATGCAGGTGGTGGCGGCGGCTTCTGCCCGGCGGCTCCGCCGAGCAACCAGATCACACGTGGTCAGGTGCTGTCGGTCCTGCCCTTCGGCAACATCGCCGTGACCGTCAACCTCACCGGCCCCGAGATGAAGACCGCGCTCGAGAACGGCGTCTCCGCGATGCCCGGTGCGAACGGGAAGTTCGCGCAGGTGTCGGGCCTGTGCCTCACCTACGACATCGCTGCTGCCGCTGGCAGTCGTGTCACGAGTGCGGTTCGCCAAGCACCCGACGGTTCGTGCACCGGAGCGGCGATCGACTTCGCTGCGGGCAACACCTACTCGGTGACGATGAACGACTTCATGGCCAACGGCGGCGACGGCTACGCCAACGTCTTCGGCCGGTCGGTCACCCGTGAGATCCTCGACCAGGTGCTGGCCGACTACGTGACGGCGAACTCGCCGCTGGCTCCCACGATCCAGGGTCGCATCGTGTGCACCGACGCCGTCCCGGCCACCGCGCCGAACTGCCCGGCAGTCACCGCACCTTGAGCGAGTTCGCCTGATCTCGTTCCTGTGAAGGGCCGCCCGGCACCACGCCGGGCGGCCCCGAGCACGATGCCCT
>JANNQK010000100.1:0-4501 GCA_031400715.1 Actinomycetes bacterium | reverse complement strand
GGCAGAGGGTGGGCCGATCCTCGTAGATGGTGCACGAGCCGTGGAAGGCATGGCACGGCTGCTCGAACCGGGCTTCGGCCTCGAACAGCAGGAGGTGGAAGCCGGTGCGCAGCAGCACCTCGCGATCATCGCCGTGTTCGAGGGCCACCGTGGAGTGCATGGTGCCGTCGCAGCAGAGCCCGCAATCGAGGCACAGTGAAGTCGTAGGGCTCGTCATGTTGGGCTCGTCATGTAGGGCTCGTCACGTGGGGATCACCGGTTCAGTATCACCGCTGGCACCCGACTTCGGGGCCGCCCCTTCGTCGACGTCCCGGCGGCTGACGGCGTCCCCGGCCCCTGAAGCCTGGCGGTTCGTGGCTGGCTGCGTGGGGACGCGGGCGTGCGGTGCAGCCGGGTCCGGCTGCACCGCTGGTGGGTGCTCGACGTGGCCCCGGATGGTGCTGGGGCGGAGGTTCTGGCTGGTCGAGCGTTCAGGCCGCCGCCTGGGCTGTTCGCTCGGCGTCCCGGCTGGCATCTGTCCGGCTCGCATCTGTCCGGCTGGCATCTGTCCGGCTGGCGGACATCTGGCCTTTGGGTGGGCAGGCGACGAGGGTGCCGTCGGGCATGAGCAGATGGAGATCGTGGGCGTCGCCCAGCACGGTCACACCGGCACGATGCTTCACATGGTGATGATGCGAGCACCAGAGGGCCTCGTTGTCGAGATCGGTCGGCCCGCCCTCGATGACCTGGATGAGGTGATCGATCTCGCACCAGGCGGGCGGGATGTGACAGCCCGGCCACCTGCACCCACCATCACGCAACATCAGCGCCTGGTACTGGTCGTCGGACGCCAGCCTGACCCTGGTACCGAGGTTGATGACCGCGTCGCCGGCCACGACGACCCGCCGAAGGATCGCATCCTCGGCGAGGTGCCGGACCACGTCGGCAGGGATGCGATCACCGTGTGAGGTCCAGCCCGGTTCGTCCGAGAGGCCGGCCATGGTCTCGGCGGTGCAACCGATCAGGATCGTCGGCTTCTCCCGACCACCCGTCACGGTCCCGGCCGCGTACGCCTTGCACAACTGCACCAACCCGTCCGCCAACCGTTGGGCGTGTGTGCGGGTGTCGTTCGCATCCCAGTCACCCGCGACGTGCGAGATCGCGTTCATGAACTGACGATGCTCGAGTTCGGGCAGCACGACGGTCGACTCGACCATCCCGTCCGACGGCGGCCGCGAGCTGACCGACCGCTTTGCGAACCGGCGCGCCGTGCGCTGCTCGGCTGTCTCGCTGGAGTGGATTTCCCGCCACCGGTCGGCGGCTGCCTTCACGTCACGCGGCCCACCACCTTTGGCGGCATCGATGAGATCGGCCAGATCGTCGGCATCGGTGCCGTCGGGTGGGTTCATGATCGCGTCGTGCAATTGCTCGGCCGCCGCGGCGGACAGCTCGTCGTTCTCGACCGCATCCGCGAGCTCTTGGGACTTGTCCAACGCTTCGCCCAAGCGTTGGCGTGACTGAGCTTCGCCACGCGATGTGCCGGTCTTGCCGGACAGCCAGTCGGCCATGTCGCGCGCACCCGACTCGCGCCACGACTGGGCCCGGTCGGCTTCGACGACGATGCGCGAGTGGAGCATCTTCACCTTGTCGATGTGACGGCCCACCCTGATCGCCAACGCACCCAATTCGGAAGGTCCCAGTTCGTCCAGCGGCACACGCGACAGGTCGCGGACCGCCTGATCGAGAGAGTGGAGCGCCGTGTCCATGAACGGAACACTATCGAACATATGTTCGATCGTCAACACCATCGAGAAAGAAATCCCCTGGCTGCTCGCTCGCCGCGGACCCAACCCGATGACACCCCCGGAGACGTTCGATGACCCGGCCGCTCCGCGGGGACCGGCAATTCACGTGTGCGCCTCATGACGAAGTGGGAAGACTGTGCGGCGTGCGAGTCGATGAGGTGTTCGAGGCCGTTGAGCGGGCATTCGAGCGCACCGCCTCCGACCTCTCGCCATGGCCCGACCCGCACCCAGACCGCCATCCGAGCGACGACGAGTACTCACGCGTCACCGCCGCTGGCCGGTACCGGATCATCGGTGCCCGGGCCGACGCGTGGGCCGAGGCGCTGATCGAGCTCGGCCTGGGGTCACACGGTGGCCCGGTCGAGTGGATCCGGCCGCCTCGGACCGACCTGAGTCGCGTCGTGACGATCGTGCCGAACGTCGAGTCGGCGCTCACGGTGGTGATCGCCCGGAGCCGCCTCGGCGATGCGGATGATGCCGGGCTCACCTTGGGCACAGGATGGCCGGCCGACGTGGTCGCCTGTCTCCCCGACTGCGGGTGCGACGCGTGCGATTCCGGTTCGCAGAACGAGATCGATGCCGTCGACCAGTACCTGCACGCCATCGTCACCGGCCGCTTCCGGCGGTTGCGGCAGGGTGATCGCGTGATCACGGTCGTCGGAGAGAGCTGGTCGGCGAGCAACATCGGCTGGCGTCGAGTCGATCGTGTGCTCGCCGATCCGAGGGGCTGGGAGGAGATCAGCGGCGCATCGTGGATCCCTGACGCCGCATCGGACCGCTGATCGCCGGCGATGCAGCCCGGGATGGCCGTCAGCGGCGGCGGCGACCTTCAGCGGCGGCGGCGTTCAGCGACGGTGACATTCAGTGGCGACAGCGTCCAGCGGCGGCGACAGGGTCCAGCGGCGGCGACCTTCAGCGGCGACGGCGTTCAGCGGCGGCGACCTTCAGCGGCGACGGCGTTCAGCGACGGCGTTCAGCGACGGCGTTCAGCGACGGTGACATTCAGTGGCCACAGCGTCCAGCGGCGACAGCGTCCAGCGACGACAGCGTCCAGCGACGACAGCGTCCAGCGACGACAGCGTCCAGCGGCAGTGACATTCAGCGGCAGTGACATTCAGCGGCAGTGACATTCAGCGGCAGTGACATTCAGCGGCAGTGACATTCAGCGGCGGCGGCGGCCGGGAGCAGGGCCGGATGGTGAGCTCGGCGGCGGCACGATGGGGACGGTGGCGGGGATGGGGCGGACCTCGACACCGAGACGTTCCAGCACGCGTTCCACCTCGCTGCGGTCGAGGGTGCGCACTGCGGTGGTCATGCCGTTCGGCGCGCGGTGACGGAGGCCGGCGGTGCCGAACAGCGCCCAGCCGGCGAGACGTTGGGTGACGTCGCCGCGCAGGCGGTGCCGGAGGCCGCGGAAACCGGCGCGGTGGAGCGCGATCGCCCAGCGGCGGGTGCGGCGGTAGTCGAGGGTGGTGTGGATCTCGGCGTTGAGTCCGTAGGCGGTGGCCCTGCGGGCGGTGAGGTCGGCCGTGAGTGGGATGCGGCGGACGGAGACGACGGTGTGGAAGAGCTCGTCGAGGCGTTCGGCGACGACGACCTTCACGGGTGAGCGGAGGAGCTTCTCGACGACGGCGCCGGTGAGCGAGTCGGCGAGGTAGCAGGTGCCGTTCGGGTGAGGAAGGTCGAAGCGGCCGCCGCCGCCGTCGTCGGCGCTGGCGCTGGCGAACCACCACGAGCCGGGGAACTCCGAGAGCCGGTGGAGCTCGGTGGTCGGTGCGGCCTCGGGGAAGCCGAGCAGATGGTCGGGCGGTTCCCCGAGCCCGGTTGCCGCCGTCATCCCCGCCCACTCCCCGCTTCGTGAGCGGTGGTCATGAGGCGGTGCGGGCGGGGGTGCGGAGGGCGGTGCGCTCGTCGGCGCCGAGAGCGTGGGCGACGTCGCCGGCTGCGGCGAGCACCTGGTCGACGTGGTCGGCGCGGAGCAGCTCGAGTGGCGAGCGCTCGCCGAGGTCGGGGTGCGGTGTGGTGAGCCAGGTGGCGATGATCCAGCCGCTGGTGGTGCGCTCGGGGTCGTGGCCGGCGGCGGCGAGCACGCGTGGGAGGTGACGGAGCACGGTGGGGACGAACTGCCACACGGGGTAGACGAGCCGGTCGCGGGCGCTGCCGTCGGGCGCGAGGCGGAGGGCGAGGAGACGGCCGGCGGTGACCCGGGCGGAGACGGCCTGCTTCGACACGCCGTCGAGCGCGGCTTGGGCGCCGGCGGTGTCGTAGAAGGGACCGACGTCGGCGGCCCACGCAGCGCCGGCGGCGACCGCGCGTGCGGCACGTCGACCGAGCTCGTCGGGATCGCCGGTCAACTGGCCGTGGATCTCGACCTGGCGGCGCAACTCGGCCTCGAAGGCCTTCACCGATCGGTCGATGGTGCGGGTGGCGTTCATGTCTCCGAGCGTAGCGGTCAACCCGGTCAAGTCAAGCCGGTCAACCATCGGGATCGCGAGACCACGCCGACCGGGTACCAGACCTCCGGCAGGACGGCGTCGATCGTCCGGGTGCACCTCGCCACGACGTCGCGTCGGGCGTGAACTCGGGCGCGCTGAACGCGAGCATGGCCGCGTCCACCTGCGCCTGATCGCCTCTTCGGGGGCATCCACGATCCGCGAAGTGGGACTGCATATCGTCACTCTCCGTGGGCGCGACACGTGAGACATACAGGCGGATGC
>JANNQK010000099.1:0-15506 GCA_031400715.1 Actinomycetes bacterium | reverse complement strand
GTTTCCTGGGCTCTACGGACAACTCCAGCACACGAAACACCAGCTCACGGACATCCTGGACATTGGGCATCGCCTTGCCAAGGTGAGGGTCGCGAGTTCGAATCTCGTCATCCGCTCGAGAGGAAACCCTGCCGTTGGCAGGGTTTCCTCTGTTTTCGGGGGTCGTGTCCGCGTTGTCGTGCCCATGGCTCGCCCATGGTTTGCCCATGGGCTTCCGTAGGTTTCGAGGATGACTGGATCATTGCGACAACGAGGGCCTGAGCTGAGGCGTGGGGACCGCGGATCTACCTGGGGGTGGACTCGTTGAGCGGTACGGAGCGGTGGGCGACGAAGACGGTGCACGGCACCCGCCGCTTCGCAACGGCGACGCTGGCGGAGTTCGTTGACGAATCCGGTACTCGCTGCGTGTGCGTGTCACCCGTCCACCCGGTGGTCAGTCCTGCCACGAAGAGTACGTGGCGCTACGAGGTGGTCAGAGCAAGCGGACGGTGCCTTGCCGTGGGTCGACCTCGACCTGGGCTCCGTGAGCAATACGGGTTGTCGCTCCGTGGGCGCCGATGATTGCCGCAACACCGAACTCGCGCGCAACGATTGCGGCGTGGCACAGCGCGCCGCCTTCCTCGACCACGAGGGCACCGATCACGGGCAGCAATGAGTTCACCGAAGGTCCGGTGAACGGCGCGATCAGAACGTCACCCGGCTCGAGCTGATCGAAGGCGAGCATCAGGTCGCGCACGACACAGGCTCGTCCTCGGTATGGGGTGGTCCCGATTCCGATGCCGCTCACCGTGGATGAGTCGTGGTTGATGGGTGGGGCGGTTCCGTCGGCGGCAAGGTTCGCCATGATTGCAGCGGTCGCTCGAGCCATTGCCTTCGGAAACACATCGAACGAGGCGGCAGCCTCAGGCTCGCCGAGGTGACGTGGCGGCGGCGTGGCCTCGATGCGGTCTCGCTCGGCGGCACGCATCGCGAGTTGGTCGGCGGACGGTCCGCCAGCGCCGCGCAGCAGACCGTCGAGTTCGTGCGGGAAAAGCTCGACGACGTGCGCGACCTCCTGTAACCCTCCGGTCTCCTGCAGGCGTCGGCCCGCCTCCAAGAGGGCTCGCCGCACCAATCCACTTGGCCAGTTCCAACACAAGCCGCGAATGTCCTCGCGCTGACGGTGCCCGTAGCGCGCTTCGATCACCAACTCGTCGAACAGCGCGCGGTCTTCAGCAGGAACGCGAGCGTGGACTGCGGCGTCTTCGGGTTCGGCGACGTCGAGGTGTTCGGTGGCACTGAGCAACGCTGCGAGCTGCAGCGTTGGCAGTTCAGCCAGCGTCGGTCGGTCGACGTCGTCGCTTGTGACCGTGCGCCACATGTGCAGCTCCAACCACGCATCAACCGCCGCTGCGACTTCTGGGCCAAGAGCTCGCACGTCATCGACCGAGCGGAACGAGGCCATCGGCGCTCCGCTGTGCTGGATTGCGCGGGCCACCGAGCTCAACATCGCAGCCGTTTCGACGGTTGCAGGCGAGCTGCCGGTGAGAAGGCCGCCGACCTCGTTGGCGCTGATTCCCCACGCTTCACAGTGTGCCAACAGATCGCCGGTGGGTATGAGATCGCCACCGTGTGTTGCCAGGTTCCGTTGTGCGGATTGCTGAAAGTGTGACAGCGCGCTTGCGATGTGAGCCGCGAGCTGAACATCGGTGAGTGCACCGGGTTCGACGGCCTGCAGCGCGCGGTTCTTCGCACGCTGCTCGGCTCGGTCGCTGTCGAACCATTGGTCGACCTCCTGGCGCCACCGTCGTTGCGCGAAGGCTTGCTCAGCAGTCTTCGCACGCCGGCGTAGCTCGGGGTGAACGCGGATGATGAGCTTCATCAGGAACGCGGGCGGCGGTGCCTTGGGTTTGGAACCGGACTTCTCGCCGATTGCGAGTGGCCGGACATACATGCAACCGTGAACCAACTTGGCCTGCACGGTGGCGAGCGGTAGGCCGTAGCGCTTCATGGGCTCGACGATGCCGCCTTCGAATGCCCGTTGGTATGCGTCGCGAAGGAAAGGGGAGAGGGGCCGCAGGCCGTGGTGGGTGGTCTCGAGCTCCCATTGGCCGGGCGCCGGCGGTTCGAACGTCATGGCAGGTGCGGTGTGGGTGATTCGGTCAGTCATATGGCCCCCTCGTGTCGCTCTCGACTCAATCATGTCTGTTGTCTGCCGTCAATACATAATGTTGCCATGACGACCGATCTCTGCCAAGATGTTCGTGACCAAGATGTGAGGGGTCCGATGAGCGAAGCACTGAAGCGATCGACGAGCAAGCCCTATACGTCAGCATTGCGCGACCGTCAGACGGCGCAAACTCGAGAATTCATTCTCGACGCCGTGACCGCTCTGCTGGGTGATCGACGTGCCGACGACGTGACCACCCGCGACATCGCTGCGGCTGCGGGGGTGTCTGAACGCACCGTGTATCGCCATTTCCCTGACCGCGACGCCCTCCTGCACGGTTTAGCGCAACGGCTGCACCTTGGCGGCGTGAAACCATCATTTGGGATAGGTGGCGTTGACGACATCGCTCCAACCAGCCGTCGCCTGATGGAGTTGCTCGACGAGAACTATGTGACCGCCCGAGCCGAGGCGGTCTTCAACGCTGACCCGCGTCGCTTCGCCGCCGACACGCAGGCGAACTCACGCGAGATGTGCGAAACGATCGCCAAGGATTTTCCCAAGCTCGGGGAACGAGAGCAGCTTCGTATCGCTGCGGTGATCCGTTGCTTGGTATCGACGCAGGCGTGGTTGCGGATGCGAGAAGAGTTCGGCGTACCCGGCACCGAGTCTGGACCGGTGGTGGCGTGGGTGATCGACACCATCATCCGCGAACTCCGCGCCGGAAACGGTCCGACTACGAACTGACCTCGACGGCATGAGGACGGCATGAGGACGGGCTTGCTGACGCCACCGGCGAGCGAGGATTGCTGGCTCCGCGCGTAGGTGTGGGGATGGTGTGATCCGCGTTCGGTGCCAGTGCGGCCGGGAGACGGGCCGGATCCTCGAAGTAGTGGTGGAACCCGACCTTGTCCGGTGGCGGTGGTGTTCCAGCAATGAGCGTGTCGACTTCGGCGTCGAGTTCGATCAAGGTCCGCTCAGGCGCAATCCCGCGCACGACGAGATATCCGTCGGTCCCGAACCGCTCGAGCTCCTCGGCAGACAGCACACATCGAACGTAGGCGCCGAGCAAGCTGGATCGCGGCCGACTTCCGAGGTCAAGCGCCCTGCGCAATTCGAGCAACGCTTCAGCACTACGTAAGGCCATCCCTGGACGCGGTGCCGATGGCCCGTGGAACAGCGCCCTCCAAGTGTCTGTCTGGGGCACCGTGCGGACCTCCGGCCTGCATGGTGGAGCGGAGATGGCGCGTGGCTCGAGCGAGCAAGCGGTCAGGCAAGGCGGCGACCCGAACGGCCGGTCAACGGCGCCGGGTGAGTCGAACCGGTGATTGTTCTCTTGATGGCGTGGTCACGCCCGCGTTGTTCACCGAGATGTTCACACCCTTGACGGATTACCGGAATGGCTGCCGATCTGAGCCTCGCGGATTTCCCGCGGGAAATCCGCAGGGCACCGATCTGCCTGATTGATCGGGATCATCGAGATCGGCGGCACTTGCGACGCACATCGCCCACGATGCGAGCGTGAGTTTCGTGGAGCGCGATCCGATGGTCGCGCCGGGATCATCTGTGACGTCACCCAAACTCGCGAGTCGCTAGAAACCTTGCTTCCGTGGATGGGGCCCGAATGCGTCGCCTGTGCACGAGACGAGGTCGCCGCTCACTCGACATCGCGCGGCTTCGCCGTCGACGACGTCGATTGGGCCAACGCTAGAAGGCAATTCAATCCGCTCGACCTTGACCCGACGGGCCTTGCACCACTCGGCGAAGGGGCGTCGCACCCGGCCAGAACTGCCAGTGATCGGTCGCTGGATACGTCCTGCCACGTCGGGCGTTAGGGTCGGCTGCTCGGAGGCTCACATGGACTTGCTCAACGCACTCGATGTTGCGACAGACGAGTTCGGGCGGCGCGTCGCCGCGGTAGATCAGGGTGGTTGGACAGGAGCCACGCCGTGCTCCGATTGGGACGTTCACTACCTCACCGCCCATGTGGTGGGTGGCAATCGGTTCGCTGTGTTGATCCTCGGCGGGATGAGCGCTTCGGACGCGATCGAGGAAGTCATGTCAGCACCGCAGCTCGGCGACGACGCTCTCACGGCGTGGGCGATCACGTCTGTCGCACAGCTCGACGCGTTCAAGGCCGCAACGGCGTTGGGTCGGCGAGTGGACCATCCCCTCGGCGAGATCACTGGTCGAGAGTTCCTGGAATTCCGCGTCTTCGACATGACGCTGCACGCCTGGGATCTTGCGCGTTCGATCGGAGCAAGTGAGCGACTTGATGCAGACCTGGTTGATGCCGTGCTCGGCATCGTCGAGAACGGACCGGCCGGAATGGGGTTCGGCATTGCGGCGCTCGGCGAGACGGACGACACCGCTTCACCACAGGCGAGACTCCTCGACCTCACCGGTCGCCGCTGAACGAGCACCGCCCATGCCTGCCGTTCGGGTCTGGCCACGACAGCGAAACTCGACAAGGCTCTGCAGATGGCACATGGCGGCGACCCGCTTGCATTCGACGACGAGGTGGACGACGTTCGGGGTCTGATCGTCGTGATCACCCACCACCGACACCCGATCGACGAACTGGTGGCCGACGAGATCGGGGACTCATCCCTGCGGGCGCGTGATCGGATCTATCGATCGCTGGGCCTCGACTGGTCTTGCTCCTTCTGAGCGAGCGAGCGCAACACACAGAACTCGTTGCCCTCCGGGTCGGCCATCACCACCCACGTGACGCCGGCTGGGCCGATGTCGATGCGTCGCGCCCCGAGGCGCTCCAATCGTTCGACTTCCGCTTGCTGGTCGTCCGGGCAAAGATCGAAGTGAACTCGGTTCTTGGCGGTCTTCGCGCCCGCGTTCGGCATCAGTCCGAGCCCCGTCCAGCTCGGCGCGCCGAGTGTCGTCGGTGTGGGTCGCGAGGTCGATTCTCGTCATCCGCTCGGCGGAGGACTACAGCGGCATCACGATCCACGTGTCGGGATCGACGAGTCGACCCATGTGCACACTGAGGCGGAGCTGCTCACCCTTGGCGATCTCCTGATCGAGGCGGTACATGCGGTTGCCCCAACTGGTGACGGGGCCGAGCGGCGAGGTGGACAGCACGATGTCGTCGTCGAACACCGCCTCGAACCAGATGCA
This sequence comes from Actinomycetes bacterium, assembly GCA_031400715.1. Classification (GTDB taxonomy): domain Bacteria; phylum Actinomycetota; class Acidimicrobiia; order Acidimicrobiales; family Ilumatobacteraceae; genus VFMC01. The sequence goes on along the minus strand of JANNQK010000099.1, from coordinate 10,225 downwards.
CGTGCCGTCCACGATCATGTCGGCCGACGCCGTGCGCTCGACGACGAAGTCGGTGGCGAGCGCATCGACGCCCTCGAGCGTGTCGAGGTCGAACTCCAGGATCGGTGTGGGGGCGGCGACAGTGGCCGCCACCGCACCCCGCGTGAGCCACGTCTGTTCGTTCCGACCGGTCTCGTAGCGAGCGATGATGGGCGACTCGCGCATCGGTGCGAGATCGATGCCGTCGGGCAGGTCGATGTTCCAGAAACGTCGGACACGCCTCGATTCGTGCATGGTGACCGGCTCGACGAACAGCCGGAACCTGGCCGGCAGGATTCGGCCGTGCGGGCGCAGGAATCGATCGCGCACGTCGAGCAGGTTCTGGAGCAGGTTCTCGTTGAACAGCTCGTCACCCATCTGCTCGTGGAGGACGACATCGACCTTCTCGGGCGGCCGGAACTCACGGCTGTTGGCCTTCACGAACTCGATGTTGGTGAAGCCGTTGTGGCGGGCGATCTCGCGGGCGACATCGATGAAGTCGGAGTGCTCGACGGCGTACACCTTCTTCGCCCCCGCACGGCTGGCCATGAAGGCGAGCAGCCCCGTGCCGGTGCCGAGGTCGACCACCACATCGCCCGCTTGCACGTTGCGCCGGATGCCGCGGTGGTACGCGTCGACGCGGACGGAATCGCTGAGCATCTCCTCGTGCTCGGCGAGCCCGGCGAAATTGGTCTCGTTCATCAGGTCGTAGACGACGCTCATCAGCCGGTCGCTCGAGGCGATCCTGGCCGCTGCGAAACCGACGGCCGATCGAAGCGTCCTGGTCGCGGCCTGGCCTGCTCGAGTGCTCATCTGAGCCAGGCTACGGGCGGACCGTTGCGCGGTGAACGTGTGAGACTGAGGAGATGCAGGTGCTCGGGATTCATCACGTGTCGATCAACGTCACCGATGCAGCCGCGGCGATCGACTTCTACACGAAGGTGCTCGGGCTGGTGGAGCGCACCGACCGCCCCGACTTCTCGTTCCGCGGCGCCTGGCTCGACCTCGGGGATCAACAGGTGCATCTGCTGGAGATCGACGTGCCCAGCCAGAAGGGCCAGCATTTCGCCATGTGTGTTGGCGACCTGGATGCGGCGGTCGAAGAGATCCGCTCCCATGGCGTGACCGTCAGCGATCCGAAACCGGTTGGGCCCGGTCGTCAGGTGTTCCTGAACGACCCATCGGGCAACCTCGTCGAGCTCAACGAGCCCGCTGCTTGACCGACCTGGGCGTTCGCCGGTGCGGTCAGCAGATCAACTCAAGGCGTCGGGCTTGTCGAAGTGCTGCTCCCGGCCGTTGCCGAACGGCGTCTGACGAAGCGAGTTGCGCACGCTGGTGACGAGCACCTCCGGCCGGAACGGCTTCTGCACGAAGTCGCTGGCCGTGAGGTAGACCTCGCCCTGGACCTTGTCGGCCGCAGAGTATCCGCTCATGATCACCACGGCGATGCTCGGCTCGACGGCGCGTAGCACCATCAATACTTCGTCGCCGGACAGATCGGGCAGCCTCACGTCGAGCACGACGCAATCGATCGAGGCGTGACGTTGGGCGAACACGCTGATCGCTTCGCGGCCGAGACCGACCGTCACCACCTGGAAGCCCGCCCGACGGAGGATGTCGCTGGTGATGTCGCGCACCAACTCGTCGTCGTCGACCACCAGCACCGTCGGTTGGCGATTGAGCCGAAAGGCCGGTCGCGGTGCCTGGCCCTGCACGGGGGCGTCCACCGCCGGCAGCAAGACGGTGAACACCGTGCCCTGCCCGACGTGGCTACGCATTCGAATCGCACCGTGGTGAGAACGGACGATGCCGCTCACGACCGCGAGCCCGAGACCTCGCCCATCGGTCCGCGTGGTGAAGAACGGATCGAAGATGCGGCGATGGTGTTCCGGTGGGATGCCCCTCCCGTTGTCGGAGATCTCGATCGAGACGTACCGTCCTCGCGTCACACCGAGGTCTGCAGCCTCGTCGTCGATCATCACCGCGCTGGTCTGCACCTGGATCGCGCCATTGCCCTGTTCGGTCGCTTCGTGGGCGTTCATCAGCAGGTTCATCACCACCTGCTGGAGTTGGCTGCGGTCACCGAGAACGCCGATCTGCCGATGAGTGTCGGACTCGAGCTCGGAGACGATGGTGATCGGTCGGGAGGCCATCGATCGCACCAGATCCACCGTGTCGGAGATCAAGGCACGCACTTCGAGCGCAATCCGCTCGCGGGGCTGGCGACCGGTGAAGTCGAGCAGTTGGCGGGTCAGCTCCGCGGCGTGCAGGGCCGCTGCGGAGAGGGATTCCAGCCGGCCGCGAATCGGCGAGGTCGGAGACAGATCCTCGAGCGCGAGTTCGGCGTTGCCGAGCACCCCCACGAGGAGGTTGTTGAAGTCGTGAGCGATGCCGCCGGCGAGTTGCGACAGGCTCTCCAGGCGCGCCGACTCCCTGATCTGCTCGTCGAGTCGTTCACGTTCGTGCCCGGCGCGTTCGAGAGCCTCGAGCGCTGCCACCTCGGCGCGGGCATCGATGATGGTGAGGACCAGTGGATGTGTGTCCTCGTCATCGGGGCCGGCGATCCGGCCGATCAAGTCCGCCCACAGCCACTGGCCGTTCTTGTGGCGGACGCGAAGTCGGACCCTTGTCGATTGTCTGGCCGTCCATTCGGCTTCTTCGGCGAGCACGACGTCGTCCGGATGGACGAAGTCCATCGAATCGCATCCGATGACTTCTTCGTCGGCCCAGCCCGCGAGTCGACCGAGCGACGGCGACACCCACTCGATGAGGCCGTGTCGCAAGGTCACCACGACGTCGCCGGCATGGTCGACCATCAGTCGATACTGCCGTTCGCTCTCCTTCGCACGCTGCTCGGCAAGGCGCAGGCGATGTTCGCTCTCCTCCAGTGTGGCGGTCATGGAGCGCCGTTCGGTGATGTCGCGGATCAGATTCACGAAGCCATCGCCGAGGCGGGCTGCGACGTTCTCGAACCACAGACCGGGGAACCGTGCCGCCTCTCGTTCGACGGTGTCGACTTCTCCGGTGTCGACCACCCCGCAGAATCGCTGGAACATCGCCCGGCCGACGTCGTCGTCGAACAGCCGGTGAAAGCGTTGTCCGACAACAGTCTGGGCGCCGCCGACGGAGATGGCGACGTACCCGGAGGCGCGGCCGTTGGCAGCGCAGCACTCGAAGTCGGTGATCGCACCGTCCGTGTCACGTATCGCCGTCCACACAGACACGCCGAACGGGATCGAGCCGATGAGCGATTCGACCGTCGTCGCGCCAACGCCGCTCCGTTCTGGCGCGCCGTCGTGCCCGATTCTCGTCATGTCGGGTGCCCCCATGAACCAAGACTCTGACACAGCAGGACACCCAGGGTGTCGTCTTGTCGACGGAGCTGTTCTCGAACTCAGCGCGGCGTCGATCCGACGTTCAGGCCTCGGGATCGGGTGGGCGTCGCGCGACGGGGACTCGGTTCATCTGCCGGGCGATCTGGAAGTAGTCGAACGGGAGGTCCCGCAGATCGATCATCCCGTCGTCGTTGCGGTCGATCACTCCCTTCTGCTCGCTCCCGACCGCGATGACACGGTGCCGACGGGTGAACTCGACCTCATGGCGCGGTGGCGACTCGGCCGCACTGTCGTGGGTGTCGATGACAACGCCCGCCGTCGCGTCGACGGAGGTGTTGTTCGGAGCCGACCGCGAGACCCGCTGCTGAACCGGCGTTCGAACGGGCACGTGGTGCTCGAAGGCATGGCCGGCCAGCTGAGATGCCGACCCTTCGGAGATGCCCTCGATACGCATAGTGATCCTCACCGTCCGATGCGCGTCGCTGCCGCGCCACGTCTTCGGGTCAAGATTGCGTCAAGACCGGGCTCGACCTGCTTGACGGCTGCAACCTTCGTCGGAGCCGCCCATGGGAGACTGTCGCCATCGTGTCTGATCAACCGCCGTCTCCCGATCGACCGGCCGACCTGGTCGACCCTGTCCCGTCGCCGCGCACTGCTCGCCGAGGGCTCGGGCTGACGGTGGCGGTCGTGGTGTCGTGCTTGGTGGCCGCGGGCGTCTTCGCGATCTGGGCGCTGCGCGACTCCGAGGGCGATGACGCGGTGACGGCAGCGGGCGCCGGACCTGACACACACTCGGGACATGACGGCGAGCAGGTGCTCGAAGGGTGCGATCCGGTCGCCTACCACAACACGATGATGATGTTCGATCCGTTCGCAGCCGATGGTCTGCTCGACTCGGGTTGCCCCTGGCCCTATGACGCGACGATCGCTGTCGCCGGCGGTCGGGACAACCCCGACATCACCACGGAGTTCGTTCCCCGCAGGTATGCCGAGATCTTCGAGCTGATCTCTGCCGAGCAGTACGGCATGTGTTCCGTCGCCTCGTTGCCCGACGAGACGGTGAACGGCTTCGTGTTCGGCTTTCGGGTGGCCCTGAACGAGGCCGGCTGCGCCGATGGGGTGTCGACGTTCGATGTGGTGTTGCGCGAGTACGCCACGAAGGCATGGCGTGACTCCGCGGCCGAGGTCGCTGCCGCCGACGTGATCGGGCCGGGCGCCGGACGTGTGGTGGTGCTGGGGAGATGGGTGGTGTCGGTGATCGGTGCCGACGAGGCGACGGTCGACGCGTTCGCCGACCAGCTGGTTCCACTCGGAGGCGCGTCGATGGGTGGGTGATCGCTGATCGCTGACGGCACGAACGTGACCGTCAGCGTGTGACGATTCGCCCGGGCCAGCGCACGCCGTCGAACGGCCAGGCCGACCGGAGCCAGTCATCGACGGCGGCAAAGAGCGTGGTGTCGAGCGCAGCACTCGACGAGCGCACCCATGAACGCACTTGTGCATCCGCTTCGTCGGTGGTGTCGGGGTCGATGTACACGCAGCCGATCACGTCGTCGGTGGTCGGATCGAGCACGGTGTAGGCGAATGCATCGCCGGCGACGAACTCGTTCCAGTGCATCACGAGGTCGCCGAGGTTCTGGTCGGACGTCATCTCGAACGGCCACGTATCGGGACCCCACGTGCCGTCCCCGAACCCAGGCGTGGAGCGGATGTGTTCGATGCTCGACATCCACGCGGCGTGATCTCGCTCGTTGTGCTCGGGCGCCAACGGACGAAGGACGAGTATCTCGGTCGATGGCGGAACGGGGAGGTCGGCCATCGTGAGTCGCGGCCAGGTCATCGAGGCATGACCTCGTCGAACAGGTCGAGCATCGCCCGCCATGAGCGGCTGGCCGTGAGTTCGTGGTAGGCCGCCGCCGGACTGCCGAATCGCCCCGCATTCGGGTTGGTGAAGCTGTGGACGGCGCCGCCGTGGAGATGCATCCGCCAGTCGACACCTCCCGATCGCATCTCGAGCTCGAACGCGGCGCGCTGTTCGGGTGGGATCATCGGGTCGTCGGCTCCGATGCAGACCAGGACCGCTGCGGTGATCGCCGACGCGTCCTCCGGGCGCGGGGTTCCGAGGCCGCTGTGAAAGCCGACGACGGCCCGCAGATCGGTGCCGGCTCGGGCGAGCTCGAGTGCCATCGTGCCTCCGAAGCAGAACCCGATCGCCGCGACGCGAGATGCATCCGCCCTCGGCTCGGCGAGCAGGACCTGCAGACCGGCGAGTCCGAGCGCTCTGGTGAGCTCGGCCGAGTCGCGCAGTGGCCCGAGTCGCTCGCGGATCTCCGACAGCTCGAGTGGCTGACCGTTGCCGTGATAGTCGAGAGCGAACGCGACGAACCCGAGATCGGCCAACCGGACCGCCATCGATTTCGCGTTGTCGTCGAGGCCGGGGCCCTCGTGGCACACGAGCACGGCAGGACGCCGATCTTCGCCATCGGGCAGCGCGAGATGACCGACGAAGCGCTTGCCCTCGAAGTGGTACTCGATGTCAGACGTGTGCACACCGACACCGTAGTCAGCGCGCCGATGCCGACCAGCCGGTGAGCTGGTCGGCATCTGGCGTGGTCTCCGCGGAGCCGTGCGAAGACCGATCGTGGCCCGGTTGCCGAATGCAATGACACCGCAGGCCTTGCTGGACGACGTCAAGATGGTGTCGATGCCGATCCGAGGAGACATGGTCGTCGGTCGGGAACCGATCGATGGCGCCGACTTTTCCTGGCCAGTGCCCGCCGCCGAGGTTGAAGGCCTCCTCCGACGACTCATCGGTTGCCGGAAGGCGCAGCGGAGTCCGTGGTGTCACGGCACCGGTTCGGAGCCCGGGCGCTTCCGGTTCGTTCTTCTCGGAGCGAGTCGGCGGCTCGACCAATCCGCCAGGCTCGCTACTTCGAACCGCAGTCATGTCACCTGCCCTCCTCGTCGCGCATCAGGCGTCCTTGCACACATCGGCCGCCGGCGCGCAACGCACCGCGTCGATCGCAGATCCCGACAGGACGGCGATGTGGGCGTCCTGAGGTTCGGGCGCACCGAGCGCGCCGAGGTCATCGTCGCGGACGGCAGCGATCCCCTCGGCGTCATGCTCCGTCGTGCAGGTCGGGGCGACGAGGCCGCGTTTGCCGAATTGTACGATCGCCTCGCTCCGGTGGTGTACGGCGTGGTGCTGAAGGTGGTGCGCGACCCATCGCAGAGCGAGGAGGTCGCGCAGGAGGTGTTCGTCGAACTGTGGCGACTGGCCGCCCGCTACGACGGAACCAAGGGCAGTGTCATGTCGTGGGCCGCCACGATGGCGCATCGCCGTGCCGTCGACCGGGTGCGCTCCGAGCAGTCGTCCCGGAACCGCGTGGCGCGCGAGGCGTCGAATGTGGTCCGAGATCATGACGACGTGGTCGCTCGATTGGAGACGACACTCGATCGAGCTCGTGTTCGTCACGCGCTGGAACAACTGTCGCCGCTGCAACGCGAGGCTCTCGAACTCGCGTACTTCGGCGGACACACCTATCGGGAGGTTGCGGTACTTCTCGATGTCGCCGAGGGCACCGTGAAGACCCGGATTCGCGATGGCATGATCAGGCTGCGCGACGAGCTCGGAGGCACCCAGTGAGCAGCAACGACATCGACGTCCACCACCTGGGCGCCGCCTATGCGCTCGACGCGCTCGACGAACGCGAACGAATGGCCTTCGAGGCCCACTATCCGTCGTGCGAGGTGTGCCGTGCCGATGTGCTGGCGTTCCGTGCCACCCTGACACACGTGGCGACCGCTCAGTCGGCCGATCCGCCCGCGTCGATGAAGTCGCGGGTGATGGCCGAGATCGCGCACACGCGTCAGCTGTCGCCGCTCCTGCCCGACAGGGTGGCCGACCTGGCCGAGCGACGGCGCCGCCGGCAACGCATCATCGAAGGCGTGCTCGTTGCGGCGGCCGCGATCGCACTGTTCGTCGCCACCGCCGTGGTGCTCCGCAACGGTGATGACCAGCCAGCCTCTGCGAGTGCACTGGCCGACGTGATGGCGGAGCCCGATTCGAGGTTGCTCACGCTCGTGCCGGGCGCCGGCTCGGGCTCGGGCACGGTGAAGGTGGCGTGGTCGTCGAGCGACGGAACAGCAGTGCTGATCGCCGATGGACTGCCCCCAGCCCCGAGCGGATCGGCCTACGAGTTGTGGTTGATCGCCGATGAGGTGCCGCAACCGATGCAGGTGCTGCAGTCGGCAGGCGACGGCCGACTCCGAGCCGTGGTCGACATCGACTCCGTCCCCGACGCGTGGGGAGTGACCATCGAGCCCGAGGAGGGATCGCCGGCGCCCACCGGTGACATCTTGTTCCTCGGCACGGCGTGATCGTCGAGTCGACTAGATTCGCGGTTCACTGAACGATCGTTCAGCCAACACCCTGTGGGAAGGGTGGCCACGACGAACAGGGGTCCGCGATGGTGAGCTCGAGCACCGAACAGACAGCTGCACGCATGCCCGGCGCTGACGACAGCGATGGCAGCGATGGCGGCGGCCGGAGGGGTCTCGGTGGTGGCCGCATCGAGTTGACCGAGCTGTCGAAGTGGTACGGCGAACAGCAGGTGTTAAAGTCGATCGACCTCACCATCGAGTCGGGTGAGTTCTTCTCGCTGTTGGGTCCTTCTGGTTGCGGCAAGACGACGACGCTGCGGCTGATCGGGGGTTTCGAGCCGATCGAGGTGGGCCTCGTGCGGATCGACGGCGTGGACATGCGCGACGTGCCACCGGAGCGGCGGCCGGTCAACACGGTGTTCCAGAGCTATGCGCTCTTCCCGCACCAGACGGTTGCACAGAACGTCGAGTTCGGACTCCGCTTCCAGAAGGGCGGCTCGCACAAGATCGACAAGGCAGAGCGCAGCCGGCGCGTGAACGAGGCGCTCGAACTGGTGCGGCTCACCGAGTACGCGTCGCGCAAACCGCATCAGCTGTCCGGTGGCCAGCAGCAGCGCGTCGCGCTGGCGAGGTCGTTGGTGCTGCGCCCGCGCGTGCTGCTCCTCGACGAGCCGCTCGGTGCGCTCGACGCGAAGCTCCGTCGAGCACTCCAGCTCGAGCTGCGGCAACTGCACCAGGAGGTGGGCATCACCTTCGTCTACGTCACCCACGACCAGGAAGAAGCGCTCACCATGAGCGACCGGCTGGCGGTCATGCGCTCCGGCGAGATCGATCAGGTCGGCACGCCGCGGGAGGTGTACGACCACCCCACCACCGCCTATGTGGCCGACTTCCTCGGCATCGCGAACCTCCTGCCGGCCACCGTCAGCACTGCGGGGCGCGTGATCATCGGTGGCCGAGCGTTCGAGGCCGACACGAGTGATGTGACCGGTGCGTGCACGGTGATCGTGCGCCCCGAGCGGGTGCGACTGGTGCCGGCGGGTACGGGCACGCTGGCGGCGCGAGTGCGAGCCCTCGTGTTCGCCGGCCCGGTCACGCACGTGCATCTCGACGTCGGCGACCAGAGCTTGCAGGCTGTCGTGGCCAATGACGGCGGCGAGCTGGTCGCCCGCCAGGGCGACGCGGTCGATGTGGTGTTGCCGGTCGATTCACTGCGCGTGCTCGCCCGCTGATCAGCCAGCAGGCGACGGTGCTCTCAGTCCGGACGGGTTGCCATGACTGCCCGGTAGTGCTCGACGAAGCCGATCACCATGTCGTCCTTCGCGGTGAGGACCCCCGTGGTGAACAGCGATGATGCAACGCCTCGCTGCACCCGTTCGCACACGCCGAAATCCTGGGCCGCGACGAGCTCGCTGAAATCGACGACCTCCGACGGGTCGAAGCCGTCGGCCGCGATGGTCGCCGGAGCGAACATGTACTCGGTGACGACCGTCGTGTGATCTGGTCCCTTCGGATACATGGTCGTGACGATCGCACTGGTGCCGGTGACGTCGAGGAACGCGTTCGGGAACATGGTGGCGCCGAAGTAGGAGGAGGCGTCGTCGTCCGACAAGCCGGGCAGCACTGGCAACCGCGAGGTGCCCGAGTGGCTGAAGCTGTTCCCGTGATCCTTGAGCGTGACGCCCCCGTCGGAGCGCTCGGGGTCGTACACCCAGCCCGTGCGATACACCGGCACGATCTCCACCAACTCGGGATGCACTCTGGTGCAGTGCAGGCACTCCTGGTAGTTCTCGACGATGATCTTCCAGTTCGCCCGAACCTCGGCGCGCGTGGTGACAGCCACCTGCAGTTCTCCGAGCCGGTAGCGCTGCAGCGCAAGGAGCTCCTGGCCGTGGCGTTGCATCCAGACGTCGAACGGCGTCGGGTCCTTCGCCAGGGTGACGAACACGAAGCCCTCCCACACGGCGACGCCGACCGACCACAGCGACAACGCATCCTTGTCGACATCGGTCGAGTCGAGGTGCGGAGTCGCGATGAGGCGGCCGTCGAGAGCGTACGTCCATGCGTGATAGGGGCACATCAGCGAGCCCTGCGTGGAGTCGCTGTCGCTGTCGCACAGCCGGGCACCGCGATGGCGGCACACGTTCGCGTAGGCGTGGATGCGGTCGTCGAGATCGCGGGCGACGAGGATGCTCTCTCCGGCCACGTCGATGACGCGGCGGTTGCCGCGGGCGAGCGTGTCGGCCCGAAGCGCCAAGAACCAGCCACTGTGGAAGATCAGTCGTCGTTCGAGGTCGAACGTCACGGGCGAGCAGTACTCGGCCGACGTGAGCGTCGGGTGTTGGATGGGTGTCATGAGGGTCTCCTGCCCGGCAGAGCCTGACTGAACGATCAGTCTCGTGTGCTACCTTTGTTGGACAAGTGCTCAGTATCTCACACTCGGCGACCCGGGAGAACCACATGACCAGCACCGAAGCCCCGATCACCAC
>JANNQK010000098.1:0-8327 GCA_031400715.1 Actinomycetes bacterium | reverse complement strand
CTCGGCCGTGTGGCCGTCGACATCGAGATCACCAAGGAGACCCGACGCGAATTCCTCGTCGAACTGATCACCACCGGCCGCTCAGGCGATGTCGGTCTTGCCAACGCAGAGGCGGTCTGACCATGTCCACCGTTCCCGACTCCGGAGTTCCCACGCCTGCGGGTGGCCCGAGCGAGGCGCTCAGCGATTTCGCACTCGACAGCGCCAAGCGCACCTTCGCCACCGCGATGAGCGACATGAAGGGTCGTGTTCGCAGCGGCGACCTCGGGTCCCTCCCGGCCATCCTGGCCATCGTCGTCTTGGTGGCGGTGTTCGGCCTCAGCTCCGACACGTTCCTGACGGCGCTCAACTTCGCCAACTTCCTCGAACAGGCGGCAGCCGTCATCGTCATCGCCATGGCGGTCACGTTCGTGTTGTTGCTCGGCGAGATCGACCTTGCCGCCGGCTACACCGCCGGCGTCACCGCTGCCGTGCTGGCGCTGCGTCTGGAAGCCGATTGGCCGCTGCCGCTCGCCATCCTCATCGCCGCGGTGGTCGCCATGCTGCTCGGATTGTGGACCGGTTTCCTGGTCGCCAAGCTCGGCATCCCGAGCTTCGTCGTCACGCTCGCCAACTTCCTCGTCTTCCAGGGCATCCAGTTGATCCTGGTGAAAGAGGGCGGCAGCATCCGGATCGACAACAAGATCGTCAAGGGTGTGGTTGGTTCGAGCATCAGCCCAGGGTTGTCGTGGGTGATCGCGCTGCTCGGCATCGTCGCCTTCGCGGCGATGCAGTACCGACAGTCCCGGCGCGACGGGTCGCCGCTGTCGATGGTGGCGCTGAAGAGCGGCCTCGCCGCCGTGCTGATCCTCGTCGTCGTCAGCGTCCTCAACAAGAACCGCGCCTTCGAGAACGCGACGTCGGAACAGAAGGGCATGCCCTACGTGATCCCGCTGGTGCTGGTCATCGTGATGGTGCTCACCTTCGTGCTCAACCGCACCCGGTACGGCCGTCACCTCATGGCGGTCGGCGGCAACCAGGAAGCGGCCCGCCGGGCCGGTATCAACGTCGCCCGCATCCGTCTGTCGGCGTTCGTCGTCTGTGGCCTGCTCGCAGGCATCGGCGGCGCTTTCCTCGCATCTCGCGTCAACTCCGTCGACCCCAACACCGGCGGCAACGACACCCTGCTGCTGGCCGTTGGCGCCGCGGTCATCGGTGGCACCTCGCTGTTCGGTGGCAAGGGCCGGATGATCAACGCGATCCTCGGTGGCCTCGTGCTCGCCCTGATCCCGAACGGCCTCACCCTCATCGGCAAGCGTGAACCGTTCGGCTGGGAGGTCGACTTCGGTAGCTCTGGCATCAAGTTCATCGCGGCCGGACTGGCGCTGCTGCTCGCCGCGTCGGTCGACGCGCTCAGCCGCAAACGCACGTCCTGACCTTCGGACCACGATCGGCGGCCGAGCCTGCTCGACCGCCCACAAGGAGTTCATCCATGAACGAGTTCTTCCACGACGTCCCCACTCCGGTCGCCTTCGCAGGCACCGATGCGGGCGACGGCCTCGGCTACCGCGTCTACGACCCGAGTCGGGTCGTCGCCGGCAAGACGATGGCCGAGCATCTCCGCATCGCAGTCTGCTACTGGCACAGCTTCAACTGGCCAGGCAGTGATGTGTTCGGTGCGGGTACCTTCGATCGTCCGTGGTTGCACGCGGGCGTCGACCCGATGGATGCGGCGTTCGCCAAGCAGGATGCGGCATTCGAGTTCTTCACCAAGCTCGGCACGCCGTACTACTGCTTCCACGACGTCGACATGTCCCCCGAGGGAGCGACCCTCAAGGAGAGCCGGGCCAATCTCGACGTCCTCGTCGACCGCGCTGCCACCAAGCAGGCCGACACCGGCGTGAAGTTGCTGTGGGGCACGGCGAACCTGTTCTCACATCCTCGGTATGCAGCGGGCGCTGCGACGAACCCCAACCCCGAGGTGTTCGCTCATGCGGCGGCCCAGGTGCGACACATGCTCGAGGCGACGCACCGCCTCGGCGGCGAGAACTACGTGCTGTGGGGCGGCCGTGAGGGCTACGAGACCATGCTCAACACACGCTTGAAACAGGAGGCCGACCAACTGGCCCGGTTCCTGCACCTCGTCGTCGAGCACAAGCACAGGATCGGCTTCACCGGCACCTTGTTGCTCGAGCCGAAGCCGCAAGAACCGACGAAGCACCAATACGACTACGACTCGGCCACGGTGATGGGTTTTCTCGAGCGCTACGACCTCGTCGGCGAGTACTTCGTCAACATCGAGGTGAATCACGCCACCCTCGGCGGGCATTCGTTCCACCACGAGATCGCCACCGCGCTCGACCTCGGCATCTTCGGCAGCGTCGACGCCAACCGCGGCGATCCCCAGAACGGTTGGGACACCGACCAGTTCCCGAACTCGGTCGAGGAGCTCTCGCTCGCGATGTACGAGATCCTCCGGCATGGCGGGTTCACCACCGGCGGCTTCAACTTCGACACCAAGCTCCGCCGGCAGAGCCTCGATCGCACCGACCTGTTCCACGGCCACATCGGCGGGATCGACACCCTGGCACGTTCGCTCCTCGTCGCCGCGGCGATGCTGGAGGACGGCACGATCGAGCGGTTCCGCGACCAACGCTACGACGGTTGGAACGGAGACCTGGGTCGACGGATCCTCGCCGGCGAGGTCGATCTCGCCACGCTCGCCGACGACGCCGTGAACGCTGATCTCGACCCGAAGCCGGTGTCCGGACGGCAGGAGTGGTTGGAGAACGCCGTCAACCGCATCCTCTGGTCAACCCCGAACTGACCCGCGATGAGAGATGAGTGCCGCTGCCGCCCCGATCTCTCATCGGCCCACGCCGCCTCGACGTCGCGATGAGAGATGAGCGCGCCAGCGCCACTCATCTCTCATCGCGAAAGGGGGGTTGCGTGGGTTGAGTGCGGCATCATGAAGTGATGAGCGCTCCAGTACCCGTCGTCGCGGGCGTCGACTCGTCCACGCAGAGCACCAAGGTCGAGATTCGCCGAGTCGATTCCGGCGAGATCGTCGCATCCGCCAGCTCGCCACATCCGGCGACCACGCCACCCCGATCCGAACAGGACCCGCAGGCGTGGCTCGACGCGTTCACGGCAGCCTGGGCCGAGGCCGGTTCGCCGGCGATCGATGCGATCAGCATCGCCGGCCAACAGCACGGCATGGTCGTGCTCGGTCCGGACGGGCAGGTGCTGCGACCGGCGAAGCTGTGGAACGACACGGAGTCCGCCCCCGATGCAGGCTGGTTGCTCAAGCAGTTGCCCGACGGCGCGAGTGGGTGGGCTGCCGCAGTCGGCAGCGTGCCGACAGCGTCGTTCACTGCGACGAAGCTGTCGTGGTTGCACCGCAGCGAGCCCGACACCTGGGCCCAGCTCGCACATGTGTTGCTGCCACACGACTGGCTGACGAGCCAACTGGCGCGATCGTTCACCACAGACCGAGGCGATGCATCGGGGACCGGGTACTGGTCACCGGCGACGGGGGAGTACCGCTGGGACGTGCTCGGCATGATCGACCGCGAGCGCGACTGGAACGACGTGGTCCCTCGTGTCGCCCACCCGCTCGAGGTGGTCGGCACCTGGCAGGGGGCGAAGGTCGCAGCGGGAACGGGCGACAACATGGCGGCCGCGCTTGGCCTCGGTGTCACGCCCGGTCGAGCGATCGTCTCACTGGGCACGTCCGGGACCGCGTTCACGGTCGCCGATGCCCCGACCGCTGATGCGAGCGGCGCGGTCGCCGGCTTCGCCGATGCCACCGGCCGGTTCCTCCCACTCGTGTGCACGCTCAACGCGACCAAGGTGCTCAACGCGGTCGCTCGGTTGCTCGCGGTGGATCGCGCCGGGTTCGATGCGCTGGCGTTGGCGGCACCGCCCGGTGCAGGAGGGCTCACGTTGCTGCCCTACTTCGACGGCGAACGTACGCCCAACCTTCCCGGTGCGACTGGTGCGCTGGCGGGGTTGCGAAGCGACGTGACGCGAGAGCAACTGGCGCGTGCTGCTGTCGAAGGAGTGGTGTGCGGGATGCTCGACGCGCTCGATGCGCTGGCGGCGCATGCGCCGGTCACATCGGTCGTGCTCACCGGCGGCGGTGCTCGAAGTGCCGCGGTTCGCCAGGTGTTCGCCGATCTCTGCCGGCTCCCGGTGTCGGTGTCGACCGCCGACGAAGCGGTCGCATCGGGTGCCTGCGTGCAGGCGGCAGCGGTGGCGCTCGGGGTCGATCATGGCGAGGTTGCTGAGCGATGGGGTCTGGGAGGCAGCACCGATGTGCTGTCATCGGCCGACGGCCGTGCCGCCGCAGCCGATGTGCGAGGGGCCTACGCAACAGTTCGCTCCCGGCAGCACCCGACGGTGTGAGCGACGACCCGTTCACCGTGCTCGGTCTCCCGAGAGATGCGTCGCTCGACGAGGTCCGCGCGGCGCGGCGTCGCTTGGCGTTCGACCTCCATCCCGATCGCGGCGGAGACGAGGTGTCGATGCAGCGGTTGAATGCTTCGTTCGACGCCGCCGTCGCACACATCACCGGCCGCCGCCGGCTCCCCGACGTGACCCGCCCCGCACACGAACCAGTGCCGGCCGATCCGGCGCGCGGGCGCCCCCGACGCGATCCGCCACAGGTTCGCTGGGGGAGGGAGCGGCACCGACTGGAGCACGACGCGCCGTCGTTCACCGTCGACGCATTACCCGTCGAGGCGTTCGAAGCGCTGTTGGTGGTGGCGGCGTGGATCGGAGAGGTCCTCGACGACGACCCGCCGTACGTGCTCGAGTGCCATCTCGACGAGCCGTCACCGTGCTGGTGTCGGCTCGATCTGGTGCCAGATGCCGGGGGCAGCACCGTCAGCATCACCGTTGCCACAGCGGCCGGGGAACATCTCCCGACGTCCGATCCTCGTTCCGGTGACATCGGTCCGCAGGACTTGAGCTTCGTCGAGCGCGTTCGCGATGTGTGGGTGGAGCAGCTCAACCAGCTCGGTCGGCCGCAGCCTTGAGCAGTCGGTCACGGATCGCGTGACCCAGACCCTCGGCGGGGGGCAGGATCGCCACGACAGCGCTGCACCCGTCGTCGTCGGCCCGACGCATGCGTTCGTAGAGGTGTTGCGCGTACCCCACCAGATCGTCGACGTCATCGAGCACCAACGGGTGCTCCTGGAGCGAGGCGATGAGCCTGGCCTCGCCCACCGACTCTGCCAGGAGGACCGGACATCGCGGAGCGTAGTGAGACGTCAGCATTCCTGGCGCCCGACTCGCTCCGCTGGCCGGCGCGATCGCACCTGCCAACAACCGCTGCACCTGCTCGGTGGGAATGCCACCGGGACGGAGGATCTGCACCGGGTGGACGGTGCAGTCGACGATGGTGCTCTCGATGCCGATCGGGCACGGCCCGCCGTCGAGGATGAGATCGACGGCGCGGTCGATCTCGCCGAGGTCGCGCATCACGTGCTCGGCGGTGGTGGGGCTGACCTTTCCGAAGCGGTTTGCCGACGGCGCGGCCAGTCCACCGCCGAACCGTTCCAGCAGCTCGGTCGCAAGGGGGTGCGCAGGAACGCGGATGCCCACCGTCGACCGACCGCCCGTGACGACGTCGAGCACGTGCGCGGCGCGCGGGACGAGCACGGTGAGGGGACCTGGCCAACACACCGAGGCGAGCAGCGCCGCGGATGCCGGGACGTGCTCAGCCCACTCGTCGAGCTGTTCGGCCCGGCCCACGTGCACGATGAGCGGGTGATCGACCGGGCGACCCTTGGCGGCAAAGACTCGCCGTACAGCGGCGTCATTGCCGGCGTCGGCTGCGAGGCCGTAGACGGTCTCGGTGGGGATCGCCACCAGACCACCGGCGCGGATCACATCGAGCGCGGCGCCGACGTCGGTGGTGATGCGGGGAGGCACGGCGACGTCCGAAGGTGGGTGCGGGTCAGGCGGGGATCGCGTCGAGGAACTCGAGCGTCGCGTCGATGAATCCGAACGACTCCGGGGTTGCGAAGTGGTCGACGTTGCGGAGCACCTTCAAGGTGGCGTTCGGCAGCGCATCGGCCAGGGCATCGCCGGGCCCGGCGAAGTCCTTGTCGCCGATCACCACGAGCGTGGGGCAGCTTGCCGAGGCGACCAGTTCAGGTGTGAACGGCACACCGCGCGGGCGCTTCATCACTGCGGTGAGGGCGGCCAGATCGTTGCCCGGTTGGTTGCCGTACTGAGCGAACAGGCGAGCGATGTTGTCGTCGGGAGCGCTCGTGCCCTCCAGCCCGGCGATGATCCGTTCGGTGCCGGTCGTGTCGTCGTCGAACAGGGTCTTGCCGATACCGGCGAGCACCAGCTTGCGAAACCGCTGTGGTTGGGCCACGGCGATTCGGAGCAGCGTGATCGCGCCGAGCGAGAAGCCCACCGCATCGACCGGCGTGTCGGGAAGGGCGTCGAGCACGCGTGCGGTCAAGTCGGCATACGCCTCTGGCTCGTGCGGTTTCGGTGCGGTGCCGTGTCCGAGGAGGTCGACTCCCACCACCTCTCGACCCGCGTCGCGGAGCAGTTCCGTGAATCCGTTCTGTTGCCAGGTGGCTTCGAACGAGCCGCCCCACCCATGGACCAGGATCACCGGTGTCGCGTCGGTCATGTGAGTCACGGTAGCTGTGTCATCGCAGGACGGTGTCGCCAGAGGGGCTGCTCCGCGTTCTTCGTGGCACGATGTCGAGCTTGCCGTTAGCCTTGCTCGGCTCCCGGCGCGGGGCCGGGATGCGCACCCCTCACTCGTCGCGCGGAAGCCCCTTGCAGGAGGACCCCCACATGCGAATGCTGCACGAGCCGGCCTTCGATCTCACCTACAGCGACGTGTTCATGGCGCCGAGCTTGTCTGCCGTGCCGTCGCGTTTCGATGTCGACCTCACGACGCCCGACGCAATGGGCACCACTATCCCGGTGGTCGTCTCCAACATGACGGCTGTCGCCGGTCGGCGGATGGCCGAGACCGTCGCGCGGCGTGGTGGCATCACGGTGTTGCCCCAAGACATCCCACTCGACGTGATCGAGACGGTGATCGCCTACGTCAAGAGTCGCCACAACGTGTACGACACGCCGATCACGCTCGGGTCGCACCACACGGTGGGCGACGCCCTCGGGCTGATCCACAAGCGGTCCCACGGCGCGATCGTGGTGGTGGAAGACGGAGTGCCGGTCGGCATCTTCACCGAGCACGACGCGATCGGCTTCGACCGCTTCACCCAGTTGCAGCACGTGGGCCGGCGCGAGATCGTGACCATCACGGCCGGTACTGCGCCCGATGAGATCTTCGACCTCCTGGCCGCCGAGCGGCTGTCGATGGCGCCGGTGGTCGACGGCGACGGGCGGCTGCTTGGGTGCGTCACTCGCAAGGGCGCACTGCGCAGCACGATCTACCGCCCGACCGTCGACGCCGATGGGCGCCTCAGAGTCGCGGTGGCGGTCGGCATCAACGGCGATCCGGCGGCGAAGGCGACAGCGCTGCTGGCGATGGGTGTCGACGGCCTCGTGATCGACACCGCCCATGGTCACCAGACACGCACCCTGCGGGCGATCGAGGAGGTTCGCGCTGTTGCCCCAGGCATCCCCATCGTCGCCGGCAACGTGGTCACGGCCACCGGCACCCGAGAGTTGATCGAGGCGGGCGCCGACATCGTCAAGGTCGGCGTCGGCCCCGGAGCGATGTGCACCACACGGATGATGACCGGGGTCGGTCGTCCGCAGTTCTCCGCAGTGGTGGAGTGCGCAGACGAGGCTCGCCGGCTGGGAAAGCACATCTGGGCCGACGGTGGCGTTCGGTACCCGCGCGATGTCGCCCTTGCGCTCGCAGGTGGTGCTGCCAGCGTGATGTTCGGCTCGTGGCTGGCGGGAACGTACGAGTCGGCGGCCGACACGCTGCGAGATCCCGACGGACGCCTGTACAAGGAGAGCTTCGGGATGGCCAGCAATCGCGCCGTCAAGAACCGGTCGCGGGCCGAGACGGCGTTCGATCGAGCGCGAAAGGAGCTGTTCGAGGAAGGCATCAGCACTTCGAGGATGTACCTCGATCCCGAGCGGCCCGGCGTGGAGGACATCATCGACGAGATCGTGGCCGGCGTACGGTCGGCATGCACCTACGCCGGAGCTCGCACGATCGACGAGTTCCACGACCGAGCCGTGGTGGGCGTGCAGAGCGTGGCGGGGTACTCCGAAGGCATGCCGCAGGGCACCAACTGGCGATGACCGGAGATGACCGGAGATGACCGGAGATGACCGGAGATGACCGGAGATGACCGGAGATGACCGGAGATGACCGGAGATGACCGGAGATG
>JANNQK010000097.1:0-2453 GCA_031400715.1 Actinomycetes bacterium | reverse complement strand
GGCGCGTGCCGTTCGAGCAGTCGACCGAGCTCGTCGCCGAGCTCTCACGACTCGGCAAGACCTTCGAGTACGTCACCTACCCGACCGAGGGCCATGGTCTGTTGCGCACCGAGCCGTTCCTCGACTTCTACCGACGGCTCGAGCGATTTCTCGACTGGTACCTGTTGCCCTGAACGGGAGCCTTGATCCGGGGCCCCGATCCGGGACCCTGATTCGATTTCTGAACCGAGGTTCACTCCTCTCTTGCGACGTACTGACGCTGCGGCAACAATGGCCCGATCGGCGCCGGGTGAGCCCGTGTCGACGAGCTACCGGGGGAGTCGGAATGCCACAGCGCGGACGTGCCACTGCGAGTGCCAGTATCAGAGCAGGTGTGAAGGTCGCCGTCGGTGGGCTGTTGCTGGTCGCCATCGCGGGAACGGGCAGTGCGTCGGCATCGTCATCCGTGCCGGACGAGGGCGACCGGGTGACGCTCACGGTCGGGCTGATGCAAGACCTCGACACGCCGAACGTGACGGCGGGGTTCCTGGTCTCGTCGTACGAGGTGTGGAACCTGCAGTACGCAACGCTCACCGACAAGGCGGCCGCCGACTTCGCAACGCAACCAGGGCTGGCCGAGAGCTGGGAGGTGGGTGACGGCGGGCTGTCGTACACGTACACCCTGCGCGACGGACTCCAATGGAGCGACGGTCAGCCGCTCACGGCCGACGACGTCGCGTTCACGATCAACACTTCGCGCGACCAGGAGTGGATCAACCACGCGTCGATCACCGCCAACCTCGAGGCCACCGTGATCGACGATCGCACGGTGAAGATCACCAGCTCGGTGCCGGATCCCAAGCTGCCGGTCATGGACGCGTACATCCTGCCGAAGCACATCTGGGAGCCGGTGGCTCAGGGAGACATCACCACCTACGACGCACTCGACGGGGTCGGCTCCGGACCGTTCACCCTGCAGGAGTGGAAGTCGGGCCAGTCGTGGACGATGGCGGCCAACCCGTCCTACTACAAGGGAGTGCCTGCGATCGACCAGATCGTGTTCCGGGTGTTCACCAATGCCGATGCGATGGTCGCCGCGCTCCGGAAGGGCGAGATCGATGCATCGCACCTGGTGCCCTCGTCGAGCTTCGAGTCGCTCGGCAGCACCGACGGCATCGAAGCCGTCTTCGGTCAGCAGGGTGGCTTCACCGAACTCGCGATGAACGGCATGGCGGGCGGGTTGGGCGATGGCCACCCGGCGCTGCAAGACGTCGAGGTGCGTCACGCGATCCACCGAGCGATCGACAAGCAGGCGTTGTTCGACCGGGTGATCCTCGGCCTCGGCACGCCCGGCGTGAGCTTGTCGGTGTCGCCCGACCCCGCATGGAGGCCGGAGATCCCCGAGGACGAGCAGTACACGTACGACCCTGCTGCTGCGAACGCGGCGCTCGACGCTGCCGGTTACCTCGACACCGACGGCAACGGCATTCGCGAGATGCCCGATGGCGGCCAGGAACTGGTGTTCCGCTACGCCGAGCGCTCCGAGAGCGACATCGCGGCACCCGTGCGCGAACTGATCACGGGATTCCTCGAAGCGGTGGGCATCGGAACGACGGTCGATGTCTTCGACGACACCCAGCTCACCGAGGTGATCGCATCGGGCGAGTACGACCTGTTCGTGTGGGGGTGGACCCCGTTCGTCGATCCCGATCCGATGCTGTCGTACTTCACGTGCGCGCAGCTCTCCACCGACGTCGAAGCCGTCGGCTACAACGACGCCAACTGGTGCAGCCCCGAGTACGACGAGCTCTACGCACAGCAGAACGCCGAGCTCGATCGGGCCACGCGCGTCGGGATCGTGCAGAAGATGTTGCGGCTGTTCTACGACGAGTCGACCTATGTGGTGCTCTTCGAGGACGCCGATCTCCAGGCGTATCGGACCGATCGGTTCACGGGGTGGACGCGGCAGCCTGCCGAGACCGGTCCCGTCCTGTTCACCAATTCGTCGCCGACGTACTTCCTCCTGCAACCCATCGGCGGTGGGGCAGGTGAGGACGACGGTCTCGGCACCGGTGTCGTGGTCCTGTTGGTCGCCGGAGGCGCGGCGATCCTCGGCGTGGGTGGCGCACTCATGTTCCGGTCGAGACAGAACCAGGACGAGCGCGACTGACCGACGATGCGACCGCGCTTCGTCTTCGGCAAGGTCCTCGGTGCACTCAGCACCCTGGTCTTCGTCGTCGTCGTCAACTTCTTCCTGTTCCGCATCGTCAACGACGATCCGGTCGAGAGCATGTTCCGCGGGCGCAACCTCAGCGCGGACCAGAAGGATCGGTTGCGCCAGCAGTTCAACCTCGACGGATCGAAGCTGCAGCAGTTCTGGGCCGACCCCGTCGAGTGCGTCGTAGGTGGTGATGTCTCCCTGAGCCACCGGCTCCCAGATGTGCTTCGGCAGGATGTACGCGTCCATGACCGGC
>JANNQK010000096.1:0-29912 GCA_031400715.1 Actinomycetes bacterium | reverse complement strand
ACCTCGAGAAGATCGCCAAGGCCGGCGATGAGGTGACGATGCCTGCGGGCTCGCTCATCGTCGATCAGGGTCAGACCGGCCGCGAGGCCTTCGTCGTGCTCGCCGGAACCGTGACCGTGAAGCGCAACGGCAAGAAGGTCGCCAACCTCGGCCCGGGCACGATCGTCGGCGAGCTGTCGCTGCTCGATCACGGCCCGCGCACCGCAACCGTGGTGTGCGAGACCGATTGCACCTTCCTGCTGCTGAGCCAGCGCACCTTCCTCGGCGTCGTCGACGACGTCCCTGCGTTGGCCCACAAGCTCCTCGCGTCGCTCGCGACCCGCATCCGCGACTTGGACAGGCAATATTTCGGCTGAGCCGAGGAGCTTGCGACGAGGCGAGGCCCACAGCAACCAGCTGAGCCGAGGAGCTTGCGACGAGGCGAGGCCAACAGCAACCAGCTGAGCCACGGCACGATTCGAGTGCTGTGGAGGAGGACGCTCGGGTGACGGCGAACTACAGTTCGCGATGCCATGAGCACGCATTCGACTTCCTCCCCGGCCACTGACCAAGCCGCGGGTCCCAAGCGCATCAAGCCACACCAGCTGGTGATCGGCATCGGCATCGGCATGGGTCTGTTCACCCTGCTCTCCGGTGTCGTCCCGCTGATCACCGGGTGGCACAGCGACAGCGAGATCACCCGCGAGGTGTTCGACGGCATTCCGGGCCCTCTCGTCGCCGCCTTCTACATGGTCGTACCCGCGATGCTGGTGTGGGGCGCGTTCGCGTTTGCCGATCGCGTGAAGAACTGGGAGCGAGGCGCTCCCGACCGTCGCCGCACCACACCCAAGAACGCGAAGCGACGAGTACGAGACTTCCGTGCAGGCGTGTACATGCAGACCCTCCTTCGCGACTCGGCCGCCGGTCTGATGCACTCGATGATCTACTTCGGGTTCTTGGCGCTCCTCGGCGTGACCACCCTGCTCGAGATCGACCATCAGTTGCCCGTCGACCTCAAGTTCCTGCACGGCAAGACCTACATGGCGTACTCGGCCTTCGCCGACTTCGCCGGCCTCGTGTTCGTGGGCGGCATCGTGTGGGCGATCGTGCGTCGGTACGTCCAGCGCCCGTATCGCATCCGCATCAAGACCAAACCCGAGCACGCTCTCATCCTCGGCGTCTTCCTCGCCATCGGCATCTCCGGATTCCTGGCTGAGGGCTTCCGCATCGCCGAAGACGGGATGCAGGGCTTCGAGAAGTGGAGCTTCATCGGGTATCCCATCGCCCAGATCTTCGACGGGATGAGCGCCGACAACCTCGAGCTGTGGCATCAGATCTGGTGGGGTGCCCATGTGGTGAGCTTCCTCGCCTTCCTCGCGATCTTGCCGATCACGATGCTGCGCCACATGTTCACCTCACCGCTGAACATGTACTTGAAGGACCGCGACCGTCCGAAGGGCGCCATGCGCGCGATGCCGAACCTCACCGAGACCTCGCTCGAGACCTTCGGTGCCAGCGTGGTCGAGGACTTCACGTGGAAGCAGCTGCTCGACACCGACGCGTGCACCATGTGCGGTCGCTGCACGAGCGTGTGCCCGGCGCACGCCACGGGCAAGCCACTCGATCCGCGCGAGATCGTGCTCAAGACGGGCGAAGTGATGGCGGCCTCGGCAGCCCACGGTCACGTCAGCCCGCCGCTCAGCATCGACGGCGAGATCACGATCTCGTCGAACTCGCTGTTCGAACGCATCTCGGCCGAGGAGATCTGGAGCTGCACGAGTTGCAAGGCGTGTGACGAGATCTGCCCGGTCAACATCGAGATCCTCGACAAGATCCTCGACATGCGGCGCTACCTGTCGCTCATGGAATCGAACTTCCCTGCCGAGCTGGGCAACGCCTATCGAGCGATGGAGAACCAGGGCAACCCGTGGGGTATGAACCAGGGTGAGCGCGCCGACTGGGCCAAGGATCTCGACGATGTCACCGTGCTCGATCCGGGTCAGCCGATCACGGCGGAGTACCTGTACTGGGTGGGCTGCGCCGGGTCGTTCGACGACAAGAACAAGAAGGTCACCCAGGCGATGGCCAAGCTGCTCGGCCGAGCCGGCATCGATGTTGCGATCCTTGGGCCGAGCGAGATGTGCACCGGCGACTCCGCCCGCCGCTCCGGCAACGAGTACCTGTTCCAGATGCTGGCGATGCCGAACATCGAGATGCTGAACGGCATGGGCGTGCGCAAGATCATCGCCCAGTGCCCGCACTGCTTCAACACGTTGAAGAACGAGTACCCACAGCTCGGCGGCAACTACGAGGTGATCCACCACACCCAGCTGCTCGAGCAGCTCATCGACAGCGGCCAGCTCGACGTGAGCCAGGCGACGCTCGAAGAGCGCATCACCTATCACGACAGCTGCTACCTCGGCCGCCACAACGACGTCTACCTCGCACCGCGCAAGGTCGTCGGCTCCATCAAGGGCATCGAGATCGTCGAGATGCAGCGCAACGGCACCACAGGCATGTGCTGCGGCGCCGGTGGTGCGCGCATGTGGATGGAGGAGTCGATCGGGACGAAGGTGAACGACGAGCGTGCCCTCGAAGCGATCAGTACCGGCGCCACCCGTGTCGCCACCGCATGCCCGTTCTGCTACATCATGCTCGACGACGGCGTGAAAGCTGCCGGGGTGGAGGAGGACCAGGTGAAGGTCGCCGACATCTCGATCCACCTGCTCGAGGCGATCGAGGCGGGCGAGCGCAAGCTGGCCAACCAGGACGCGCCGCTGGCGCGGGTCGCCGCCGTTCCGGTGACGGTCGGTTCGGCCGCCAACACAGAGGCGACGGTGCAGGCGTTCGCCGGCACGGTCACCATCGACGCTCCCGACGCAACGCCAGACGATTTGGGACTCATCGTCGGCATCGGCCCGGCGCTCGAAAAGGTGCTCCACGAGGCAGGGATCTTCACCTTCGAAGCGCTCGCCGCCTCGACGCTCGAGCAACTCCAGGACATCCTGCCGAACCTGCACGATGCCTCGGCCGCGAAGAACGACTTCATCGGTCAGGCCGCGACGTTCGCTCAGGCCAAGGCCGACGGCATCGATCCCGCCACCATCGCACGTGACAACCAGGCGACCTGACTGCTACAGCCCTCGAGGTGAACCCGGTCAGCCTTCTTGGAAGTTCTCCCAGTAGCGACTCGGCGTGGGTCCGCGTTGACCTTGGTACTTCGAACCGCGAGCGCCTTTGCCGTACGGGTTCTCGGCCGGTGTCGTCATCTGCATGAAGCTCACCTGGCCGATCTTCATCCCTGGATAGAGGGTGATCGGCAACGTCGCGATGTTGGTGAGCTCGAGGGTGATGTGTCCGTCGAATCCGGCATCGATGAAGCCGGCCGTCGAGTGGATGATCAGACCGAGACGGCCGAGCGAGCTCTTCCCTTCGATACGGGCGACAAGATCGTCGGGAACACCGACTCGCTCCGCAGTGGTGCCCAGAACGAACTCCCCCGGGTGCAGCATGAATGCCTTGCCATCCTCGATGGTGATCAGTTCGGTCAGATCTTCCTGGTTCTGTTTCACGTCGATGACGGCAGAGGTGTGGTTCCGGAACACGCGGAACAGGTCGCCGATGCGCACGTCGATCGACGACGGTTGGATCATCGACGGATCGAATGGTTCGATGATGACGCGACCAGCGTCGATCTGCTCGCGCAAGGTCCGGTCGGAGAGAATCACGGCGCCAACCTAGTGGAGGCGGTTCTTCCCGTCCGGTGCCAGCGTCGTGCCGGCAGCTTCGCCGGCTGCCGCGCGTCGCGGCAACGGCGAGAGCAGCGGCGATGTCAGTCGAGTGGTGCCCGACGCAGCAATGCCGCGATCGGCGTGCGAGCGACCTCGGGCGACGCGACGAGCGCAGCCGCGAACCAGCAGGCGAAGCTGACCCAATCGTTGAGGTGCACGCCGTGGGTCTCACTCAGTCGCATCAGCGTCGGACCCGACCACGGGTTGGTGTTGATGATCCAGCGTGCACCGACAACGACAAGCGTGAGCGCGACGGCGAGGCGCAGGGGGCGTGAGAACACGCATGGTCATCGGCAGGCGTCGACTCCAACGTGAGCAGAAATCCGAGAAGATTTCATTGGATGGTATGAGCAGGTCGAATGGGTAGGTCGCGTGCGCCGACAGATGACGGCAACGGGGTCCGACCGCTAGTCTTGGGACACCACGACGAGCCCACCGAGACCTCGGCAGGCCGACGCTGCGGGTGTAGTTCAGAGGCAGAACATCAGCTTCCCAAGCTGAGAACGCGGGTTCGATTCCCGTCACCCGCTCCACACGAATCCCCCAGCGCGTGTCGTGGAGTGGGGATCGAGGGCCTTCGCTTCCACGGCCTTCGCCCTACGGGCAACACCGGCGCATCGGCGCAGCAGAGGATCGTGTCTTGCCGCACGTTCGCATGGCTCGTCCGAGCGGGTTGCCGCCATGCGCATGTCTACAGATGTTCCGTTGATCCTGCGTTGATTCGGTCGCACCATGGTCGTACCATGATGACATGTCGACAGTTGTGAAGCGGTCCATTTCGTTGCCGACGGATGTGTTCGAAGCGCTCGAGGCGCAAGCCGCGGAGGAGGGACGGACGGTATCCGCGGCGCTCGCAGATGCCGCCGATCTCTGGCTCGCGACCAGGCGTGGACTTCGCGCGGTGCGCGCCTGGGAACGCGAGCACGGCGCGCTCACGGCCGAAGAGTTGGTGGCGGCCGATCGTGAGCTCGACCGGGCCGGCGTCGGTCGCCGCTGATGGCCACGCGTGGCGCTGCACGTCTGCCGCTCGGTGTCGTGTACGACACGGGCGCGCTGATCGCTGCAGAGGGGAACGATCGGCGGATGTGGGCGCTCCATGCGCGAGCGATGCAACGCGGCGTGCTGCCGATCGTGCCGGCTGGCTGCGTGGTCGAGGCGTGGCGTGGGGGTCGTCAGACGAACCTGTCCCGGCTGCTCGATGGTTGCGAGATCGAAGCACTGGCGGCTGAGCCTGCCAAGCGCTCTGGAGCGCTTCGTCGAACGCTTGCCGATGCCATCGGTCCGATCGACGCCACTGTGGTCGAGTCCGCCGGGCGCCGCGGCGCCGCAGTCGTCACGTCCGACCGCAGTGACATCGAGCAACTCGCCGGTGCCGCTCGGCGTCGAGTGCAGATCATCGACATCTGACAACGCGCCAGATAGCTGCCGATCTGAGCGGTGGACGTCGACGCGTTGAGGCGTGCGGTCTGGCTGAGGTCCGACTGTGACCGACGAAGAGCGCCGGAACGGCAGGGCCAAGACATGACGTGGAGAATTGAGCTTTGCTTCGAGTCGACGAGCTGAACTGCCTGGATCGATCTGTCGCACTGGGTGAGACCCTGCGGTAGTCGCCCCGTCGGGCAATCGGGACGGGCTGCGGGGGTGTCGTCGACGTCTCGGGCGAGCTGGTGGCTGGCGTGGTCGAGGTCGGCGCCTGTGACGTTGTGGCCGGCGGCCCAGGTGCGCCATGTGGTGATCGCCTGGTCGAGGGTGGTGTCGTCGGGGCGGGTCGTCCGGTCACTCCACCTCGAACCGAAACGTCACGTCGTCTTGCGAGTGGCGAGCAACACCGAGGCAAGCAGCACCCAGAGCATCCACGTGAGGAACCCGATCATCTGCGTCACCAGGAAGAAGGATGCCTCGCTGCCCGCGCCACCGATTGCGAGGGTGCACATGATGGCCGACACCAGTGCGAGCCAGCCCATCCACATCGGCAGGAACCGCTTCCACATGATCAGGGCCATGAGCGCCAGCATGTGTACGGCCGTGCACGCCAACGTCAGGCTGTACAGCGCATAGCCGGCGGTCCACGCGAACTCGCTCGCACCGACCAGCGAGTCGGTGCGCATCGCTGGCGTCGCAAACAGTGCTTGCGCGCCGCTGGCGAGGCTGCCGGCCATGACGAACCCGATCAAAGCGATCAACGCAAGGCGTGGACCGCTCGGCTCGAGTCCGCCGATCACTCTCCACAGCGACCCGAGCCACCACACTCCGAAGATCAACGCCACTCCGAAAAGAACAACCCCGAGC
Source organism: Actinomycetes bacterium (assembly GCA_031400715.1). Lineage (GTDB taxonomy): Bacteria > Actinomycetota > Acidimicrobiia > Acidimicrobiales > Ilumatobacteraceae > VFMC01. The sequence continues at coordinate 23,853 of JANNQK010000096.1, read as the reverse complement.
TTGAGCCCGCCGTCATGTTCGAGGAAGTACTTGCCAATCTCTTCCGCAGAGGCATCCCGTGAGGGCGGGGCACCTCCGGCAAACGTGCTCACGATGTTCAGCACCACGAAGACCACACCTGCAAAGAGCCCGTACCGCTGCCATTTGGCCTCGTCCCACGTGCTGTCGACCTGCATGCTGGATTCCACGACACCCACCCCCTGGTGGCCACGCCACCGGAGGCACAGCCGTTCGTGGGTCACAGTACCGAGTCATTCACAAGCGGACAAGCACCTTCCCCTCAACGTGCCCCTCGTCTGGATGGTCGTGATGCTCTCACCACACCGCTCCCCACACCGCTCCCCACACCGTGTCGAGCCGGCATGCGACGTCACCATTGATCTTCACCATCGCGCGGTCGCGGTTCGACGATGCGCAGGTCGTAGCGGCCAGCTCCTGGACGCGCGCTGTCGAGGTCGCGCCGGATCGACGAGGCCAACGCCGACGCCGAAACTTCGTCGGCCGATGCAACGGCGATCACGGCAATGCTCCGCCGGCGCTCGAAGTACCGTCGACGCTCGACTGGCGTTCGACGGGTCCGTTGCCATGCGCGGACTCCCACAACGACGAGCGTCGGCGCGACGACGACGATCGAGACCCGCACCAGACTGTCGAGCGAGGCCGGATTCCACACTGCCAGCACGATCGCCACCGCGAACGTGAGCGCGCCGGCGATGCTCGCCAGGGCACGTGCCCCCGCTCGACGTTCCGGATGTTCGGGAACCACGTCGACGGCCGAGATGCGGACCGCCGCGATCTGTGCGTCCGGCTGCACCCGGCGGACATGTGACAGCACATCGATGCCCTCTCGTGCTCCCACCACCTCGATGATCACGGTCGGCGAGCCGAGCGCGAGTTCGGTGGGGACGGTTGCGTCGAGTGGCTCCATCGTGTGATGGGGGTGCGCTTCCGATACCAGGTCGGTGAACATCTGGTTCATCGGAGCGCACCTGTCGGTGTCGCGGCGCCAGCGGAGCCCGCCGAAACCCTGCCCATGCGTACCATCGTGCCTCCAGCGCGTGACTGCGACCGGTGTCACCAGTCGCGTGTCCACCCGCTGCTCGATGCCCGATCGGACGGTACACCACATCGTCGGTTTGGCCGACGCGACTCAGCAAGGGGTGCCCCCCGTGCGCGGCATTCGCACGCGTCGCTCGCCGGGCCACGCCGATGACGGTCTGGACAGAGGTGAAGTCAGCCGGACAGCGAGGCCAACCACTCCAACATTGCCGACACGATCTGGGACTGAGCGTCGACACGGCTGATCGACGGCACGCCATCGCCAGGCTGCTCCCCGTAGTCGCCGAAGGATCCGTGGACCGCTCCGGCGACCTCGACGAACGTCGCGCCGGGCGGCAGATCGTCGACCGAGTCGGCGATGTCGGAACGAGTCGTCAGACCGTCGTTCGATGCCGAGATCGACAGCACGTCGAGCCCGGTGGTGTCGGCCATCGACCTGGTCGGGTACGCGGCCCACAGCACCAGGCCCTCGACGGCGTCGGTGTTGTCGCGTGCGAACGACGACGCGACGGCGCCGCCGAGCGAGTGTCCACCGACCGCCCACCGGTCGATGTCCGGATGATCGGAGATCACCCCCTTCGCCGCGCCACTCCCGAGGAACGCGATGCCGAGTGGCATCTTCACGACCACCACCAGGATCCCGGCCTCGGCGAGTGGACGCAGTGTCGGCGCATACGAACGGGGATCCACCAACGCTTCCGGGTAGAACACCAGCCCGGTGTCGGCTCCCGCCGTCGGGGCGAATTCGAGATGGGTGAGGGTCTCGGTCACGTCGACGGTATCGGAGTCACCGAGCAAGGTGGTGGCCGATCCCGACGCGGGCAACGGCCGGAGGTACAGCACCACCCCACCGATCGCGAGGCAGATCGTGGCGGCAAGCAGGGTTCGGACCACCGTCTGCGGCGTTCGTTGCACCCTTGGTCCACGCCGGCTCTCCCATGCCCGCGTCGCCCACATCGACAGCACGGCGCCCGCGGCGAGGGCCAACGCGACCAGCAGGAGCAGATAGGCCGGATGTGATCCCACGATCGCCGACCACCTCGTGATCGCAGCGAAGCCGACGCACAGCAGCGCGAACGCCGATACCACCACCCGCCGAACGCCGGACCGTCCCGCCGAACCCACCGACCTCGAGTCATCGTCGGCGAGACGATCGTCGAGGCCACCGCCGAGATCGTCGGGATCAACGTCGAGATCGTCGAGATCGTCGGGATCACCGTCGGAGTCGAAGTCGCGTGAGGTCATCGTCTGCACTTCAGCACACGCGCACGCCGTCGGCGTGGTTCAACCACACCGCGACGGTCGAACGCGAGAGACCCGACCGAGTCAGCCGTGTCGTTGAACACGAACGGGTATCGCGCTCTGGATCGCCATGCCGTTGAGGCGATCCCACCCGCTCTCGACGGTGCACAGTCGGTTCGTCGGCGTGCCCTGGGCACGCACATCGTCGTCGGTCACCGAACCACCCCACGAGTGCGACATCGACACCACTCCCCGCTTCACCGTGTCGCTGGCTTCCGCGACGCCGACGATGGTGCCGGTCGGGGACGTGATCTCCACCAGATCACCCTCGGTCACGCCGAGTTCGGCGAGATCATCGGGATGCACGTACGCCGCGTTGGTCGTGCCAACACGTGCGAGGCCGGGAAGCTCGCGGCCCAGCGAGTTGAGCACGTGCTTCAGCCGCCGGCTCACGAGACGGAACGGGAAGTCCTCGGCGACGAAGCCGTCGAGGACCTCGGCGCCGGTCGCCTCGGAGCGCACCTCGGCCAGCTCGGCAACCACATCGGATGGCGCGACGGCAAAGCGTGCATCCGCGTCGACGGCAGCGGCCACGACCGCGACCTCGCGATCCGTCAGGATCTGTCCTCGCTTGTCGCGGATCTCCGCCATCGACATCCGACCCTTGGCAAAGGCGAGATCCAACATCAGCTCGTCATCGGCCGAACCATCGAGCGGCAGATCACCACCGGGCAACGGCATCGTCGAACCGATCCGCGCCGCGATGCCGGCAAACACCTCCCACTCCGACATGCAGTCACCTTCCGCGGCGAGCACGGCCGGCGTGTAGCTGACGTACGGCTGCGCAAAGCGGCGGTCCATCACGGCGGCCACATCGGAGCGTTCGAGTTCGAGCCGCGGCGGCAGCACGTAGTGCGCCAACTCGGCCGACGCCGTCATGCGGTGGTCGATCACGACCAGCAGCTCGAGATCGCGCAACGCAGCGATCGTCTTCAGCTGGTCGGGGAACGCGACGACTGGGTTGCCACCACAGACGATGAGACACCGCACCCGACCTTCGCCCGGTTCGAGGATCTCCTCGGCCAGCACATTGGTGAGCATCTCCGTGGGCAGGCCCCGCAGTCCCTTCACGCGGTGCGGCGTTCCGGGCGCTGGATCGCTCGGTGCCACCACCTGAGCACGTCGGGTATCGCCGGGAACCAGGAAGTTCCCGCTCTCGAGCGTGTCGCCTTCGCGGTTCACGCGACCGCAGATCGCGTTGAGCGTGAGCGTGAGGTGTTCCGTCAACGTGCTGTGCGCCGCCATGTTCGGCCCCGTGCCGGTTCCGGCCGTGCCCCGAGGGCCTCCGGCGAAAAGGCGCGCTGCACGCACCACCTCATCGGCAGGCACCTCACATCGACGTGCCACGTACTCGGGCGTGAAGGGCGCGACGGCCGAGCGCAACTCGTCGAGCTGACCAACCCAACGGTCGCAGAACTCGTGGTCGTGGAGCTCCTCGGTGAGGATCACGTTGACGAGACCGGCGATCAGGGCCGGGTCCTCGCCGGGCTTCACCTGCAGCCACACGTCGGCGTTCGACGCGAGTTCGCTCCGTCGTGGGTCGATCACGATCAGGCGCATCCCTCGCGCCTTGGCCCGTCGCAACGTGACGAACGGGTTCGTGCCCTGCAGACCACCCGCTGGTGCATACGACGAGACCAACGGGTTGTAGCCGATCGCGAGCAGCACGTCTGCGTCACGGAAGTTCTGCCACCCTGCCTCCCACGACCCCATCCGCAACCGTGCGGTCAGGTGCGCTGGTTGGTCGATCGTGATCGAGGTGTAGAACGACGGCGATCCGATGCCCTGGTGGAACGCCATGGCTGCCGGCATGGAGATCGCGTTCTGGAACGCGCCGGTGCCCGTGTAGCTGGCCACCGCCCGCGGCCCGTGCTCGTCGATGATGCGGCGGATTCGGGACGCGATGACGTCGAGGGCGGCATCCGACGTCACCTCGCAGAACGATCCGTCGACCTGGCGTTGCAACGGCGACCGCAACCTGTCCGGCGCGTGGTGCTGATCGGGCAACTGCCGGCCCTTGATGCACGTGTACCCCTCGAACAGCGGATCGTCGATCACGCCGCGTACGGCGATCGCCCGCTCTCGATCGGGGCTGATCTCGACGTCCACCTCCAACGGACAGGCCGCGTGGCAGAAACGACAAAAGGTCTCTCGGGTCTCGATCGACGTGGCCTGGTCGGCGGTGGCCTGGTCGGCGGTGGACTGGTCGGCGGTGGATGTCATCGCGGCTTGGCTCCACCACCGATGCGCCACGTCTCGCCGGTCACCCAGCTCGCGGCCGGAGAGCAGAGGTACAAGGCTGCGGAACCGATGTCGAGCGGTGTCCCGAATCGACCCATCGGGATGTTCCACTGCGCTTCAGCAGCGGCGAGGTCGGCGTCGTTCTCGATGCCGAGCGCCGTCCGGAAGATCTCCGTCGGAATCGCCCCTGGCATGATCCCGTTGACCCTGATCCGCGGCGCCAGCTCGGCCGACGCCGTCTGGGTCAGCGAGTTCACGCCGGCTTTCGCGGCACCGTAGTGACCGCTGCCCGGCACCGGGCCCGTGCCTGCCCCCGACGAGATGTTGATGATCGACCCTGTGTCGATGTACTTGGCGGCGGTGACGATGCCGACCCACACGGCGGTCAAGTTGAGCGACGTGCACTGGTCCCACTCCGCTCGTGTCAGCTCGGTGAGCGGTTTGCGGGCAGGAGAGCCGCCGGCGTTGTTGACCCAGATCGACAGCGAGCCGAACGCCTCGAGCGCCCGACGTGCCAGCGCATCGACCGCCGCGTCGTCGGTGACGTCGCAGCCCACGGCGATCGCCTGGCCGCCCTCGGCGTTGATCGACTCGGCGACCGCCTCCACCTCGGCGGTGCGGCGTGCGGCGACGACCACCTTCGCCCCCGCACCGGCGAAGGTGCGGGCGATGCCCTCACCGATCCCACGCCCACCCCCGGTGATGACGGCAACCTGGCCGACCAGGGAGAACAGCGCGGACGGGGCGGGGTAGTCGGTGCTCATGGGTGCTCCTGTGTCGGAAATGTCGGATCGAACGGATGGCTGGTGCACCATGACGGTCCGTCGCCGGGGGTCACGGGAATCGGCACGGCACGGCTCGACGGTTGTCAGCTCTCCTCGTGTACGCGCACCAGGAGCTTGCCGTAGTGGCCGCCCGCGAACAGCATCCGGAGCGCTGCAGGGAAGGCGTCGAGGCCGTGTTCCACGTGCTCGCGCATCGACAGCTCACCCGACGCAAGCCACCCGGCGAGCGCAGCTTCAGCGCGGGGGAAGTCGGCGCCGAAGTGCGTGACCGCGAAGCCCTCCATCCGAGCATGTCGTTCTGCGAGCTTCAGGTAGTTGCGCGGGCCGCGCACATCGTCCATGTGCTCGTACTGCGAGATGGCCCCGCACAGCACGATCCGACCGCGCTCCGCGATCTGGTCGAGCACGATGTCGAGCACCTCGCCGCCGACGTTGTCGTAGAACACATCGACTCCGTCGGGGGCCAACTCGCGCAGCCGCGCCGCGACGTCATCGTTGCGGTAGTCGATCGACGCGGTGGCGCCCAACTCATCGACGACGTACGCGCCCTTCTCGGCACCGCCTGCGATCCCGATCACACGTGCGGCCCCGGTGAGTCGGGCGATCTGAACTGCCATCGAGCCGACGGCTCCCGCCGCTCCCGACACCACGACCGTGTCCGTGGGCCCGACCGCGCCGACGTCGACGATCCCGAAGTAGGCGGTGAGCCCCGTGGTGAGTCCGAGTGCACCCAGGTATGCCGTGGCAGACACAGACGACACATCGATCACGCGCAACATCACCGCGGGAAGCACTGCGTGGGTCTGTGCGCCGATCGGTCCGAACACCCGGTCGCCGACGGCGATGCCATCGGCGGCGCTGGCCAGCACGGTGCCGACTCCGAGCGCGACGACGGTGCTCCCGATCGGTGACGAGCCGTGGTACGCACGGTCCTCGAAGGTGGTTCTGATGAAGGCGTCGATCGACAGCGTGTCGACGCGGACCACCACGTGGTCTGGCGGCGTCGCCTCGAGATCGATCTCCGATGAGGCCATGCCGAAGCAGTCGTCGGTCAACGCGCCGTGTGGGCGCGCGGCGAGGGTGACCCTGTGGGCGGTGACGGTGCTCATGCCGACATACCGCCATCGATCGACAGGATCTGGCCGGTCACCCATTCCGACCCGGGTGCCACGAAGAACAGCACCGCCCGACCGAGATCGTCGGGCGTTCCCAGACGGCGCATCGGCAGCCGCAACCGCTTCTCGAGCGCAGGGAGATCGTTGTCGGCGAGGTGAAGCGCGGTCATCATGATCTCGGTCGGGACGGCTCCGGGCATGATGCAGTTCACCCGCACCCGCGGGCCGAGCTCTTTGGCAAAGGTGCGGGTCAGCGAGTTCACTCCAGCCTTCGCCGCTGCATAGTGACCGCTGCCCGGCATCGTGGTGGTCGCCGCGAGCGACGAGATGTTGACGATGCGACCACCGTCGCGCATGTGCGCCGCGGCGACCCGAGTGCTCACCCAGACGGCGGTGAGGTTCAACCTGAGTGTGGCGTCCCATTCAGCCGCATCGAGGTCGACCAGAGGCGCCGACACCGGTGAGCCTCCAGCGTTGTTGATCCAGATGTCGAGATGACCGAACTCGGCGATCGCTGCCTGCGCCAACGCCTCGAGCGCGTCGTTGTCGGTGACATCCGTGGCAACGGCGATCGCACGACCGCCGCGCGCACGGATGCCGGCGGCCACCCGTTCGATCTCGTCCACTCGACGCGCCGCGCACACGACGGCCGCACCGGCGTCTGCCAGCGTGGTGGCGATGCCCTCGCCGATGCCCCGGCCGGCGCCGGTGACGACGGCGACGTCGTCGGAGAGGTCGAACAGTTCGTGGCTTGCCTGCGTGGGCATGGCGCTCCGATCGAGGATGAGCCGGTGGCCCGGCGTGGGTGAGTTGGTGGCGGCTGATGTCGCCGGGCGCGACGCCCGACGATGGAATTGAACTTACTGGCGGTAAGTATGACGCTGTGAACCAGGGTGCGACGCATCGAAGGCCAGACTGACACCCATGAGCGTGCGAGTACGTCGGCGTCCGGGCCGTCCGGTGGGTGGCTTGCACGTGGTCGACCGTGACGCGCTCCTCGAAGCCGCTGAGCGTGTGATCACGCGAGACGGCAGCGGCGCATCCCTCGAAGCGATCGCGCTCGAGGCAGGGGTCACGAAGCCGGTCGTGTATGCCCGTGTCGGCAGTCGCGCCGAGCTCTCCAACGCCTTGGCCGCTCGACTGGCCGATCGGTTGATCGCTGCGGCGGCCGTCCAGATCACCGACGGCAGCCGTCTCGACCGGGTCACGCTCGCCGCCTTCTTCTGCACCAGCCTCGACACCATCGGCGCAAATCGCGAGCTGTTCCTCTACGTGACGCGAGGTGCCGGTGACGACACGCCGGAGCGCACGCTGTTCCTCGCCGGCCGGTCGGCCAGCCCGCTCGCCGACCTGCTGAGCCACTGGCGGAAGCGTCAGGGGCACGACCCTTCCGTAGCGATGCCATGGGCATACGCGATCATCGGCATGCTCAACCTCGTGTCGTTGTGGTGGATCGCCGAGTCCGACGTGCCCGCGCAGGTGGTGGCGGACCAACTCGCAGAACTCGTCTGGCCAGGCCTGGAGGCATGACATGACCCCTGAAGAACTCGACCGGTTGATCGGCCATCGATTCCCGGGAGGCACCTACCGGGTGGCTCACTGGGAGAACTGGTTGCTCACCGACTGCACTGGCCGCGAGCAACTGCCCGATGGTCTCGTGCACCCGATCGTGCTGTTCCACGCGCCGATCCTGGGTGCGGGAACCTCGATCGCCGAGCTGTTCCGCCTGGGCGGCGTCGACGCGGTCGGGGGCGCCGTCGGTCTGCTCAGCTACGACTGGGAGTACCTTGCGCCGATCCGTGAAGACGTGGAGTACCGGGTGGACGGTGGCGTGGTGAGCGCCGAGCGCCACACGTCTGCCAGCGGTGGCATCGCCGATGAGGTCGCGTTCCAGATCGAGCTGAGCCTCGACGGCGCCATGATCGCGAGGGTCACCAACCGTTGGGTGTTCCGGCGAACGGCCGTGCCGGTGCCGCTGCCAGATCGAGGGTCTGGTTCGCATTCGACCGACGTCCGGCCGAGCGATCTCGTCGAAGCACAGCAGATCCCGTCGTGGGAGATGCCGTCCGTCGACGCGGCTCGGATGCGCACCATGGCAGCGGTGCTGCGCGATCCGTACCCTGTGCATTGGGACCGGGTCGCGAACGAGGCGCTCGGTCTCGGCGGCCGAGTGATCAACCAAGGTCCGCTCAACCTCGGGTACGTCGCGAACATGCTCATGGACTGGGCCGGGCCGACTGCGATTCGCCGCCTGACCGTCGCGTTCGGACGACCGGTGCTCGACACCGATCGGGTGGTGGCCGGCGGCACCGTGCGCGAGGTGAGGGACGGCGTCGCGCTCTGCGACGTCTGGCTGAGCCGGGGCGACGAGCGCGTCGTGACCGGCACCGCCGAGGTCTCCGCGACCAACATCTGACCCGCCAACCGCTTCGGGCGTGCGGTGAGCCGCGCAAGGTGTACGGTCAAGCAGCGTGACACCGCAGACGTTGGGGGACGTTTCAGCCGAGTGGCTCGCAGAGGCGATGGGGGTGGGGATCGATTCGATCGAACTCCACCCCATTGCTGCGGGCGAGGGCTTCATGGGCCAGCTGGCGCGTGTGAGCATCCATTCGTCTGATCCGACGGTGCCGGCCACCGTCATCATCAAGTTGCCGACCGCCGACCCGGCCGGGCAGTTCATGGGGCAGCAGATGCGCGTGTGGGAACGTGAGCACGCCTTCTATCGCGATGTCGCGCCGCTGATGACGATCCGTGTTCCACGCCCGTACGTGAACCTCGCGGACCCGCCGTGCCTCGTGCTCGAGGACCTGGCCCCAGCGGTGCCCGGGGACCACGTTGTCGGCGCCTCGCTCGATCAGGCCGAACGCGCGATCGACGTTCTCGCTCGTCATCACGCGCATTGGTTCGAACACCCCCTGCTCACCGAGTTCGACTGGGTGCCGGGCCTCGACGACCCCGCGGTGTTGACGCTCGGGCCGACGTTCGAGATCGGGTGGCCGCTGTTCCTCGAGCGATACGGAAGCGAGCTCCCCGACCGGGTCCTGCGCTGGTGCGAACGATTCGTCGCCCAGTTGCCCGAATGGATCACCACCCACTACGACGATCGCGTCACGCTCACCCACGGCGATTTCCGGCTCGACAACATGTTCTTCAACGACCACGAAGGCGGCGATCGATCGGTGACCGTCATCGACTGGCAGCTCGGCATGCGAGCGCCCGGACAGACCGACTTCGTCTACTTCTGTGCCAACAACCTCACCGTCGAGATGCGTCGCGAGCATGAAGAGGCGCTCCTGCAGCGGTACGTCTCGGGGCTCCACGCAGCAGGCGTGCCGGTCGATGCGGTCACGGTCGACGGTGTTCGACAGGGGTACCTCGAGGGCCTGATGTTCTACGCGATGAGCTTCGGGGCAAGCCTGCTCACGCTCAATCCCGCCAACGAGCGCGGCGCGGCCCTGTTCGACGCGTTGGTGCGTCGAACCTTCACCGCCGTCGACGACCTGTCCGCTGGACACGCACTCGGCTTCGACGACTGACGACCGCCAACCAGGTGGTGTCGCGATGGCCGGGGCGGCCCGAGCGGCCGTGGGGATCGAACTCGGGGTCGTAACTTACCGGGGGTAGATATCGGTCGTGCGGAGTGCTACCTTGCGCCCATGACCCCCTCCGACGGCCCCGAGACGCCCGGTGATTCCCTCGGTGATTCCCTCGGGGAATCGGCGGACGATTCGTATGAGGACCTCACGGCCTGCGCGTTGACACCCGAGCTGGAAGCGCAGTTGATCGACGCCGTCCGCGAGTGCGTGTTCATGTGGACCAACAAGGCCGGTGAGGCCTTCGGTGTGGTGATGTCACACGTCCCGAAGGACGGCAAGTTCTGGCTCACCGCGGCCGAGCGCCGGCAGCGGATCGCCGCTGTCCGCCGGTTTCCACGCGCATCGCTGTGCATCAGCAGCACCGGGTCCAAGCTGGGCGGCGGCAAGACCATCACCTACAAGGGTTCGTGCATCGTGCACGACGACCGCGAAACGAAGGACTGGTTCTACCCCGCCCTCGCACGCTCCGTACGTCCCGACGACGAGCATGCAGCCGACACGTTCCAGAAGTTCCTCGACTCGCCTCACCGCGTGATCATCGAGTTCACGCCCGACTACTCGCTCAGCTTCGACTCCACCCTGATGTGGAAGCGTTCGCCCGATGTGATCGTTCCTCGTGAGTGAGCGGTGCCGGCAGCCGCGGTGCTCAGACCTCGTCAGGTGTCCTATGGTGCGCCTGACAGACGGGTGACCGACACACACATGTGACGTCGGCACGAACATCCAGTCAAGGAAATCCAAGGAAGATCAAGGAGCAGCAAGCAACAGCAAGAACCGGCGTCACCTTTGGGGGGTGAGGCCGGGACGTCAGCAGTACACAACCGAAAGAGGGGGATCATGGAACGAGTTTCGAGGCGCGCCCGCACGGGTTCGAGCCGAGCGATGCGGATTGGTGCGATCGGAGTCGCACTGATGCTCATTGCCGGAGCATGCAGCGACGACGAGTCAGCTGACCCGGGCACCGACCCGACCACACCGACGGCCACCGAGCCCGACGCGACCGAGCCGGCCGCCACGGAGCCCGCGGCCACCGAGCCCGACGCGACCGAGCCGGCTGCCACGGAGCCCGCGGCGACCGAGCCTGCTGGCGAGGTCAACTTCAACACAGCATTCCCCGATCTCGGGCCCCCGACGGGCGAACCGATGTTGATCGGCCTCGTCAACAGCGAGGGAACCCCTGGCCTCGACTTCCCCGAGCTGCGTCTCGACGTCGCCGGTGCGGTCGACTACCTCAACCTGCACGGCGGCATCGGTGGCCGACCGGTCACGATCGAGAACTGCACCGTGAACGGTTCGCCGGAGACCTCGCAGGCCTGCGCCCAGGAGCTCACGGGCAAGGGCGTCGAGATGGTGTTGCTCGGTCTCGACCTGTTCCCCGACTACGCCACCTACACCGCGGCCAACGTGCCCGTGGTCGGTGTGCTGCCCATTCTGCCGGGCGACTACACCGCCAACGCACTGTTCCTCACGGGTGGCAACGCCACCACGATGGCCTCGGCGGTGAACGTCGCTCAGAACCACTTCGGGGCCACGACCGTCGGCATCGTGAGCGCCGACAACCCAGGCGCCAACTCGACGGAAGCAACGCTGGTTGCTGCACTCGACAAGGCAGGCATCGCCCACACCACCGTGAAGGGCGGCGACAACGAGACCGACGCCGGCTATCAGGGTCTGATGCGTGAGGCCGCCTCCGGCAACCCGGACCTGCTCTTCTCGCTCTACTCCGACGCCGGATGCATCGGCACGATGCGCGGTCGAGCCGCGCTGGGCATCGAGATCCCCGTGATCACCACTGGCATCTGCAGCGGTGCGGAAGTGATCGATCAGGTCGGCGACGATGCGATCGGTTGGACCTTCATCGGCGTCGCCACCCAGGAAGAAACGCCCGAGCTGGCGATCCTGCAGGAGATCATGGGGCCCGTGCTGGGCGTCGAGCCCAGCGAGGTCGACTCCACGGCTCTGGGTCTCGGTGGGTTGGGCCTGTTCCTCATCATGTCGACCGCTGTGTACGCCAACGTCATGGCGGCCGACGGCCAAGAGGTGACCGGCCAGGGCATCTACGACTTCCTGAAGACGGCCGATGGTCTCACCCTGTGGCCGGGCACCGGCCAGATCGACTGTGGAGCTTCGGCTGCGTATCCGACGATCTGTTCGTTCACGTTCCCCTTCGCCGAATACACCGAGGGCGGAAAGGTGCTCACGGTCCCGGGACTCGAGGCGGTCGACTCGGTCGCCTACCTGCCCTGATCGACCCTTCGTCGACAAGCACCATCTGACCACCTGACAACTCTCATGGAACGAAGCGATGACTGATTACATCTTCTATCTGTTGTTGGGATCCGGGGCCGGCGCGATCATCGCCGCGCTCGGCCTCGGCCTGGTCATCACCTACCAGGGTTCAGGTGTCGTCAACTTCGCCCACGGCGCCATGGCCACGTGGGTCGCCTATGTGTACGCGGACCTACGCGAGGGGGCGTATCCGTTCCCGATCCCAGGCCTGCCCGGCCGCTACCACTTCGGTGGGAGCTTGGAGGGCGACGTCGGGTTCCGCTGGGCGATGCTCCTGGCGCTGCTCACCGCCGCAGCCATGGGTGGCCTGATCTACTTCATCGTCTTCCGACCGCTGCGCAAGGCGCCCGCCCTGGCCAAGGTCGTGGCAAGCGTCGGCCTGGTGATCGTGTTCACATCACTGGTGGACCGCCGGTTCGCCGACAAGACCACGCTCCGGGTCAACCCGATCCTGCCCCGCGAGTCGTACACCCTCACGGGTGATCTCACCGTGCCCCGAGACGGATTGTGGCTGGCACTGATCGTGATCCTGATCGGAGTCGCACTGTGGGCGATGTCGCGGTTCAGTCGAATCGGTCTCATCACCCGCGCCGCTGCCGAGAACGAGAAGGGCGCCGTGCTGCTGGGCTATTCGCCCGATCGCCTCGCCGGACTCAGCTTCGTCGTCGCGTCACTGGTGACCGGCCTCGTCGCGATCCTCGCCTCGCCGATGATCCAGTTGGGATCCGGTGTGTTCACGTTCGGTTTCCTCATCCCAGCGCTCGGAGCAGCCCTCATCGGCAAGTTCCGCAGCGTTGGGCCCACGGTTGCCACAGGTCTGGCGATCGGACTCGTGCAATCCACCTTCATCAAGATGCAGAGCGACATCCCATGGTTCCCCGACTACGGCGCTCGCGAGGGTCTGCCGTTCCTGGTGATCATCGTCGCGATGGTGCTGCTCGGCGAGCGACTGCCAGAACGTGGAACCGTCGACACGTGGCGACTTCCGGCGGTCCCACAGGCCCGGGTGACGCCGCTCACGGTGTTGGTACCGGTCGTGATTGCAGTCACGGGGCTGCTCTTCTTCGGTCCGCTGTGGCGTGGTGCGATCATGACGTCGGTGATCGCCGTCGTGATGGCGCTGTCGTTCGTGATCCTCACCGGGTACGCAGGCCAGACCTCTCTCGCCCAGATGGCATTTGCCGGCATCGCCGGGTTCTCGCTGTCGAAACTGGCGATGCAGTGGGACATCCCGTTCCCGATTGCACCCATCCTGGCAGCGTTGGTCGCAACCGTGTTCGGGGCGGTGATGGGCCTTCCGGCGTTGCGACTGCGCGGCACCAACCTTGCGATCATCACCCTGGCCGGCGGTGTGGCGATCGCCGAGTTCGTGTTCAAGAACCCGAAGTACGTCGGTGACGCCAGCACCGGTGGCGCAAAGATCCCGAACCCACAGCTGTTCGACTGGAACTTCGGTCTGGTCCTCGGGTCGAAGTCGTCACGGCCGATCTTCGGGATCTTCCTCGTGATCGTCGCGACGGTGATCGCACTGGGGGTGAGCAACCTCCGCCGGAGTGCCACGGGTCGCCGCATCCTTGCGATCCGCTCGAACGAGCGCGCCGCCGCGGCCATCGGCATTCGCGTGGCCCGAGTGAAGATGCTCGCCTTCATGATGTCGGCGTTCGTCGCCGGCGTGGCCGGCTCTCTGGTCGCCTACCGATTCGGCGCGGTGAGCGACGCGTCGTACGGCGTGGTGGCCTCACTGACGGCATTGGCCATCGCCTACCTGGGCGGCATCACCAGCGTCAGCGGCGCGGTCACGGCGGGTATCACCGCCGCGTCCGGTGTGGCCTTCTTCGGGATGAGCGAGGTGATCGGTTCGTTGGGCACGTGGGAAGCATTCATCGGCGGCACGCTGCTGATCTTCACCGCGATCCAGAACCCGGAAGGCATCGCCGGTGCGGTTCGGACGCAGGTGAACGCCAAGAAGCGCGAGAAGGCTCAGAAGTCGATGGCCGCCGCCGCCGCGCCGGAGCCGGTGCCGGCACACTCGAGTGTGTGAGTTCGGGCGGTCATCGACGCCGGAACGGGCGGGTCAGAGCTGCCCGACCTCGAAGCTCTCGATCCGGTACTGATCGAAGCCACCGTCGACGCCGAACTGGCCGAGCCGCAGTCCTGCGAACGGCAGATCGAGCCCTGCCGGGATCGCCGTGCGGGTGGTCTCGGTTCCGTTCACCTTCATCACGATGTCGCCTCCGACGATCTCGGCGCGCACCGTGTAGGTCTGGTAGCCGTCGAGTGCCTCGGCGAACACATGGGTCGTCGCGTCGTAACAGCCGTTCACCACGAACGAGATCCGACCCACCTGCATGTTGTTCCACGGGTCGACTTCGGCCCAGTCCATCGTCGAACCCCCCGCACAGCCCCCACTCGTCGTGCCGGGATCGTCGAAGAACATGATCGCGGGGTGGGCATCGGTGCCGTTCGAGGCGACGGTCACCACGGCTTCGATGTAGCGGTCGCCGGTCAACGGCCCGACGGGAGCGCGCACCAACACGTCTTCCCACTCCGTCATCGCCGGGTCGCGGAAGATCGCCCCGTTCGCCACGACACCCGGCCGAGGTGTGATGTGCGGACCCATGCCCGGCAGCAGCATCCCGTTGTCGAGTGCGGTGCCCGGTGTGTCGAACGACGTGCTGAACAACACCCCACCACCCGAAGGTGGCGAGGCCGGCGCCGGCGGCAACACCTCGACCGGCGGAGGTGCGGTGACCGCGGCTGCCGGTTGGGTCGTCGTCACTGCCGTCGACGGAGTGGGCGCGATGGTGGTGGCCACCGTTACCTGGGCCGGCGGCGCAGACGACGTGGTGGCCGGCGAGCTGGAGTCCGCGGGGCGGGCAGCGTTGATCACATCCTGGTCGGGGTCGCCGCCGGAGACGATCGCGGCGATGACACCACCCGTCACCAGGACGACGACCGCCGAGGCGACCGCGATCGCGCGCGTGCGAGGTGAGATGCTCCGCTCAGGCATTGCCCAAAGGTACCGGTGAACCTGGGCGTCGGCCAGGCAGACGAGCGACGTTCGCTCGGCCGTCCGATCGCTGACCCCGGCCGCTCACCCCACGCCGTTCACCTCAGGGCTCGGCCCGCGCCGTGACCATCCACGCGCCGAGGGCGCCCCCTGCCGCCGACAGCGCCAGGTCGAACAGCGTGTCGCCGTACGTGAGCGACAGATTGCCGACGCCGGCCTTCATCACCGCGTACTCCCCGATCTCCCAGCCGATGATGGCCAACCCGCCGGCTCCTGTGCCGGCCAACCAGATCAGCCAGCGCGGCGATGTCGTCGTGCGCGTGGCGACGAAGCCGATCGTCGTCGTGATGCCACCCATGAGGAAGAACCAGTTCACGAGGTGCAAGACGTCGTCGGTGACGTCGACGGAGTCGTAGAGCCCCACGGCGTTGCCGAGGGTGTCGAGCAGGAAGGGAATGGTGAGACCGGCGTCGAGCGCCCACGGGTACGTGCGTTGGGGTTCGGTTCGCCGGCTGATCGCATGATGGATCGGCACGATCAATGCAGGCGCGAGGAACAGTGGCAGTCGGAACGCCATGCCCTTGCCCTCGAACCCGCCGACCGTGGGGAACAGTGCGCCGCACAGCAGCAGCCCAGCGAGCACGACCTTGAGGCCGAGCACCCATCGAGGCATGCCGAGAAGACGGGGCTCTGGCGATGACCGGAAGCGTCGATAGTCGGGCACGATTCAACGGTAGGTGCCACCGTAGGGTGGTGTCCGTGATGTCCTCGAAGCACCCGTGCGTTTCGATCCCCCGGGCATGACGCTCAGCGCGCCGGACACGGCGGACACGAACCGGGACGCCACGGGTGACGCCGATCGACCGGATCGGCGCGATGCGGGGCCTCGCGAGTTCATCGCTCTCGTCACTGCATCGATGGCGATGGGTGCGATGGCCATCGACATCATGCTTCCCGCATTTCCCGACATGCGTGCCGAGTTCGGGATGGCCGCCGACTCACCTCGCATCGGATGGATCGTCACCGCCTTCTTCCTCGGACTCGCTGCCGGACCATGGCTCTACGGTCCGGCGTCGGATCGATTCGGGCGCCGGCCGTTGCTGATCGGCGGACTCTGCCTCTACCTCGCAGCAGGCGTCGCCTGTGTCTTCGCTCCATCGTTCGCCTGGGTCGTCGCCGCTCGATTCGTGTGGGGCCTCGGCGCCGCAGCGCCGCGATCGCTGAGTCTGGCGATGATCCGCGATCGCTACGAAGGCGAAGCGATGGCCCGACTGATGTCGATGATCATGGCTGTCTTCTTGCTGGTTCCGATCCTCGCCCCTGGGTTCGGTGCCGGTCTCAACGCGATCGCACCGTGGCGCATCGTGTTCTGGGTGCCCACGTTGGCAGCCGCCGGGTTGATCGTGTGGGCCTGGAAACGGCTACCCGAGACCCTCACCTCTGATCGGCGGCGACCTTTCACCTTCGCGGCGCTCGGGCAGGCCGTGAAGGTCATCGCGACGAATCGTCAGACGGTGTGCTTCACGGTTGCGATCACGTTCCTGTTCGGTGTGATGACGACCTACCTGGCCGGATCGGAGCTCATCGTCGAAGACGTCTTCGACCGGGGGGCCTGGTTCCCGTTGTTCTTCGGCTGCATCGCCGTGCTGCTCGCGCTCAGCTCGCTCAACAACGCCCGCCTCGTGCGGCGCCTCGGTGTCACGACGTTGGTTCGGCGGATGTCGGTGATCGGCGTCGTGTTGGCTGCGGTGCTGGTCGTGGTCGCGACGACCTCCGGAGGTCACCCGAACTTCTGGCTGTTCAGCATCGCTCTCGCCGTCGTGGTGCCCGTCGCGCAGGGGCTCGTCCCGAACTGCAACACTGCGGCGATGATGCCGGTACCACACGTGGCCGGCACCGCGTCTGCCGTGATCGGCTCGATCACCATCGCCGGCGGCGCCGTGCTCGGCGGCGTCACGACGGGCGCATTCGACGGGACGACGCGTCCGGTCGCAATCGGCATCTTCATCTTCATCACCATTGCTGCAGGCATGATCCTGCTCGGCACCGGCGGTCGCCGACAGACGCCGATCAGGACTGAGCAACCGGGCAACTGAACAACCCGACCCATCGGGTCAGCGGGTCATCAGGTCGTCGGGTATCACGGCGACGGTGGGCAGCTCACTCCTCGGCGCGACGAACCGCTCTGGCATGCCGAGCGTCGACCTCGCCAACCCCGTGAAGCAGCGCGGCGAGGGTCTCGACACCGTCGACCACGCGCGGTCCCGGCCGCACCATCAACCCGTTGGCGTCGATGGCCCACACCTCACATCTCGCCGGCAGTCGATCGAGTACCTCGGCCGCATGGCGCGCCGTTCCCTCGAGGTCGAAGCCGCACGACGACACCACGACGACGTCGGGATCGACCTCCGCGATCGCTTCCCACGTCGTCGGCACCGATCTCTCGCCCGCACGCGCCAGGACAGCGCTGCCACCCGCGGCTTCCACCAGGTCGGGCACCCAGTGCCCGGCGACGAAAGGGGGATCGGGCCACTCGAGCACGAAGACCCGTGGTCGCTGACGCGACCGCACGGCGTGGTGCACCGCAGCCAGCCGGCCGTGCAGTGACGCCAGCAGCGACTCGGCCCGGTGGCTCACGCCGGTGGCCGCAGCGACCATCCTGATGGTGGCGAGCACGTCGTCGAGTCGGTGGGGGTCGAGGCTCACGACGGCGGCCGAGCACTCGAGCACGGCGAGCGCATCCTCCACGGCACCACTCGGCAGGGCGCACACCCGACACAGGTCCTGGGTCAACACCACATCTGGGCGCAGGTCTCGGAAGCCGGCCATGTCGAGCGCGTAGAGGTCGGCTCCGGCAGCGACCTGCTCACGCACCAGCGCGTCGATGCCCACCGGGTCGAGTCCATGGGTGTCGAGGCCGCCGACGACCACCGCGCGACCCACACGCGGATCGGGCGGGAAGTCGCATTCGAAGGTCACACCCACGACCTCGTCGGCCAGACCGAGAGCGAATGCGATCTCGGTGGCGGACGGCAGGAGCGAGACGATGCGCACGCCCCGACGGTACCGGCTGGTGACGACACTCGCCTCACCCCCCTACGTAGGGGGTATCTCGTCCGACCGTTCGGATCTTGACGAATCCGTGACGAGTCGGCTCAAGGGCGGACGGTCGATGCCGATGAGAACGACGTCGCCGTTGTTGGGAGAACACGGCGCGCCGATACCAGCCGGTTCGTTCCGGCCTCCCTCGAAGGGCTCCCCGACATGAAGCATCGCCTCGCCACCCACGCAACGTCAGCGCGCCGCGGCCGGCGACTCGCTGCGATCCCCGTCGCACTCGCCGCGCTCGCCGCCTCCCTGGTGGTCTCGATCGCCGGGGTGATCCTCGACCCGAACGTCGCTGCGGTCTCCGCGCTCGGCACACCCGACATCGTCCTCACCAAGACTGCCCCCACGCGGACGCTGATCGGCGCGACCAGCACGATCACGTTGCGCGCCTGCAACCCCCTCGGGCAACCGAACGGGTACAACCTGTCGTTCCGCGACATCGTCCCCAGCGGTCTCGCGCTGGCGTCAGCGACCCCGCCGCCGTCGCGCACCGTCGCCAACCAGCCTCTGGCCGGCCAGACGACGCTCATCTGGGAGAACGTCTCCGACCTCCTCACCGGAGCGTGCACCTCGATCACCTACGGCATCGACACCAACCCCGACAACGTGCTCTCCACGAACCAGGTCGGCAGCACCTTTGGCACCACCGCCGGGGCATACGTCAACACCAACGCGTTCTTCATTCCCGACTTCGATGTCAACGGTGCCCCCACCACCGACATCACCGGCTCCGACACCGATGGCCCCACCACCACGACGATCGCAGCATTCATCGCCGAAAAGGACCCCGGGAACGCCGGGGAGGGCGAGTTGCTCCGCGGCGTGCACGGCTCGCAGCCCAAGACCTACACCCTTCGCGTGCGGAACAACCCCGACACTGCGACGAACAGCTTCTCGCTCGTCGACGTGCTCCCTGCCTCGCTCGAATTCCTCGGGTGCGCGTCGTACGTGGCCCCTGGCTACACCGGCGCCGCCGACAACACGACCGACGCCCCGACCAACGAGCTCCTCGGCAACCAGACCGAGGAGTACCCCGGCTCTGGTGTCATGGCCGCAGGATCGGCCTCGAGTACCTGCATCGAACCCAGCACGATCGAGACCCTCGCCGGCGGCCAGACACGGGTCACATGGAGCTCGGCCGCCCTCGGCGCATCGACGAACCTGGCCGCGAACGGCACGCTCACCGTCTCGTATCTCGCCGGCATCCCGCTGCGCGCCAACACCGATGCGTGGCCCAATG
Organism: Actinomycetes bacterium; assembly: GCA_031400715.1. GTDB lineage: Bacteria > Actinomycetota > Acidimicrobiia > Acidimicrobiales > Ilumatobacteraceae > VFMC01. The sequence continues at coordinate 4,108 of JANNQK010000096.1, read as the reverse complement.
GAAAGCCATCGAACGCCAGTCTTGGCCAGGGTCGCAACCTCGACAACAACTCGGGCGCCCCGACATCGGAGGAGTCGAGCGAGACGAGCGTGACCAACAGCCTCACGGCCACCGGCACGTACCAGGGTCCGTCGACCACCGGCACGAACCCCACCCTCAACGACTCGACGACGGCGACGGTCACCTCCGAGGACCTCGTCATCCGCAAGTCGGCGACCGGACAGGTGATTCAAGGCACCTTGGTCACGTCGTCGCTCGTGGTCGAGACCAGCGAGTACCGCAACTTCACGAACCTGGTGGTCACCGACACGCTGCCCGACGGGCTGTGCCCCGTGGCAGTGGTGGCGATCTCGGCCGATACCGACTGCGGCACGGGCGCCGACCCGACGATCGACATCGGCGGCGGCGCGGTCGCGGCGCCGTACACGTCAGCAACCGAGAATGCCGACGGGACGTGGACGCTGGTCTGGGACCACACCACCATCGCCGGTCTCGCCTCGCTGGCCAACTCGTCGCGTCTCACGATCTCGTTCCAGTCGCGGGTCCGCAGCTTCTACCAGCAGAACGATGCACCGGAGCCAGGGCGCCCGATCCTCAACTTCGACTCGCTCACCAACCAGGTCGCGGTCGAGGCTCCCGACTTCAAGCGACCGGACATCGACGCCGTCACCGGTGATCCAGAGCTCGACAGCGCCCTCGACTTCGACGTGTCGTCGGCCGGCATCACCGGCATCGGCCCGTCGATCGACAAGCGCGTGGGTACTCGGAGCGGCGTGCTGTCCGGATCGACCAACACCTCGGCCAACATCGGCGACACCTGTCGCGACGACGTCACGATCACATGGGTCGACGGCAACCCCACAGCTGTCACCGGCTTCCGGCCGGGCGACTTCGTGTGCTTCGATCTGCGCGCCTCGTTCCCCGCGAACATCGATGCCGACGGTGTGAAGGTCGAGGACTTGCTTCCCGCCCAGTTCGAGCTGGTCACCGGATCCGCTCGCCGGGTGACTACCGGACCCGACGCCGACACCCTGTCGGCCACCACCGTTGCAGAGAGCACGGCCGGCGCGAACGACAGCGTCACCTTCACGGTCGCGAGCGCCGGCCAGGTCCCGTCGAGCCCGTCGGGTCAGCAGTTCCACTGGACCGTCGCAGCTCGCCTCCTCGACCCGAATCTCAGCGCGGCCTACGACATCAACGCCAACCTGATGAAGATGACCACCCGCAACACGGCCGGCGAGGTGTTCATGTACCGCGACCAGGCCACGGCCGAGTGGACCGAGCCCCAGGTGAAGCTCGACAAGTCCAACGACGCCTCCGGCGCGCTCGACGCCGGTGACACCGTCGTCTACTCGATCAAGCTCTGGAACGACGGCAACGTCGACGCCGCGAACGCCGAGGTCTGGGACCGCCTGCCCGCCGGTATCTCGTGCACCGACGTCACGGTGATGAACCCTGCCTCGGGCGTGTGCACCGCCGGCGTCATCCGCTGGCCGGCAGGGGCGGTGCCGACGGTGGCCCGCGACACCACGTTGGCCACCGCGCCCGTCACGATCTCGTACACGGTCGACCTGCCCGCAAGCGTCGATCCAGGGCGCGCCTACACCAACACCTCGGGCGTACGCCGCTACGAGGCCGCGTCGAACGCGACCGACAGCCCCTTCGTCTACTACCCGGCGAGCAACATCGATCCGACAGCCATCCCCAACACCGGCAGCGCCAGCGACACAAGCACGATCACCATCGTCGCCGCGTCGATCGGCAAGGTGCAGCAATCCAGTGTCAACGACGCGTTCGGCAACGCCGGCAACGGCTCGCCTGCCACGACGGCCGAACGGGCCACGATCGGCGAGACCATCACCTACACGGTCACGGCCACGATCCCGGCCGGCACATCGGTGATCGATGCCCGCATCAGGGACGTCCTGAACGGACATCTGGTGCTCGACGCAACCCCCACCGTGCTCGTGAACGGTGGTGCCGACGCGAGTTGGGTCGTCACCGCGCCTGCGATCGGTTTGGGCGGCACGGTGGATGTCGATCGCTCCGGGACCTACGTGAACAGCGCCGCGTCCGGTGACGACGTGGTGACCCTGCAGATCGTCGCCAAGGTGCGCAACACGGGCGGACCCGTGGCGGGCAACACCTTCACGAACACATCCGCCTTCTCGTACCTGCCCGACCCGACCATCGGCACCACGCGTGTGACCGTGAACGGCAACACCGTCACCACCACCGTCGTCGAACCGTCGATCAGCATGACGAAGAACGAAGACGACGCCGACGACATCGTCGTACCCAACGACCGCTTGACCTACACGCTCACCGTGTCGAACGCGTCGGGCGCCAACCGGTCCCGGGCGAACGATCTGGTGGTCGTCGACACCATCCCCGCCGGGGTCACGGTCTACAACGGCATCACACCGGTCGCGGACGGCGGCGCGGTCAGCCCCGATGGCGGCATCTGGAACCAGACGGCACGGACCATCACCTGGAACACCACGACCACGGTCGCCAAGCTCTCCAGCATCAACCCCGGTGCCAACACCACCGTGACCTACGACATCGTCATCGACGATCCCGCCACCTCGGGCTCGATCTTCACCAACAACGTCGCGGCCAGCGCGACCAGCCTGATCGGCGCGGTCGCGGGTGAGCGCACCTCGTACTCGGCGGCGGCGACCGACACCGTCTCTGCACCTCCGGCAAGCGTCGCCAAATCGGTCAGCCCGACCTCGGCGACGATCGGCGACACCGTCACCTACACCATCGACGGCACGGTGCCCGCAGGCATCACCGCTTACGACACCACGGTGCTCGATGTCCTTCCCGACGGCATGGACTTCCGAGCTTTCGGCACCATCGCCTACACCGGTGTGAGCACCGGTTGTCCGTCCCTGGCCGGCGTTCAGGGCATCGCCAATCAGACCGCCAACGGAGACGGCTCGACCACCGTCGGCTTCTGGATCGACGACTTCACGTCGCCGGCCCTCAACAACTGCACGATCCGCATGACCTACACGGCACGCGTGGACAACACCTACGTCCCAGAGGGCACGAACGTCGTCGGTGGGAACACGCTCGTCAACAGTGCACGCGTTCATTGGAACACTGCCAACAGCGTGTCGTCCCTCCCTGCCAACCCGCCGCTCGCCGGCTCGTTCACCGCTGGCTCGAACACCGCCACGGCGACCGTCACCGTTCGTGAGCCGGTCGTCGTGATCGACAAGGACGTGTCGCAGACCCCGTGTGACGCCACGCCAGGCAACGCCGGCGACAACGACACGTGCAACACCGACATCAATTCGGGGACGTACACCTACACCCTGACCATTCGCAACACCTCGACGACCTGGCCCGCCCACGACATCTCCGTCGTCGACGCGCCCGATGCCGATCTCGTCAACGTCACGGTGCCCGGCTCGTCGGGTGTCACCACGGTGGTCGACGGCACCGCCCCGAACCTCGAGTGGCTGATCAGCACGATCGCGGCCAACTCGAGCGTCACGATCACCTACACGGCTCAGCTGGCCGCCTCGGCCACGCTGAACGACGGCGAACAGATCGTCAACACCGCCGATGTACCCACCTACTACGGCCAACCGCTCGCCACACGGACCGCCGACCCGGTCGCCGAGTGGCGGACCTATGGCTCCGGTGGGGCGGGTGGCGACGTCACGGCCGACACGGTCACCATGACGGTCGGCTTCCCGCACGTCACGGTGGTGAAGACGGCGATCTCCGACGCCACCGATGCGCGCGCGGGTGTGGCGTTCGCGTGGCGCATCGTCGCCACGAACAACGCGACCGAGCCGACCGCCGCCGCATACGGCGTCGACATCGACGACGCCCTCCCGGCCGGTTGGGTCTACCAGACCGGTTCCACCAGCATCACCACGCCGTACGCCACGATCACGACAGATCCCGTCTGTTCACCGAGCTGCGCAACGCCAGGCGCGACGTTGCTCTGGTCGAACCTCGTGAACGGCGGCAGCCAGCCCATGAACCCGGGAGCCACGATCACGGTGAACTTCAACGCCGTACCTCAGGCGACACTGCTGACCGTGCCGACCACCGGGGCGTTCGATCACACCAACACGGGTCGAGT
>JANNQK010000095.1:0-22723 GCA_031400715.1 Actinomycetes bacterium | reverse complement strand
CGTCCGATCCGGAGCGCCCGGCCGACATGGGCGGCTGAACGTGCTCGACACGCCCATGACCCCCACCGCGCCCGAGGCGACGAGCACCGGCGTGGCCGCCATGTATGCCCTTCGAGCCACACGAAAACGTCATCGCCTGGGCGACATCGAGTGGTTCGACGCGGCGTACAAGGTGTATGTCGTGGGCTTGTTCGGCGGGATCGTGCTGCTCTGGTTGAGCGATCTCGTGGGCGATGTCGAGCTGAGCGCCGACCAGGCCCAGAACGTTGCCGAGCACGCACCTGCGATCCTCGGCATGGTCGCCGTCCTGGCGTTCATCGCAGGACTGCGCAGCGGCTCCCAAGGAGGGCCGCTGGCACTGGAGGCGGCCGACGTCACCCATGTGATGTTGGCTCCCGTACCTCGTCGGGCGGCACTGTTGCGCCCCACCGTTCAGCGGTTGCGCAGCGCGGCCTTCGCAGGCGTCGGTGTCGCTGCGTGCCTGGCGCAGCTGGCCGGACGACGTCTGCCCGGCACGCCGATCGCCTGGTTCGCGGGTGGCGGCCTGTTCGGTCTCGACGTCGCCCTCCTGTGGGTGGGAGCCGCCCTGGTCGCCCACGCCGTGCGCATCCCCCTGCTCCTCACCACGGTCGTCGGCCTGGTCGCGGTGGGCTGGCAGGCATCTGCGATCGCGACCGGCATCCCGGGTCCTGGGAACCTCGCCGGCAGCCTCGGCCTGTGGGGATGGCGCCAGCGAGGCATCGACGTGATCCCACTGGTGCTCACCGCAGTGCTCGTCACCATCGGAGTGCTGTCGGTGGCGCGCACCTCACTCGAAGCGCTGGCCCGCCGGAGCAGCCTGGTGGCACAGCTTCGCTTCGCGGTGACCATGCAGGACCTGCGCACGGTGATCCTGCTGCGCCGTCAACTCTCGTACGAGCACACCCGGCGCGATCCATGGGTGCGCCTCGCCTTCCTCGGGCACGGACCCGCGATCTGGCGCCGCGGGTGGCACAGCTTGCTGCGTCTTCCGGCGGGGAGACTCATCCGCATGGTCGCCCTCACACTCGGCGCTGCGGGCTGCCAGGTCGCAGTCATCCATGGCACGGCTCCGGCGCTGTTCGGCACCCTCGTGTGCACCTTCGTGCTGGGCCTCGAGGTGATGGAGCCGTTGTCGCAAGAGGTGGATCAACCCGATCGCACCGACAGCTTCCCGATGGAGCGCGGCGAGTTGATGGTTCGCCACCTGGCAGCGCCAGCTGTGGTCCTCGTCGTGTTCACGATCATCGGCGCAGCTGCCGCCGTCGTGTTCGATGCGCTCGTGACCGACGGCGAGCGCATCGGATCGGCCATCCCTGTGGCGATCCTGCTCGGCATCGCCGCTGTCTTCGCGGGGGCGTCCGGTGCCGCGATCAGCATCGTCCGCGACGCTCCCGACCCGATGTCGAGCACCAACCAGGAGGTGTACCTGCCGCCCGAGATGGCCGGGTTCACCACGGTCATCCGAACGCTGATCCCGCTCGTGATCAGCGCGATCGGCGCAGCGATGGCACTCGGCGTTCGTTCGGCGATCGACAACGGCACCACCGATCCTCTCGCGAACGCCGTCCGCGGATGCGTCGCCGTCGGGCTCCTGACCGTGCTCACCGCCGCCTGGGTGAAGTACCGCGATCGCGCCCGGCGCAAGATCAAGGCGTTCATGGCCGAAGGACGCGCCCAGACCCAGCAACAACGGAGTGCTCGATGACCGCTTCACCACCGGCCCTGGCCGTCCACGAACTCACCAAATCGTACGGGGGATCGCACGGGGGATCGCATGGGGGATCAGAACACGACCGGCCCGCGCTCGCACCGCTGAGCCTCGAGGTGCCCGCCGGACAACTCGTTGCGCTCGTGGGCCACAACGGAAGTGGCAAGACGACGTTCATGCGCATGCTCGCCGGGTTGCTCGATCCCAGCGGTGGCACGGTGGAAGTGCACGGTCAGCCGGGCGGTTCGATGCAGGCCCGGGCCGAGCTGGCGTACTTGGCCGACCACCCCACGTTCTACGACGATCTGTCGCTCCGCGAGCACCTCGAGTTCGTGGCGCGCATGCACGGCGTGCAGGACTGGCTGGGCACCGCGGAGCGACTGGTCGGTGCCCTCGGCCTGACCGACCGCTTCGATCAGCTCCCCACCACGTTCAGTCGCGGTTTGCGACAGAAGGCTGCCATCGCCATCGCCTTCGTTCGGCCGTTCACCCTGTTGTTGGTCGACGAGCCGTTCGTCGGGTTGGACGAAGCGGGCAAGTCGGCGCTGCTCGGCTTGTTCGACGAAGCTCACGCCCGCGGCGCCGCACTCGTGGTCGCGACCCACGAGCTCGGCTTCGTCACCCGGGCAGATCGGTTGATCGCGCTCACCGACGGCGAGGTTCGCTTCGACGGTCCGCCCGGCGACACCGACGTCCACGCGCTCGTCCTGCACACCTGACGCGGCACACCTGCCACTTGAGAACGGGGTCGCCGCGGATCGGCGAGTCGCCGCAGAACCTTCACTCTGAGACCCCGTGCGAACGCGGCGGGCGATTCCCCTTGACGATTGCGTTAGCATCCACCCCCATGCAGGAGTTCACCACCGTCAGCTCGTCCTCGTACGACCCCGCAGCACTCGCGACCAAGCTCACCGACAAGTCCGCAGACGGCTGGTCGGTCGTCAGCATCGTCTCCACCGGCGGTGACGTCACGGCGTTCTTGAGCCGTGAGTCGACCGGTGTGTCCAGCGCGAGCGCGGTCGACACCAGCAGCGGCTCCGTGCCCGTGGTGGAGGCCGCCGTCGCGTCGTACGAGCCCGCAGCCGTGGTGGAGCCCGAGCCGGCGCCCGCCCCCGAACCCGCCGCCGCCGAACCGGCCGGGTGGGCCGTGGCTCCCGAGCCCGCCCCGGCAGTCGCCGTCGTCGACCCGATGCCGGCCAGCACCTACACGCCCGCTGCCACGACGGCCTACACACCGGCGCCCGCAGCGGCAGCCGTGCCCGCCGTGCCCGCCGGCTGGTATGCCGACCCTGCTGGCCGTTTCGAGCTTCGCTACTGGGACGGTGGCACCTGGACCGAGCACGTGTCACGCGCGGGTCAGCAGTACACCGACCCGCCCGTCGCCTGATCCCGGCCATCGCATGATGCGGCCCCTCGGGGCTGCGGAGATGTGACCTTCGGCCCAACGGCCTGCAGGCGCGCCGACGCCCGGCCCGCTACCGTCGACGGTCGTGCGCGCCATCTCCATCGGTCATGCCGGCATCCTGATCGAGACCGCCTTCGGATCGATCACGTGCGACCCGTGGTTCGAGCCTGCGTTCTTCGGGTCGTGGTTCGTGTTCCCCCGCAACGATCAGCTCAGACCCGAGCTGCAGCACGCAATCGAGCACCCCGACTACCTGTACATCAGCCACATCCACGGCGATCACCTCGACGAGACGTGGCTGCCGCATCACGTCAGCCGTGATGTCACGGTGTTGCTCCCCGGGTACCCGACCCGCGAACTCGAACGACGCCTGCGCGACATGGGATTCACCACGTTCATCCGCACCAACGACGGCGAAGAGGTGCAGCTGAACGGCGACCTGCGGATCGCGATCCATGTCGAGGTGAGCATCACCGACGGCCCCGGGGGCGACTCGGCGCTCGTCGTGAGCGACGGTGTGTCTCGCCTGGTGAACCAGAACGACTGCCGCACCAGCGACCTCGACGCGTTGCGCTCGCACGGCCCGGTCGACCTCCACTGGATCCAGTACTCCGGCGCGATCTGGTACCCGATGGTGTACGAGGAGACCCCCGAGAAGATGCGCGAGCTCGTCGACCTCAAGGTCGACAGTCAGCTCACCCGCGCCATGCGCTACGTCGAGGCCGTCGGGGCCCGCGCCGTGGTGCCGAGCGCCGGTCCGCCCGCGTTCTTGGATCCCGAACTGTTCGGGTTGAACGTGATCGACGGCGACGAGCTGAGCATCTTCCCCGACCAGCGCGTGTTCATGGATCGCCTCGCCGGCGAGGGTCGCCTCGGCGTGCTCGCGATCCCCGGTACCGCGATCGACATCGGACCGGACGGCGTCCGGGTCACCCATCCGATGCCCGACCGCGACGTCGCCGAGATCTTCGAGCACAAGCGCGAGTACCTCGAGCGCTACCAGGCCGACTACCTGCCCTGGCTGGCCGAGACGAAGGCGGGCTGGACGGCACGGAGCGACGACCTCCTCGCCACCGTGAAGGCGTGGTGGGAGCCGCTGTTGGCGATGGCGCCGACGTTGCGTGCCGGCGTGGGCGCGAACGTGCTGCTGCAGGCCGGCGACGTCGAGATCATCATCGACTTCGCGAACGGTCAGGTTCGCTCCTTCGCCGGCGACGACTACGAGTTCCGGTTCACCATTCAGCGCGAGTTGGTCGAGACCGTGGTGGCCCAGAAGGCCGTCGACTGGAGCAACGCGCTGTTCCTCTCCGCACGCTTCACGGCATGGCGGGCAGGCAACTACAACGAGTACGTCTACAACTTCTTCAAGTCGCTGTCGGTGGAACGCATGCGGCGCACCGAAGCCGAGGCGCTGCGCAAAGCCGACCCGGACCGCACCGGCTTGGCCGGCGAGGAGATCCACATCGGTGACCATGTGTGCGAGCGCCTGTGCCCTCACCGCCAAGCCGACCTGGCCGTGTTCGGCGAGATCGACGGCGATCACCTCGTGTGCACGCTGCACGGCTGGAAGTTCGACCTCGAGACGGGTGAGTGCCTGAACGCGGCCAACCGCAAGCTCGTCATCCGCCGCGCGTGATCCCGATTCCGGCGCCACCCGATGAGATGCCTCGTGATCGGCGCCGTTCGCTGGTCAGGACACGGTGAGGCGGTAGGCGAAGTCGTAGGTTCCCGGCGACAGCTTGTACTGCGGCAACACATCGGGCCCACAACTCGCGGTGCCGAGCCCTCGATGAGCGACGTCGACGTGCACGATCAGTTCCGGCCGTGGGCGCAGTTCGGTCTCGGTGCGAGCCTCGTAGAGGTCGTGCACCGTGAGGTGAGTGGCCGACACGTGCAGCACCGCCGGTTGCACGACGTCGATGCGCACGACGCGGCCTGACGGGTCGATGCATTCGAACCATCGGCAGTCGGTGCGCAGGCCGAACTCTTGCGGTACGAGGTACGGCGGTGAGTCGGGCACGCCGTGCCAGACGCCGAGCGGTGACCCGCTGTTGCGATCGGGGTAGTTCTCGCCCGGCCCTCGCCCGAACCAGCGAAGCTGCGTGAAACCGGCAGGCAGGGCGAAGGTGATGCCCACGCGGGCGAGGTCGGCGCAGCGTTCGGGCACCACGACGTGATGGCGGTACTCGACGGATGCCCCGCCGGAGCCCGCAGACTCCGACACCGAGCGGCACCAGGTGTGCTCGACGAGATCCTCCGCCGGCAGGCGGTCGGCGCCGATGTCCTGCCAATGCACGAACGAGGTTCCGCCGACGCGGATGCGGCGCGACAGATCGGGCATCAGCTTGAAGCCGTCGTTGTCGATCGGTGCCCGGAAGATGCACAACTCGATCGGCGACACCAGCAGCTCGTCGATCGCTGCCGGTCGTTCGTCCGGTGTGAAGCGACGCGCCTTGGCCACCTTGGCCATCTTCGCCGCCCGCAGCGTGACCTGATCCCACGCCGCCAGGTGGCCGGCGTCGGCGTACCAGGTGGATCGACGCAACGTGAAGCACACCGACAGGTGCACCGAGCTCGACGTCGCGGGGACGGGCACGGGCATCGGCACCTCGACGGAGGATCGAGGCGCGACGGCGGGCAGCTTCAGCGTGCCGGTGCGCACCACGTCGCCGTCGACCAACAGGCTCCAGCGAGCATTGAACGCCGTCAGGTCGACGAAGGACTGACGATTGGTCACGCGGAGCGTGCCCTTCCGCGAACCTGCCTCCACCGTCACCGGCCGGTAGACCCAGGCGACCTCCTGCATCGCCGGGTGCGGTGCGAGATCGGCCGACACCAGCCCGTCCGCGACGAAGTTGCCGTCGTGGGGCGTCTCGCCGAACTGACCGCCGTAGGCCAGACGCACGGTGCCATCGGGCAAGGTCTGGCGGATGCCATGGTCCTTCCACTCCCACAGGAATCCGCCCTGCAGACCCGGTGTCGACGTGATCGCCGCCCAGTAGTCGGCGAGCGACCCGTTGGAGTTGCCCATCGCGTGGGAGTACTCGCAGAGGATCAGAGGACGCGTGCCCTTGCCAGACGTGCCGTACTTCACGATCGCGTCGATCGGCGCGTACATCGGACACACGAGATCGCTGGCCATCGTTCCGCCACTGACCCATCCGTCGTGGAACGGCGCGCCTTCGTAGTGCAACGGTCGGCTGGGGTCGTGCTTGCGGATCCACCCGGCCAGGGCGTCGTGACTGGTGCCGTAACCGCTCTCGTTGCCGAGGCTCCACAGGATGACCGAGGGATGGTTTCGGTCACGCTGCACCATCCGCGACCCGCGAGCGACCCAGGTCGCCAGGTAGCGCGGGTCGTTGCAGAGGCTCGTGTTGTACGCGTGGCTCTCGATGTTGGATTCGTCGACCACGTACATGCCCAGCTCGTCGCACAGGTCGTAGAACGCCGAGTCGTTCGGGTAGTGCGACGTGCGGATCGCGGTGATGTTGTGCCGGCGCATGACCTCCAGGTCGGCACGCATGTCGGCCGCGGTGACCGCCTTGCCGCGGTCGGGGTGGTGATCGTGGCGGTTGACGCCGAAGATCCAGATGGGCTGGCCGTTCACGAGGAGTTGACGGTCGCGCACCTCGACGTGACGGAATCCGACGACCTGCGACGTGGCCTCGGCCACGATGCCGTCGGGTCGGATCAGTTCGACGTGCACCCGATAGCGAGCGGGTGATTCAGCGCTCCAGGGTGCGATGTTCGGCAGTTCCCATGCTGCGTCCACCCGGTGACCGGCGAACACGTACGGCACGTCGTACGCATGTGGCACCGCCGATGTCTGCGGTCGGGCGACGCGCTTTCCCGTCAGGGACTCGGCCCACGTGCGCACGGTGAACCCGGCGGTGGGCGTGCCCGTGAAGCCCACGGTGGTGTGCACGCGCAGCAGACCGACTCCGTCGGCGAGCCTCAGGTCGGCGTCGACCTCGACATCGGCCACGTGGACGGGCGAGCGGGCCTCGATGTGGACGCTGCGGTGCAGGCCGGCCATCCACCACTGATCCTGGTCTTCGACGTAGCTCTGAGCGCTGAACCGCACCACCACGATCGCCACGTGGTTGCGGCCGGACACGAGGTGGTCGGTGATGTCGTACTCGCTGGGCAGGCGGCTGTCGGTGCCGTACCCCACGAAGTGATCGTTGAGGTACACCGCGTGCACGCTCTCGGCTCCGCCCACGTGGAGCCACACGCGATGTGACTTCCAGCCCCGACCGATGGTGAAGCTCCGCCGGTACACGCCGGTGGGATTGCGGGCCGGCAGCGCAGGCGGTGGGCCGGGGAACGGCATCTGCACGTTGGTGTAGTGAGGGAGGTCGCCCGTGTCCTGGAGCGTCCAGTTTCCGGGCACCGTCACGGTCCGGCCGGTGGGGGTGACACCGAGGACGGCCGTTTCAGGCACCGACTCCGGCGAGTCGAACAGTTCGAAGCTCCATTGCCCATCGAGCGACGTTCGGGCGTCATCGCCGAGCGACAACGGCACGTGCATCGGCAGGCGATGCATGCTCAGCTGCTCGGGGCCCGCCCAGGGGCGGAGTGCCCCGATCACGGGCAGCACGGCTCAGCTCACAGAGCCGGGGATGTCGCCATGGACCCACACCGTGGTCTTCAACGGCATCAGATCGAAGGCCCAGATGAAGTCCATGGCCGCGGTGCTCACCCGCACACACCCGTGCGAGGCCGGGTAGTTGGGAATGCTGTTCGACCCGTGGACTGCGATGCCACCGCGGAAGTACTTCGGTCGGTAGATCTCGCCGAGGTCGCCTTCCCACCAACCTTCCTGGCGCTCGCGGGTGACCTTCCACAGGCCGGCGGGCGTGATGGAGGTACCGGTCTCGATCTTGCCCGGTTCCTTCTTGTTCTCCTCCTCGTACGGCACCTCGGTACCGGTGGAGGTGTTGATCACCCAGATCGTCTTGCCGCCGCGAACGACGAACAGCAGTTGCCTGCGCTTGTCGACCTCGATCAGGTCGCCGGTGTCTGCCGTGCCGTGCGCCTTCTCGGGAAACTGGGTGAGGTAGTCGGCGGTGGTCTGGTCGACCTCGCCCGTCGCGTTCAGTCCGAGGTACTTCTGGAACGCCATCACCGCCTGCTTGGTGGTGTGGCCGTACTCGCCATCGGCACCGGCGTGCCAGAAGCCGAGCTGGTACAGCCGCTCCTGCAGTACGCGCGTGGGCTCTCCATCGCGAGTGCCCACGGCCTCGATCGGTACGACCGACGCACCGACGATCTCGAGGTTCGGAGGCAGCGTGGTGGTGGGCGCCGCCGTGGTGGTGGGCGCTTCGGTCGTCGTGGGCGCCGCCGTGGTGGTGGGCGCTTCGGTCGTCGTCTGCTCGATCGTGGTGGTGGGCGCTTCGGTCGACGGATTCGAGGTGGATGGCACCACGATGACGGCATCGAGTGAGCTCGCCGGTAGCGGTGACACCGGTATGGTCGCCGGCGTCGACGGGGCCTCGGCACGAACCGAACCGCCGCCGGAGGTGCATGCAGACCCCACCAGACCAGCGAGGGCCAACCCCAGCAACGGCAGCCACACGCGCGCCCGAGCAGGCCGACCGGGCGGCTGGTGCTGCCGATCGATCGGCGCGATGTGAGGGTGGATCTGCATGGGGGAAACCTGACGTGCGTGGGCGGAAGAACACGACGAGTGACGGCAACACTACCGCCCGGCTCTGCCCGGGACGTGGCACCTCGCATGCACCGGATCGTGCCGAAGCCAGCAAATGCAAGGCTTTGGGACGCTGCCAGGGCGAGGGCCGCGAACGATCAGATCTGGGGCAGCTCACACCAGATCGTCAACGAGTACTTCACACCCGAGACGAGCTGATTGCTCTGGTGCGGATGCGTGACCAGGCTGGGCCAGACCACGAGGTCGCCGACGGCGAGATCGGCGTTGGTCACACCCTGCCGCGGGAACTCGAGTTCACCGCCCGTGTAGTCGTCGTTCAGCTTCACCGACGCCGACACCTGAGCGACGTCGTGGTGGATCCTGAGGCTCTCCTGACCGCCGATCTCGTACTTGATCACGAAGACGTCACGGATCCCGTAGTAGTCGATGTACGGCCAGGCCTTCCGGAAGCGTGGCCACAGCCGCACACCCAGATCGGTTTGGACGTGTTCGAACAGGGCCGGGCTGATCACGGCGAGCGACACCTCGTGGCCGGGCACCGGATCGTCGTCGTGCTGTTCGAACGCACCGACGGCTTCGGCGGCGCGGATCACCGTGTCGCAGAACGCCGGTGTCCAGAACGTCGTGCGGTACATCTCGTCACCGATCTCGATCAGCTCGTCCGCGTCGTCATCGGGAATGGCCCCTTGGTAGCCGAGGATCTGCCGCAGGTCGGAGAACGGGATCACGGGTTCATCGTGGCAGGTCGAGGCACGATCGAGGCAGGATCGAACACCCACGGCGACCTCGGCATCCGTGTGAACGACAGGGCTGCCGCGATCTCGTCGGGGGTACCGCCGCCGGCTGCCACCCCGACGTCGCAGCTGAGCGCGAGCATCTCGAGGACCCGGGCATCATCGATGCCGCGAGCGCTCAGATCGTCGAGTGTGACCGCGCCGTGCCGCTTGGCCAATCGCTCACCGTCGACGCCCACCACCAACGGCACGTGCGCATACCGCGGGTGGGCGAAGCCGAGCAGTCGTTGCAGATGCAGTTGCCGAGGTGTCGACGACGTCAGGTCGTCGCCACGAACCACGTGGTCGACACCCTGGAGATGATCGTCGACCACGACAGCGAGGTTGTACGCGGGCACACCGTCGTTGCGTTGCAGCACCACGTCGTCGACAACGCCGGAGATCTCACCCAGCACCAGATCGACGAACGAGTACCGCTCGCCGTCGGTGCGCAGCCGGAGTGCAGCCGGCCGTCCTGCCCTCTCGATCGCGCGCCGCTGCGCGACCGAGAGCTCCCGACAGGTGCCTGGGTATGCCCCATCGGGAAGATCTCCGTGCGGGGCGGCGGCGGCCTCCCTGATCTCCCGACGGGTGCAGAAGCAGTCGTAGACCAGGTCGAGCGATCTCAGCCGCCCGATCTCTTCACGGTAGAGGGCGAATCGATCCGACTGTCTCACGACGACGCGGTCAGGATGAAGACCGAGGCGGGCGAGATGTGCGAGTTGACCCGCTTCGTGATCACGTGACGACGTCACCGGGTCGAGGTCCTCCATCCGCACCAACCACACGCCGCGATCGCCTCCCAACGCTCTGGTCGCGCACCACGAGACGAGGGCGGTGCGCAGGTTCCCGACGTGCAGCGTTCCCGTTGGCGACGGGGCGAAGCGACCCGTCGCCAGCGGCTCGTTCCCACCGTGCGCCGGGTCGGCGATCGGGTCGACATCCGGTTCCATCGGCACAGTCTGTCCGTCACATCGACGTCACTGCGTTTCCGGCGCGCATCGTCAAGATGTCGACAAGGCGACCGCGCTCGGTCGCAGATCGGTTGCGAGCGGCCGATGATCGCTTCACCTTTCGACGCATCGTCCGACAACAAGATCACGACAATCGCAACGAGATCACGGCCGGCCGGCGCAGCGTGCGGGCCTGACGGCGATCGATGGGATGTGGGCAATGGCTCGCACTGGCACGGAAAGGTGGTGATGACGACGATGCGCCACGCCGCGCGTACCCGTCGAATCACCGATGGGCCTGCCGTCGCCGCTGATTCGTCGTCCGCACTCACCGTCATGCGCGATCGAACGCTCGACGATCGCGTGCAGGACGACGCGCTGAGGCACGTGGTCGCCAACCTGGCGCCCCTGCAAGGGCTGTTGCTCCCGCTGGCGCTGTTGGTGGCCGCAGTGATGCGCAACGACGTGAGCGAGTTGCGGCTGAGCGCATGGGTTGCGACGGCGATCGCCGCCACGATCGTCATCATGTTCGCATGCCACTGGGTGCGCTGGCACCCGACGGTGGATCGGTTGGTCACGTTGATCGCCGGTGCCGCCCTCGTGTGCGTCGGATCGGTTGCGGGCTTGAGCACCTGGGTCGCCGCTGACAGCGCGATGGACGTCGAGATGATGTTCGCTCTGTTCCCCGCAGTGAGCCTTGCCGTGGGCACCATCGTCTGCGCGGGTCGTCGCGACATGTTCCTCGCCTATGCCATTCCCCTCACGGCGTTGGCATCGTTCGGACTGGTGAGCACAGGCGACACCCGGATGCAAGCGCTCGCGGGCCTGTATGCGGGCTACGGGGTCACCCAACTGGCACTGCACCACACGGTGTCGCGCTCGTTGCTGGCGTCGTTGCGGCTGCAGTTCACCAGCCAGGCGCTCGCGGTGCGCATGGCGAGCGATCAACTCGCGCTCACCGAGGCCTACGAACAACTGAGTGAGACGAACGCCCGCCTCGCGCACCTCGCCTCACACGATCCGCTGACCGGTCTCCTGAATCGTCGCGGCACGCTCGAGCGAATCGATCAGCTGCTGGCCACGGGCGATGAACCCGTGGCGCTGCTGTTCTGCGACCTCGATCGGTTCAAGGCGGTGAACGACCTCCTCGGCCACCGAGGCGGTGACCAGTTCATCAACGTGCTCGCGGACCGAATCGCGCGCACCATCGATCACGGATGCGTCGCGGGGCGAATCGGTGGCGACGAGTTCGTCATCGTGCTCCCCGGACACGACACGGCTCGCGGTGCTGCAGTGGCCAGCCGCCTCGTCGGCGTGCTGGCGCAACCGGTGCACGCCGAAGGCCGCGCGGTGCCTTCATCGGTGAGCATCGGGGTGGCCTCGGCGTCACCGAGTGATGGCTCCACCAGCGATCTGCTGCGAAACGCCAACGCTGCGCTGTACCGGGCCAAGCACGCCGGCCGCAATCGCGTCGAGCTGTTCGACGGAGGCATGCATCAGGAGCTGCAGACGATGCTCGAGAACGAGCAGGCGCTGCGCAGGGCGATCGACGACGGCGAGATCCTGCCGTTCTTCCAGCCCGAGATCGATGCGGCCACCGGACGTGTGGTCGGCGCCGAGCTGCTCGCCCGCTGGCTGCGACCCGACGGGACGATGGCGAACGCGAACGAGTTCATCGAGATCGCTCGCAAGGCCGGGCTGCTGGAACGGATCACCGAGAAGGTGTTCGCCCATGCCCGGCCCGACATCCGCCGGCTCGCGTCGTTCGGGCTGCCCGACGGATTCCGGTTCCGTGTGAACCTCGCTCCGTCGTCGACCGACCGGTCGTGGCGCAACGACCCTCTCGACGAACTGATCCGTGGCATCGACCCGTCCTTGATCACCGTCGACGTGCGTGAGTCGGCGGTGGTGGCCGACCTGCCGACCGCCGCAGCAACGCTGGCCGCGTTCCGCGCCAGAGGCGGACGTGTGTGCCTCGACGACTTCGCCCGTGGCGTGTCGTCGCTCAGCCTGTTGCGCAAGCTCCCGATCGACGAGGTCCGCGTGGACCGCCACGCGATCGACACGATCACCACCCATCCACACGACCGCGCGATCGTTCGTTCGATCATCTCGGTGGTACGCGAGATCGGGTTGTCGGTCACCGCCGACGGCGTGGAGAACGGCGTGCAGGCCGATGCGCTCATCGCTCTCGGATGTGTGCGGCAGCAGGGTCATCACTATGCGAAGGCGATGTCGGCCGAGCAGTTCGAGGCCTATCTTGCGACGCGTCAGGCAGAGGGCTACGCCCTCGCGGCACAACAGACCGACGACTGGACGCTCGACGGCCTCAGCTGATCGACGGCACGTGGCAGGCGGTGCGTTCGAACGACGACCGTTTCAGCTGAGTTGTTCCCTGGCGTGGGCGAGATCGAAGTAGTCGCGCCACAGCGCGATCTTGCCCTCGCGCACCACGAACATCCCGGCCACCGCGACCTCCGCCCACTTGTGCGGGAAGTGGAACCGATCCGTCCGTTCGTTCATCACGACATCATCGGTGGCCGCCTCGTGGTGGATCACCCATTCGACCTCGGAACAGGCGGCGAGGAACGGAGCGAGCGAGGTGCGCACACCGTCGTGGCCGAACACCTTGCCCATCGGAACGTTGTCGTACTCGATGTCTTCGGTCATGTACGTGAGGGCCAGCTCCACGTCGCGCTGCTCCAGCGCGCGGATCATCGCGTTCACCGTGTCCAGTGCGTCCATTCCCATCGCCCCCATGTCCCGATCCGCTGTCGTGCGGTCGCGACGGGCAACGTAACCCGAGGCCCGGTACCGTGCCGACCCGTGGACATCGCCAGCGCTGCCATCGTCTCGACCGCGGCGATCGCCGCTGGTTCTGCGGGGGCGAACTGGTGGTCGCGCGTCGACGATCGACGCACGCTCGAACTCGTCACCAAACCGTTGGCCACGATCGCCATCGGTGTGCTCGCGGTGCAGGTCGCCGACGACGCTGCGCCGCCAGGTGCTCTGGTCGCCGCAGTCGTCGGTTTCGTCCTCTGCTTGGTCGGTGACGTGGCACTCCTGCCGGCGGTCGACCGGTTCGTCGTCGGCCTGGCCGCGTTCCTGGCCGGGCATCTGGCGTTCCTGGTGATGTTCGTGATCCTCGGTCTCGATCGCTGGTGGCTCGGGCTGTGTGCGCTCGTCGCCGTCGCGGTCGTCGCGCTGGTGCTCGGCCGCCCCATCCTCGCCGGGGCGCGCTCGAAGGACCCCGGCCTGCGATGGTCGGTGTCTGCCTACCTGACGATCATCTCGGCGATGGCGGTGTTCGGGTGGGCCACAGGCCGACCGGCAGCGATCATCGGTTCGTCGCTGTTCATGCTCAGCGATTCGATTCTCGGATGGCGCCGATTCGTCGGCGGGCATCGGTGGATGCCGGCCGTGATCATGATGACCTACCACGGTGCCCTCCTGGGCCTGGCCCTCACGTTGGCGGGCTGACGTGGGCCGTCATGGTCGGGTGGCCGGCCTGGTCGCGGTGGTGTGTGCGTGCGGTCTCCTCGCCGGATGCAGCGGCGACCCTCTGGCCCGCGCCACGGCGGATACCGAATCCCCTCGGCCGCCTGGAGCCGACGCAGGCGTCACTCTCTCGACCATGACCGCCTCCACCTCGCCCACCTTGCCCATCTCGCCCATCTCGCCCGCCTCGTCCGTCTCGTCCGCACCTTCGACATCGACCGCGCTTCCCGCGACGACCTCGCTACCGGTACCGACCTCGCCACCGGTACCGACCTCGCTGCCGCTGACGACCTCGCTGCCGACAACCACCTCGCTGCCAGCGGTGCTCGCACCTGCCACGTACCCGAACGTCGAGGCGGCGGTGTTCGGACTGGCGCTCGACAACGTGGCCGTCTCGGTCAGCGTGCACCGCACGGGCACCGAGCCGTGGGGCATGGCGGCCGGCCGCCAGGTCGACGGTGCCAGCGCCACCCCGGACACCCCGTTCGTGATCGCGAGTGTGAGCAAGCTGATCACGGCGCTGTCGATCGCCCGGATCGTCGAGCGGGGCGATCTCGCCACCGACACCGCCGTTCCCTGGGGAGCGCTCGGCCTCCGCAGCGATCCGCTCTGGGCCGACGTCACGGTGCGCGAACTGCTCGACCACACCAGCGGTATGCCGATCAACCGCAAGAGCTGGCTCGACGATCCTGGTCCGTGCTCGATCCCGCTGCAAGAAGCGCTGGTCGCTCCACCGACGATCGCCCGCACCACGTGGCGATACAGCAACGGGAACTACTGCGCGCTCGGTCTGTTGGTCGAGCACCTCACCGGTTCGTCGCTCGACCGGGCAGCCGACGACCTCGTGTTCGGACCCGCCGGGGTGACCGGGCCGTACCTGTCGACCGACGGCCTGCGCGCCGACAGCGCCCCGTCGCCCCGCGGCGTCGCTCGCCTGTCACGCCTCGGTGGCGCCGGCACCTGGTTGGCCTCCACCGACGATCTCGTCGCGATGCTCGACACGGTGACGTCGGCCGACCTCGAGCTGCTGCGCTGGCCGGGCATCATCGTCGACCAGTACGGCTGGGGTCACACCGGCACCGTCGACGGGGCCAAGTCGTGTGCCTGGGTGCTCGAGGACGGGCGTACCACGGTCGCCGCCATCGTCTCGGGCCCGAGGCCGGCCACCGGCGGCGACGTGTGCGATGTCGTCCTGCCCGCCCTCGCGCTCGACCTCCGGATCTGGGCCGGCGATCCCGTACGCAACCCCGCCTGACCACGTCCCCCACCCAACCGGCGATGAGAGATGAGTGGCGCTGGCGCCCTCATCTCTCACCGCAAGTCGGTGGTCAGCTGCGGACGAGGCGGCCTGGGCGAGCACCGGTGTCGGCATCGTGTCGGCGGGTGACCACACCGTTCACCATCGTGGCGAGGTAGCCCTGCACCGGCTGGATGAGCCGGGTGCCGCCTGCCGGCAGGTCGTGGAACGCCTTGGGCGGCGACACCGTGAGGCCATCGAGATCGATGACGTTGATGTCGGCCCGCAGGCCGGCAGCGAGCGTGCCGCGGTCGGCGAACCCGTACAACGCGGCGTTGCGCGACGTCTGCTTGGCCACCAGGAATTCGAGCGGGATCTTCTCACCACGCTGGCGATCGCGGGTCCAGTAGGTGAGCTGCGTGGTGGGCATCGACGCATCACAGATCAGCGTCACGTGT
Organism: Actinomycetes bacterium; assembly: GCA_031400715.1. Classification (GTDB taxonomy): domain Bacteria; phylum Actinomycetota; class Acidimicrobiia; order Acidimicrobiales; family Ilumatobacteraceae; genus VFMC01. Next base: position 6,999 of record JANNQK010000095.1, on the reverse strand, counting down.
GCACCCGCATCACTGAGGCCGGTGACCGTTGCGGGATGGACGAGCATCTCGCGCACGACTTCCTGCGCCTCGTGCACATCGAGACCGCCCATCAGCGAACCCATCACCCGACCGTCCTGCTCGAGCAGGAAGTCGTACATCACGCTCATGATGTCGTCACCCGTGGCGGCCGCTCGGGCACCGAGGCAGTCCGACATCTGAGGCTCGTAGTCGACCGGATCGGCCAGCGGGTAGATGACGGGGGCAGCGTTCTGGAACAGCGTGTAGAGGTTGGCCATCGAACCGGGCTCGTCGACGCGCACATCGTCTTCGGCCATGATCGTCGCCTTCACCTCTGGCTTGGCCATCTCCTTCACCCGCTCGGCCAGCGGGAGTGCTGCGAGGCGCATGTAGGTGGGTCGGCGTAGGAATGCGTGGTACCCCGACAGGCCGGTGACCAGGCCGATCGGGCGCGACGACACCTGTGGGTACAGCTGCGAGCCGGACGCGTTCATTTCGAGCGTCTGAGCGAGCATCTCGCGGTACATGCCCGGGAAGTCGGGAGAGTTCACGAGCGTGAACGTGACCGGACGCCCGCTGTCGCGCGACACCCGGTCCATCGTGCACAGCTCCTCGAGCGGCGAGTAGCGCTCGCCTCCCAGCGCGTCGAGCTTGCCGACGGTGCCCGAAGGGATCATCTCGAACACACCCTTACCGGCAGCCTTCATCGCCAACGCGATCGCGTGCAGCTCCTCCGCTGGAGCGAACGTGCCCGGCACGGGAGAGCCCCAGAGCGATCGGTGACCGATGGTGCGGGAGGTGCTGAAGCCCACGGCGCCGGCTTCGATCGCCTGCTGCACCAGCCGACCCATCTCGGCCATGTCGTCGGCGGTGGCATCCTCGTTGTCGGCTCCGCGCTCGCCCATCACGTAGTACCTCACCGATCCGTGAGCGATCTGCGCACCGATGTCGAGTGAGTACTGACGCCCGGCGATGTAGTCGAGGTACTCGGGGAAGCTCTCCCAGCGGCCCCACTCGATGCCTTCGTACAGGGCCGTGCCGGGGATGTCCTCCACGCCCTCCATCAATTCGATCAACGACTTCTCGCCGCCGGGCCGCACCGGTGCGAAACCGACACCGCAGTTGCCCATGACGACCGTGGTGACGCCATTGCCGGCCGAGGGATCCATCTCCTCGTCCCAGCTGACCTGACCGTCGTAGTGGGTGTGCACGTCGACCCAGCCGGGTGTCACGATCGCGCCGTCGGCCTCGATGATGTTCGTCGCCGATTCGGTGATGGTGCCGCCGACCTGCACGATGCGACCGTCGCGCACACCGACGTCGCCGCGCACACCCGGCGCACCGGTGCCGTCGACGATGGTGCCACCCTTGATGACGTGATCGAGCACGATGTCCCCCTGGCTTGTCGTCGGCCTCTCGGCCGGTCGTCCGTCGTGTGAGCCTACGACGATGTTCGGCCCGGGCCAGGGCTGGACGACCGACACACACCGCGATGAGAGATGGGGGCGCCACCGCCACTCATCTCTCATCGCTGATCCCTGATCGCTTGTCCCTGATCGCCATGGTTGGTTCGGGTGGGAGCGGGGTCGATGGCGATGCCAGGCTGACGCGGTGCAGTACCGACCTGACGCCTCCGAGCTGCTCGACGCGGTCGCGTCGCTGTTGGAACGTGACGTGATCGCCGCGGTGCCACCACATCTGCAGCATCAGGTTCGTGTGGCCGCCAACCTGTGTCGAGTGCTGCAGCGCGAGTCTCCCCTCGGCGACGTGAACGACGCTGCCGAACGCGAGCGACTGGCCTCGATCCTGGAGACGGGCGACCATGATGACCTCTCGTCGCTGCGCGCCGCACTCACCGCTCGTCTGGACGATCCCGCGCCGATCGACCTCGTGCTCGATCGATCGATCCGGGCCGCCCTGCTCGCCACGCTGCGCGCCGATCTGGCGATCGCCAAGCCCGGCTACGACACCAGCTCCGGCGCACCGTGAGCGATCGTTCCCTCGACACAGCCGCCCTCAGCGACTGGCTGCGCGACCTGTGGATGGTCGATCGCGACCGAGCGCTCGCCGTCGATGTGGTGGCCGAGAGCACCGCCGGCGCCCGGCGGCGCAACCTGGTGATCGACGTGCACGGTGGGCCACGACCAGGCCGCTTCGTGGCGACGGTGCTGCCCACCGCCGACATCGCGATCCTGTCGATGGCCGACGAAGCAATCGTACGGACGGTGGCCCGCGACCACGGTGTGCCGGTGCCCGAAGTGATCGGGGTGTGCCTCGACGAGTCGGTGCTCGGCGGTCAGTTCTTCGTCAGCGAGTTCATCGACGGCGAGACCATCCCGCGCCGCCTGCTGCGGCTGGTCCATGCGGAGGGCATCGGCCAGCGGATCGTCGGTCAGTTGGGCGACGGGTTCGCCCGCTTGCACGCGATCGACCCGGCGTTGGCACCGCAAGCCATGGCTGCGCCGATCGATCCGGTCGGTTCCGCGCTCGAAGCAGCCCGCCTCGTCGTCGCCAACCTCCTCCAGCCCGAGCCGGCGCTCTCGTACGCGCTGCGGTGGTTGCGCGAACACCAGCCCGACGAGCCGTCGGAACGGTGCATCGTCCACGCCGACGTGCGCACGGGCAACGTCATCGTCGACCGCACCGGCCTGCGCTCGATCCTCGATTGGGAGACCGCCAAGGTGGGCGACCCGATGGAGGACCTCGCATGGGTGTGCACGCGCATGTGGCGCTTCGGCGTGGACCACCTCACCGTCGGCGGGCTCGGCACCGCCGATACCTTGCGCGACGCGTACGTCGCCGCAGGCGGCTCATGGGACGAGCACCGTTTCCGATGGTGGCGAGTCCTCGTCACGATGCGCTGGGGAACCGGTCTGGCCGGGCAGGCAGCGATGCACCTCGACGGGCGGTTCTCTTCGGTGGTGATGGCAGCGAGCGGACGCCGCGTGGCCGAACTGGCCTACGACGCACTCACCCTCATCGACGCCACCTGACCGAGTGATCGGCAACCGACCGTGATCCACGTGGGTCACCGCCGACCCGAGTGGGGCGATCGCGAGGTTCAGCGGGGGTCGTCGACGTAGCGCCGTACGTTGGCTCGCTTGCCCTTCACCTTGGTATCGGCCAGGGCGCCGATGACGTCGTCGATTGCATGCTCGGGCACGCCAACGGTGCTGAAGTGCTCGGAGATCCAGATGGGGCCGATCTGCTTGCCCACCAGATTGGTCTCGTTGGCGATCGTCCACACCAGATCCTGCGGGCGGATGCCGTCCTTGCGACCGACACCCAGACGCAGGCGCGCCGTCCCGGACGGGGCACCCGAACGTTCGTTGCGATCACCCTTGTCGAAGTTGCGATCACCCTTGTCGAAGTTGCGATCGCCTCGGTCGGGACGCGCCCGGTTCTGGGCGTTGTCGCGAGACGGCTTGTTCGGCTTGTCGCGCTCGAGGCGGTGCGAGGCGTCGGGGATCTCGCGCTCGTCGTCGCTGGCACCGGAGGCGGCATGCACGAGCTTGATCGCGGCGAGCGCGACCTCGGTTGCGTCGAAGTCCTCCAACAGCGCATCGAGCACCACTTCGTAGTCCTCGAGGTCTTCGGCAGCCAGCGCGTCGCGCACCTGGTTGAGGGTGAAGTCGATCTGCTTGGCACGCAGGTCGGCGACGGTGGGCACCTTCTCGATCGAGATCTTCCGCTTGGTCAGGCGCTCGATGTTGGCCAGTTGGCGCTGCTCGCGCGGCTCGGCCAAGGTGATGGCGACACCTTCGCGACCGGCGCGGCCGACGCGACCGATGCGGTGCACGTAGGCCTCGGGCGCCGACGGCACGTCGTAGTTCACGACGTGGGTGAGCGTGTCGATGTCGAGCCCGCGGGCCGCCACGTCGGTCGCCATCAACAGCTCCGCGGTGCCGGCGCGAACCCGACCCATCACCCTGTCGCGCTGTTCCTGGCTCATGCCACCGTGCAGTGCCTCGGCGCGATAGCCGCGACCGTTCATCGTCTCGGTGAGCTGGTCGACCTCGTCGCGCGTGCGACAGAACACGATCGCCGCAGTCGGCGTCTCGACGTCGAGGATGCGGCCCAGCGCTGCGGCCTTGTGGGCACGCTGCACGATGTAGGCGCTCTGGCGGATGCGCGGCGTGTTCGCCAGTGAGTTCTGGCCGCCCTGGCCCACCTGGATCCGCTGCGGATCGCGAAGGTACTTCTTCGCGATCGAATTGATCCGCGGCGGCAAGGTGGCCGAGAACAGCACCGTCTGGCGAGACGATGGAGTGGCATCGAGAATGCCCTCGATCTCGTCGGCGAAGCCCATGTCGAGCATCTCATCGGCTTCGTCGAGCACCACGACCTCGACCGAGTCGAGCTTGAGCGTGCCCCGGGCGATGTGATCGAGTGCCCGTCCGGGCGTGGCGACCACCACGTGCACGCCATCGTGGAGTGCATGCAGTTGGCGGCCGATGGGTTGGCCTCCGTAGATCGGAAGCACCTTGGCGCCGAGGTCGCGGCCGTACTTGTACATGGCCTCCGAGACCTGGACCGCCAACTCGCGAGTGGGGACCAGTACCAGGGCGTAGGTGACGGGCTTGCCGTCCTTGGGGGGCATCCGATTCAGGATCGGCAACGCGAACGCCGCCGTCTTGCCTGTTCCCGTGGCCGCCTGGCCCACGAGGTCACCGCCCTTGAGCAGCAACGGAATGGTTTCGCGCTGGATGGCCGTGGGCTCTTCGTACCCGAGGCGGACCAGCGAGGTGAGCAACTCGGGGCGCAGGTTCAGCGTGTCGAAGCCGAGGGCCTCGTCGCCGGCCACTGCGAGTTGGGGGGCGTCGTCGACGGTCGGCTCGTTCATGCTCTCACCAGGGTAACGGTGCAGGTGACCGGGGCAGTCACAACCGCGCGATCCCGTCTGATGACGTCAGATGTGGTCGTGGCGCTGCAGCCAGGTGAAGCACAGCCAGCCGGGCAGGATCGGGAACCAGAACGTGCAGAGGCGATACAGGAACACGGCCGGCACCGCGATGTTGTGGTCGAGTCCGGCCGCCACGAGGCCACCGATCAACGCTGCTTCCACTGCACCCAGTCCACCCGGAGTCGGAGCCGCCGAACCGACGGCAGCACCGACGAAGAACACCGCTCCTGCCGTGGCGAAGGGAAGATCACCGCCGAACGCACGCATCGACAGGTACATCGCCATCAGGTAGCTGGTCGTCACCACCATCGAGCCGCCGATCAGCGATGCGATCTTGTCGGGGCGGTGGAACACCCCTGCCATGCCATGAAGCGCGCGGCGCAGGATCGGAAGCAGTCGGTCGACGATGGCTCGCCGGGTGGGTGGGATCGCCAGACCCAGCGCAGCCAGCAACACGATGAGCAGGACGACGATGATGAACCACTTCGGATCGGGCAGGCGGAACGAGCCGAAGGCATCGCGGCCGGCCCACAGCAGGAACACCGCGATCAGCGACATGTGCCCGACGAAGCCGGCGAGCGTGTTCATGCCCACGCCTGCGACGGCGACCGTGCGTGCCACACCTTGGCGCTCGAGGAAGCGGATGTTCAGCGCCATACCACCGAGCCCAGCCGGTGCCACCTTGCTCGCGAACGCGGAACCGATCTGGGTGACCAGCAACCGCTTGCGACGGACGCGTTGGACGATGGCGCCGCTGAGGCTGAGCGTGGCTCCGAGGTAGGTGACGGACGCAGCCAACAACACGGCCGGGAGCCACGCCCAGTTGGCGTCGCGAACCTGCTCGAAGATCGTGGGCAGGTCGGCGAACTGGGGCAGCAGGAACCAGGTGGCACCCGCCATCACCACCAGCGTGACCACCGTCTTGCGATTGATCCGCTGGAGCGGTTCGAGCTCCTCGTCGGTCGCTCCGTGGTCCTCGGTCACCTCGGACCACGGCGGCTCAGAGAACGACCTTGGTACCGAGCGCTTCGACCACGGGAGCCGGCATGTCGCCGACGGCCGACGCCTTGAGCACGAGCACGACGACGTCGGTGACGGCTCGCACCGTCGCGTCGCGGGGCTTGCCCGTGAGCGGCGACCGCTCGCCCACGACCGAGCCGGGCCCCAAGCGGACCAGTCCACCGCGCGTGTCGACCGCCACGGTGCCACCCAACAGGAACAGCATCTCGTCGCCCGTGGTGCCCTCGACGAACATGGTGGTGCCGGCCCCCATCTCCACGGTCGAGGTCGCGGCGACGAGCGCGGTTCGGTCGGCAGCCGACAGCGTGGGGAACATGGTCTGCAGCAGCTGGTCGACGCTCTGGCCGGGCACCGGCGGCACGGCCGGATCGTTCTCGGTGTCGAGCGCGATGCGCGCGGCACACGCCACCTCCACGTCGCGCACGAGCGCGTCGAGCGCCTCGACGAAGTGCGGTCGACTGCCGCGGGCCACACCGCGGATCACCGGTCGCAGCAACTGCGAACGGTGGACGCGGTCTTCGTCCACCCACGCGCCTTCCTCGAGCGTCCAGCGCGCGTCTCCGCCGACCTCGAACTCGAGGGTGCTCTGTGCTGCACTCTCGACCACGATCTCCACCCGCTTGGGGCGCTTGCCCTCGTGGTGGAGCGCTGTCGCGTCGAGCGCCCGCACGATGCGCACCAACGCGGCATCCACCGCCTCGGTGCGTTCGTTCGGACCCGACCAGGCCGAAGTGGCTCCCTCGATCTCGTCTCGCATCTCCGGCATCGATCCTGAATCGGTCACACCAAGACCCTAGTGGAGCCCGACGGAGCGCCCCAGCGGGCGTTCGCGTGCAGCCGGTCTGCGACGCGACGACCTCTCGCAAGAATCTTTGCTCGGCGCGGAACTTCCGGTCGGCCGCCCGCATCGATCGGGATGTCAGCACGACACCAACCGGCCGAACGGCCACCGAACAAGGAGCTTCCGATGACCGACTTCAACAGCTACGACGACTACGCCAGCGACTACACCGATCTGAGCAACGGCTTTGCCGATCTCTCGTTCCAGCAGTGGGACACGTCGATCGACTTCACGA
>JANNQK010000094.1:0-6455 GCA_031400715.1 Actinomycetes bacterium | reverse complement strand
GTGCCTCGTCGGCGACAGGAGCCTCGTCGGCGACAGGTGCCTCGTCGGCGACGGGTGCCTCGTCGGCGACAGATGCCTGTGATGCCTCGGGCGCAGCCTCGATGTCGGACTGGGTCTGCGCGGCGGCGAGGCGGGCTTCGCGCTCGGCCTGGGCAGCTGCCGCTTGGCGGCGCGCATCGGCCTGCGCCGAGGCGAACATCGCTTCGTCCTCGGCGGTGCGCTTGGGGGTGGGGACCGACTGTGGGTTGCGCTTGCCCTGGATGTAGCGACCCTCTTCGATCGCCTCGGCGATCACGCGAGCCATCAGCGCGTTGGCCCGGATGGCGTCGTCGTTGCCGGGAATCGGGAACTGGATCACGTCGGGGTCGACGTTGGTGTCGACGACCGCGATGATCGGGATGCCGAGCTTGTTGGCCTCGGTGACGCCGATGTGCTCTTTCTTGGTGTCGAGGATGAACACCGCGTCGGGGCGCTTGTTCATGCCACGGATGCCGCCGAGGTTCTTCTGCAGCTTCTCGAGCTCGCGGCTGAGGAGGAGGGCTTCCTTCTTCGGCATGGCGTCGAACTCGCCCGACACCTTCATGCGCTCGTACTCCTGCATCTTGGCGACGCGCTTGGAGATGGTCTCGAAGTTGGTGAGCATGCCACCGAGCCAGCGCTCGTTCACGTAGGGCATGCCGACTTTGTTGGCATAGTCGCGGACCGGGTCTTGGGCCTGCTTCTTGGTGCCGATGAAGAGCACGGTGCCACCCTTGGCCGAGAGATCGCGCACGAAGTTGTACGCGGTCTCGACCCGAGTGAGCGTCTGCTCGAGATCGATGATGTAGATGCCGCCGCGCTCACCGAAGATGAAGCGCTTCATCTTCGGGTTCCAACGGCGGGTCTGGTGCCCGAAGTGGACACCCGCTTCCAGCATCTGTCGCATGGTGACGACGGCCATGATGTTCTCCTCATCCACGGTTGGCTGCACACGACGCCCGTGCACCGACCCGCGAGGCGGGGTGGCGACCGTGGAGTGGGCCGTGTGATCGGATTCGGTCCACCGCGACGGCGGGCCGGTCGGACACGTTATCGCCCGCCCCCGGAGATGCCACAGACCAGGCGGGGCGATCCGGCCGGCCGGGCCCGAGCGCCGTCGGAGGGAACCAGCCGGATGCGGTGCCTCCAACGTCCGATGAGCGGCGTCGGATCGACCGGACGGTCGCCATCGCGCAACCCGACGTAGAAGCGATCGGTGCTGGTGCCCAGCGTCTGCCCGGCGCGGACCACATCTCCCCTGCTGAGCGACATCGTCGCCAACCTGCCATAGGAGGCGCGCATCCCGTCGGCATGCACCACCACCAGCCATCTCGTCCCGGCGACCGAACCCGCGAAGTCGACCACGCCGGCAGCGAGCGCACGGACCGGCGAGCCGGCGGCGGGGCCGTACTCGATGCCACGATTACCGGCGCAGTACGCGCATGCCGGCATGCGGAACGGGTCGATGACCGGCGCTTCGATCGGCGGCGTGAAGCAGTGGCCGGCTGGCCGAGTGGGCACCACCGGGACCGGCGGCACCGGCGCCGCCAGGACGACGGTGACGGTGATGAGGAAGTTGGCGATCGACGGCATCGGCCCTCCTGGTCGCACGCTGGACGCAGCGGCAGTCGTGGGGAGGACGCCCGTGGCGTCGATCAGGCCGGCGTGGGGTGCGCCGGCGAGGTCAGGAGATGCCGGAGGCGGCCAGGCGGGCACGAAGGTGCAGGACCGCCTTGGTGTGGATCTGCGAGACGCGGCTCTCGGTGACACCGAGGACCGAGCCGATCTCGGCAAGGGTGAGACCCTCGTCGTAGTACAGCGACATGACCAGTTTCTCGCGCTCGGGAAGGCGGCGCACTTCTTGTCGTACCAGCCGGCGCACCTCGCTCTCCTCCACGACTGCCGATGGCGAGTCGGGGGTCTCCCCCGCGAGCGATCGCGGCTCCGCCCCCGCCACCAGCGCACGATCGAGCGGGCCCACCGTGGTCGATGCGATCGCGACGAGCCACTTCTGGAACTCGGTCGCGCTGATCTTCAGGTGACCGGAGATCTCGTCGTCGGACGGCGCCCGCCCGAATCGAGCCTCGAGCTCGCTGAACGCCGATTCCACTTCGCGAGCGCGGCTGCGCACCGAACGAGGGACCCAATCGAGCGAGCGCAGGCCGTCGAACACCGCGCCGCGGATACGCGGCACCGCGAACGTCTCGAACTTCACGCCACGCTCGGGATCGAACCGCTCGACCGCATCGATCAGGCCGAACACGCCGGCGCTGACCAGGTCGCCGGGGTCGACACTGCTGGGAAGGCCTGCGCCGACACGACCGGCGACGAACTTCACCAGCGGTGAGTAGTGCTCGATGATGCGGTCGCGGGCGATCTGGTCGCGCGAGGCGAACCACTTCTCCCACCAGTGTGAGATGTCGACAGGAATGCTCATGCTCGGGGGTGTGCCTCCGCGTAGACGGAACGGAGGCGTTCGTTGCTCACATGTGTGTACCGCTGCGTCGTCGCGACGTCGGCATGTCCGAGAAACTCCTGCACCGCTCGTAAGTCTGCCCCGCCATCGAGCAAATGCGTCGCGAACGTGTGACGCAGTGCGTGCGGGTGGGTCGGTGACGACGAGCGGCGGTCGATGATCCGACGCACGTCGCGAGGTGAGAGACGGTGTCCGCGTTCGTTGCCGAACAATGCCTGACCGGCGTCGGCCGGAACCACCTCGTGGCGGATGTCGAGCCAGGCCCGCAGCGCGGCGATGGAGATCGCCGACAACGGCACGACCCGTTCCTTCGATCCCTTGCCGAGCACCGTCATCACGTCGTTGACCGTGCCGCGGCGCTGAACGTCGTCGACGTCGAGGCCGCAGAGCTCGCTCACCCGCACGCCACTGCCGTAGAGGATCTCGAGCACGGCATCGTCGCGCGAGCGCCGCCAACGAGGCTCGTCGGCGGCGGACGGGCCGTCGAGCAAGAGGTCGAGTTCGCCCGAGGTGAGCACCCGCGGCAGGCGGGCCTCTCCCGACGGGGCGCGCAACGACGTACTGGGATCCGCCGCCAGCACCCCGGTCCGGTGCAGCCAACGGAAGTACTTGCGCACGGCGGCGACCTTGCGAGCGATCGTTCGCTTGGCGTACCGACGCGATGTCAGGAATGCCACCCAGCGCCGCAGCAGCATGCGTTCGATCTGCTCGGGCGTGTGGACGCCACCACGCTCGGCCCACCGGGCGAAGTCGCGGACATCGATGCCGTACGCGGTGACGGTGTGATCGGACGATGCCGTGAGCGAGGTCGCGAATGCGTCGAGACGCCACGCCACACAGGGTTCGTCGACGAGGGTCCGCCCTCCGGCCCCGTGCACTCCGGATGTCACGCGAGGCACAGTATTCGGTCAGAGACATGACAACGGTGACCCCACGACCTCGAACCACCCGTCGACGTGGGCCAGCCAGCCACCCTGCTCCAGCCGGGCGAGCGACATCGCGGCGTCCACCACGACCACTCCGAGCGCTTCAGCGACACCACCGACGGTGCTCGCCTTGACCGAACACACACGATACGCAGGGACATCGCAGACGCGGGGCCGCACGCGGGGGTCGATGCCCGGAGCGTGCGCCCGTGAGTGATCGAGGCCCAGCGCGACCATCACATCACCCACGTCGACCGCCGGCGCAGAGCCGTCGCGCAACAGTGCATTCACCCCGATTGCGGCCCTGCTGATCGCGCTGCCCGGAACGGCCATCACCGGAATGCCGCGCTCGGCAGCCATCTGAGCGGTGAGCAACGACCCGCCGGTCTCACGACTCTCGACCACCACCACGATCTCGGACAGGCTGGCCACGAGCCGGTTCCGCTGCGGGAACCGATACGGCGCGGGCGCCGAGCCGGGCGGCCACTCGCTGAGGAGCAGGCCTTCGTCGCCGACACGCTGCCACAGCACCCGGTGTTCTGGGGGGTAGACGACGTCGTGACCGGAGGCCACCACCGCGATGGGCCGGCCGTCGGCACCCTTGCCCAGACCCTCGAGCACACCCGCATGGGCGTGCCCATCGATACCGCGGGCCAACCCCGACACGACGTGCACCCCCTCGAGCGCCAGGCCTTCCCCCAACGTGCGTGCCATGTGTCGGCCCACGGCGGTGGCGTTGCGGGTGCCGACGACGGCCACGCGCCGACCATCGAGGATGCCGAGATCGCCGCGGGAGAACACCACGGGTGGTGGCTGCGGGTCGTGGTGCAGCAGCGGCGGATAGCGGTCGCTGCCGAGGATGGAGACGTCGACGCCGAGTTGCAGGCAGTGCGCCCACACCTGCTCCGGAGGTCGCCGCGACGCGCTCCGATTCCACGCCTCGAGCACACCGTCGCGCTCGACCACACGTGCGATCAGCCCGTGAGGGACGGGAGCGCATCGACCCGTGGCGACGGCGAAGGCTTCCTCCGGGGAATGGTGGCGGAGCAGCGCCCCCAGGCGGTGCATCGACATCATGTCGAAGCCGGCCAGCGACGCAGCAAATGCCTCAGGAGGTGTCGCGTCGCTCACGCTCCACGCACCCGCGCCGACGACGCGAACGGGACGCGCAGTTGCAACGCGACCGTGAGGAGATCGACGCCGATCACCTCCGGCGCGCCGGAGAGATCGCCGACGGTGCGCGCGACCCTCCTCACGCGGTGCAGGCCTCGGCCAGTGAGCCGGTTCGCTTCGAACTCGCGACGAACGAGCGACTCCGCTGCGTGGTCGAAGGGCGCATACGTCTCGAGTTCGTCGGCCGTGAGCGCGGTGTTGAGCTTGCCTGCCCGAGCGAGCGCCAGATCGCGGGCGGTGAGCACACGTTCGCGAACGACCGCTGTCGATTCGCCGAGCTGACGACCCAACAGGTCGTCGACCGTCGCCGCACCGACGCTTACGCGCAGATCGAAGCGATCGAGAAAGGGACCGCTGATCCGCCGGAGATACTTCAGCCGCGCGGTCAGGTCGCACTCGCACTCCCCGGGAGCTCCGCCACCACACGGGCAGGGGTTGGAGGCCGCGACCATCTGGAACCGTGCCGGCAACGTGGCGGTCGAGGCCGCCCGCGACACTCGCACCACGCCTTCCTCCAACGGTTGTCGAAGCGCGTCGAGTACATGGGCAGGGAACTCGCCCAGCTCGTCCATGAACAGCACCCCACCGTGCGGTGGGCTACCACAAATGTTCTAGGGCTGCTCACCTACGTGATCGCCAAGAACTGGCGCGATTACATCCTCCGGTTGGGGGCAATCTTCGACCGCGCTCCTTCGGAAGGGACGCGCTACGAGTTGAACTGCCTTTGGTCAACGATTGTCGGATCGCTCGCGATCTTGGCTCCGCCGCCCGGCGACAAAGACGCCCGCGAGCGCGACGACCGTGGTCCCTCCGACCACTCCCGCGGCCGCTTCGGCTCCGGCGAGCCCTAGGCCAAGGGCCACCAGGAGAGCGACGACCGTGACGATGAGCGCATTTCTCTGACCGGTCCGCTGGGCTGCGAAGGTAGCCGGCAAAGCGATCGCCTCTAGGCGGTGTCGGTGCTCCAATTGCTGCTCGGCCATAACGATGATGCGATTTGCTGCACCAGGGCAAAGCGCTTCGTACTTCGCCAACGCATCGGGGCTCGGCAACGGCCCCTCGAGAAGCTCGACAACAGTGCTCTTGCCATCTGTGCCAGCCCGAACCTGCCTGTTTGCCCTAGATGGATTCTGTGGATCAGTCCGTTGAAGCGTGCCACCTGAGGACCCGCGTCCCCTGCTCCTACTTTTCGACTTCGACACCGAAGTCTTTCGCCCACGCTTCTGCGGCTGCGCGCATTTCATCGCCTACTGCACGCCAGTCATGCCCCAACGCAACTGCGTCAGCTGTTGGACCGTCGACGCTCTCATTGAACACGTCGAAGGTGGCGCCCAAATCGAGTGTCCGGGCCAGGCCCGACATGAAGGTCGGCCGCGCAAACAGGTACGTGCTGTGGCTCATGTGCACAGGGTACACAGTCCAGGGTTTGTCGTCACATGCACGGACGTCACACCCGTCCGGCGTCTGACCTCCTGCGGACTGGGGGTCGATGGCGGGTAGGTCGAGTTCCGTCCGGATTCCGTCGCGCCCGCAACCAGTGTCAGAGAGGCTTGTTGCCACGGATGGCGGCGAGGGTGGCGTCGAGATCGAACTCGTCTCCATCCGGCGACGAGTCAGCAACCGGTGTTCCGGCCTCGCGCATCTTCCGGAGCGCGGGGTAGGCGCGGGTCTGCCACTCGGAGAGCTCGGCAATCGTCGGACGGGAATGACCACGCACGATCGGGAGCGTAGGCGGGGTGCCGGGCTCGAGGGGTGGACAACGAGCGCCAGAACGGGCAATCTGCACGGGTGCTTGACGTAGGCAAGGTTGAGAGCCGTGGTCTTTCGTCGGCGGCGTGAGGAGCGTTCTCCGAGGGTCGAGC
>JANNQK010000093.1:0-5129 GCA_031400715.1 Actinomycetes bacterium | reverse complement strand
GCCGGCTGAGCAGGCGCGGCGACGTTCGGGAGCCCCCAGCCTGTTCGATCGATCCGATGCTTCGATGCATGAATGCCGCCGACAGTGCGAAGAAGGCCATCGTGGCCAATGCGGTCGACACCTCGGTCAGCCCTTCGCCGGCGAAACCCTTGTCGATCTGGCCGTCGACGAGACGGCCGACATCGATGCGGCCGCTGACGACGAGGGCGTCGATCAGGTCGCCCACGAGCATCAGCAGCACGCCGCCGCTGATGAGCCAGGACGAAACATTGGACCTGCTCTCGGTGAGCAGATGCATCGCGAACAGGAAGAGGATCACCGACCCGATCGGCTGATCGAGTCCCGCGACGAGTGTGGTGATCGCCGGTTCGCCGCTGACGTGCAGCGCCGGCTGCAAGAACGCGACCCACGAGATGAGCAAGCTGCCCAGGCCGACGATGAGGGCGTCCCCGACGACTCCAGCGTCGCTCAAGGAGCGATGGCGCCGGACCAGCATCCACGCGCCACCGGCGATGGCCGTCGCAGCGAGCAGGCGGAGCAGCGCGCCGGCGAACAGAGGGGCGCCCGTGGCCCCGAAACCCGCTTCGATCGCCGGACCCGCAGCGAGACACAGCCCGATCGCAGCCACGGCGATGGCGACTCGCCTGGGGATGTCGTACACCAGATACGAGAGCCACATCGCGACCGGGAACAGCACGGCTGCCACGACGAAGACGCCGTCGATGGCAGAGGCGCCGAGCGCCGCCGCCGTGATCGAGGCGAGGCAGCCCAGCAACAGGAAGGTCCAGATCGCTCGAGATGGGATCGCTCTCACGGCTCGCTTCGCCTGCCTCTCGTTCGCCGATGCACGGCTGACTGGGCTGGCGTCGCCGCGGGCCCGCGCGTGCATGCCCGCCTGTCCGCCAGCAGGTACACCTCCATCGTAAGGATGTCGACCGAGAAACGCAAGGGGTGTCTGGTTACGCGCGCTGCGCGCGACCAGCAGCGATCGTACGGTGCGACCGCCACACGGGTGATGGGCGCGGCGATGCCCGCGGTGATGGCGCGCAGTGATGGAGCCACCGTCGGTGACACTCGGCGAACCCGGGATCGGTGTGGCACCCCGCTTCGACTCGCTACCCTGTGGCCGACATGGGTCACTCTGCTGCCACCGTCGCAGCCCTTCCTGCATGACGACTGCTCCGATCGCCTACACCGTGGTGGTTCCGGGTCCTCACGTCATGCCCGCCCTGTGCGGTCCGCGCGATGTGTTCCTCCGCCAGATCGAGCGTGCCTTCCCCGAGGCCTCGATCGTGGTCCGCGGGAACGAGGTGCACCTCGAGGGTGGTGATGCCGAACGCGCCGGCCGTCTCGTGGAAGAACTCGTGATGCTGCTCCAGCGCGGGCAGCACCTCGACGAAACCGTCCTCGGTCGCGCCATCGACATGATCCTGCACGACGAGCGGCCGAGCGCCGTGCTCAGCGACGACATCATGCGTGGAGCCAAGGGACGCCCGGTCAGACCGAAGACGGCCGGCCAGAAGAAGTACATCGACGCGATCCGCACCAATGTGATCACCTTCGGCCTCGGCCCTGCCGGTACCGGCAAGAGTTGGCTGGCTGTTGCAATGGCGGTGCACGCCCTCCAGACCAAGCAGGTGCAGCGCATCATCCTCACCCGGCCGGCGGTCGAAGCCGGCGAACGGCTCGGCTTTCTCCCGGGTGACCTGATGGCGAAGATCGACCCGTACCTGCGTCCCCTCTACGATGCCCTGTACGACATGGTCGAGCAAGAGGGTGCGCAGAAGTTGCTCGAGCGCCAAGCCGTGGAGGTTGCCCCCGCTCGCGTTCATGCGCGGCCGCACGCTCAACAACAGCTTCATCATCCTCGACGAAGCACAGAACTCGACTCCAGAGCAGATGAAGATGTTCCTCACCCGCATCGGGTTCGGTTCGAAGGTGGTGGTCACCGGCGACACGACGC
Organism: Actinomycetes bacterium; assembly: GCA_031400715.1. GTDB lineage: Bacteria > Actinomycetota > Acidimicrobiia > Acidimicrobiales > Ilumatobacteraceae > VFMC01. The sequence goes on along the minus strand of JANNQK010000093.1, from coordinate 3,166 downwards.
AGATCGATGTTCCCGATGGTCGCTCTGGCCTGCTGGGCCTGGAACGTACGCTGCAGGACATCGATGGTCTCACGTTCGTCCACCTCGGCGCCGGCGATGTCGTCCGGCACCGCATCGTCGCCGACATCGTCGCTGCCTACGAGCGCTCGTCCGAGCGTTCGTTGCAGATGCAAGAGCAGAAACGTAGCGGTCGGGCGACCACGGAGCCACGCGATGAGTGATCCCAACCGACCGCGACTCGCCGGCCACGCTCGCGTCGGCGGCGACGGTGAACTCGAGGTGTTCTGCGCCGACGAGCAGTCGGACGTACCACTCGAACTGGCCCGATGGCAGAAGCTCGCGATGCGAGTGCTGCTCGACGAGGGCGTGCGCGGGCTGGCCGAGCTCTCGATCCTCTTCGTCGGCGAATCCGAGATGGCCGAGTTGAACAGCGACTACATGGGCAAGGACGGTCCCACCGACGTGCTTGCGTTCCCGATCGACGCCCACGACGTCACGCAGATGGTGGTGCCGGCCGGTTCGACACGGGGCCCCGACCGTGCGCCGGGTGATCCCGGCGACATGCCGTTGTTGCTCGGAGACGTGGTGATCTGCCCCGCCGTCGCCGCCCGTCAGGCGCCGGACCACGCCGGAAACCTCGACGACGAGCTGGCGCTGTTGATCGTGCACGGCGTGCTCCACATCCTCGGGCGCGATCACGCCGAACCCGATGATGCACTCGAGATGCGCGCCCGCGAACGGGCGCTGCTCGAAGCACACCACTGGCGCGGACCCGCCCCCAACGGTTTCCGGCAGGAGCAGGAGTGATCGCCTTGGCGCAGTCCGAAGTGTGGATGCTGATCGCGATCGCGATCCTCCTCGTCATTCTGATCTTCCTCGCGATGGCCGAGATGGGTCTGTCGCGGATCAGCAAGCACCGCGCGTCCAGCCTCGCCGAGTCGGGCAGCAAGTCCGGCAAGGCGGTGCTGTGGTTGGTGAGCAAACCCGATCGGTGGGTGAACCCCTTGCTGCTCACCGTGAACATCTGCCAGACGGTGCAGGCGACGCTGACGGGTATCTTGGCGAGCAGCTTCGGTGGCGGAGCCGGCGTGGCCATCGGCGTCGCGCTCAACGTGCTGGTGTTCTTCGTCCTGGCCGAGGCCGTGCCGAAGACCTACGCCGTCATCTATCCCGAGCGAGCGGCCAAGGTGTCGGCGCGTCCGGTGAGCGCGCTGGTGCGGTTCCCGCTGCTCCAGTGGGTGTCTCGCGGCCTCATCGGTCTGACCAACGTGATCGTGAAGGGCAAAGGCCTCGAGAAGGGGCCGTTCGTGAACGAGCGGGAGCTGCTGGGCATCGTCGAGACCGCGGCCGAAGAGGGCGTGGTGGAGCACGAAGAGCGCGAGCTGATCGAGAGCATCATCGAGTTCGGTGACACCGTGGCCCGAGAAGTGATGGTGCCCCGGCCCGACATGGTGGCCATCGAGCACCTGTCCACCGTCACCACCGCGCTCGACGTGGCGATCGAGCACGGCTACAGCCGGTTGCCGGTGCTCGGGCTCGGCGAGGACGACGACGTCGTGGGTCTCGCCTACACCAAGGATCTGATGCGAGTCGAGCGCGAAGGCGGCGGTGCCCGGCCCGTCACCGATCTGGTCAGGCCGGTTCGCTTCATCCCGGAGAACAAGCTGGTCAACCGGCTGATGCGAGAGATGCAGACCGAGAAGTTCCATCTCGCGATCGTCGCCGACGAGTACGGGGCGATCGCCGGCCTGATCACGCTCGAGGACTGCCTCGAGGAGCTGGTGGGTGACATCGTCGACGAGTACGACGAGGAGGACGCCGAGATCGTCCACCTGCCCGATGGCAGCTTCATGGTCGACGGTCGAGTCTCGATCGACGACCTCGACGAAGTGCTCGAGACCGATCTTCCTGCCGACGACTGGGACACGCTCGGTGGCCTGGTGTTCAACACGCTCGGTCACGTGCCGGTCGAGGGCGATCACATCGTCTCGCACGGCTGGACGTTCACGGTGCGCGAGATGGAGGGTCGACGGATCAAGCGGGTGGAGATCACCCGGCACCTCGAGTCGGACGACGGCGACCCGGTCGACGCCGACTAGGGTCGGCGCTCGTGCAGATCTCACTCGAGGGCAAGGTCGCCCTGGTCACTGGAGCATCCAAGGGCATCGGCAAGGCGATCGCCACGACGCTCGCCACCAGCGGAGCGAAGGTGATGCTGTGTTCGCGCAAGCTCGATCAGCTTCAGGCCGCAGCGGCCGAGATCGACGCTGCGGGGGCCGCGGCCGGGGTCGACGTGGAGACCGAGGTGTTCGCCGCGAACGTCGGTGACCTCGACGCCGCGCAGGCATGCGTGGCCGCGACCAACGAGCGATTCGGTTCGATCGACATCCTCGTCAACAACGCCGCGACGAACCCATACTTCGGAGCGACGCTCGGTGTCGACAGCGCGCGCTACGACAAGACGTTCCAGGTGAACCTGAAAGGACCCCTGTTCTGGACCCAGGCGGTGTGGGACGCCGGGATGAACGATCGTGCGGGGGTCATCGTCAACATCGCGTCCGTGGGAGGTCTGCGAGCCGAAGGAGGCCTGGGGGTGTACAACCTCACCAAGGCTGCGCTCATCCACCTCACCCGGCAACTCGCCTCCGAACTCGGTCCCACGCGTGTGGTCGGGGTTGCCCCCGGCCTGGTGCAGACCGACTTCGCCGCGTTCCTGGTCGACAACTTCGGCGACAAGCTCGCCGCACAACTCCCGTTGAAGCGGCTCGGTGACCCGCAGGACATCGCCAACCTGGTGACGTTCCTCGTGAGCGATGCGGCCAGTTGGATCACCGGCGAGACCTATGTGATCGACGGTGGAGCAGGCGTGCGCAGCGCCGGCTGAGGACACCGCCCGCTCGGTCCACCGCGGGCAGCCTCAGTCGAACAGCGGATCGCGTCGGGCGACCGGTGTGTCGTCCAGACTCGACGCAACTCGATTGGCCGACAGGGCGCGCACGATGCCGGCGGTGTTGACGTGCCGCAGGAGCGTTGCCGCCGCGAGCACCATGATGCCGGCAGCGACGACATAGTTGGCACGCAGGCCGACGTGGTACGCGACCTGACCACCGATGACTGATCCGATCGGCAGTGTGCCCCACGCGATCCAGCGATACACCCCGTTCAC
>JANNQK010000092.1:0-6981 GCA_031400715.1 Actinomycetes bacterium | reverse complement strand
GAGCTGGCGATGCACGGATCATCCAGGGGTCTTGGTCGACTCTTGATCCTGCGACCACGCGTGTCGACCTTGACCAGAGCTTGACGGTTGTGAGGGATCGGATCGCACCAAGCGTGGCGGAGAACCGCTCTCGGCGGTCACCGACACGGTGCCCCGAACGCCCCCGATCGAAGGCGACGCCTCCGCCCCGGCGGCCGACGTCGGTTCCGGCTCGTATCGTGTCCAGATGGATGTCGGCGGACGGCGGGTGGAGAGCTCGGCGGTCACCGCCCTCGTTCCCGTCCTGATCGTCCTGCCGATCTCGCTCGTGGCCCTGGCGGTGTTCTGGCTCGGGGTCCACCTCGTGTGGCAGGTGTCGTTCACCGGGTTCGCCCTGGGCTACTTGGCCGGCGCTGTCGTCTTGTTCATCCGGCCGATCCAGACGGTCCTGCTCACCCGGCTGCTCGGCGCACGCCCACCCACCCGCGACGAGCGGGTCCGGCTCGACACGGCGTGGCGGTCCGTCCTGCAAGCCGCTCGGCTGCCGCGCCACCGCTACGTGTTGGCCGTGCTCCCTGCCGACGAGCTGAACGCCTTCGCCTGCGGAGGCCACCTGGTGATCGTCACCACGCTCGCGGTCGAGACCCTCCCCCGCGACGAACTGGCCGGCGTGCTCGCGCACGAGCTCAGCCATCACCTCGGCTTCCACACCGTTGCACTCACCGTGGCCCAATGGCTCAGCGTTCCGGTGTTGTTGCTCGCCCGGATCGGCTTCTTCCTCCAGAACGTCGCATCGGCGGCCACGCAGAGCTATGCGCGCCACTCCCTCGCGCTCACCGCGATCGGGCGGCTCGTGAGCACGACGCTGACCGCGGTGTCGTGGGTGTTCCTCAGCGGTCTGCTCGTCGCCAATGCCGCCGGGAACGTCACCGGTCGTGGCGCCGAGTTCCAAGCCGATCAGCGGGCCGTGATGCTGGGTTTCGGTTCGCAGCTGTCGAACGCCCTCCGCCGCGTGGTGGCGATGGGCGGTGGGGATCGACCCCGCGGCCTCCGCGAGCACCTTGCCGCCACCCACCCTCCCGCACTCACCAGGGTGGCCAAGATCGAGGCGCTCCGCCGTTCGTTCCCCGACCTTCGCACCTGACGGGCCACCTCGCACACGATCCGAGGCCGATCCCCCCGATGGGTCGGCGCCGGAACAGCCCGCTTGCATCGCCTACGGTGACGACATGCAACTCGCCTTCGAGCGCACCGGCAGTGGACCGGCCTTGGTCCTCATCCACGGCATCACCGAGTCGCGCCGTACCTGGGATCCGCTGATCCCTGCCCTTGCCGAGCACTACGACGTGTTGAGCGTCGATCTGCGTGGCCACGGCGAATCGCCGCCCGGCGACGCGTACGACCCGCTGACGTTCGCGAGCGACGTCGCCGAGACGTTCGCCGCGACCTTCGCGGAGGCGACGGGCGGGCCAGGGGTCGCCGGGCCGCTGGTCGTCGGCCATTCGCTCGGCGGCATCGTTGCGAGCGCATTCGCGGCCATGGCACGACCGCGGGGTGTCATCAATGTCGACCAGCCATTGCGCCTCGCCGACTTCAAGGCAGCGCTCACCCAGCTCGAGCCGATGCTGCGAGGCGACGACGAGTCGTTCAGGACGGCCATCGACCTGGTCTTCCAGTCGATGATGGGACCCCTCGACGCCGGCGAAGCCGATCGAGTGCGATCGCTGCGTCGCGCCGACCAGACCGTCGTGCTCGGCGTATGGGGCACCGTCTTCGAGTCGACCGCGGAGGAACTCGACGCCACGGTGACAGCTCTCGCCGGCGCGATCACCGTGCCGTACCTCTCGCTCCATGGCATCGATCCCGGCCAGGACTACACCCAGTGGCTCCGCACGCTGGTTCCCTCGGCGACCGTGGAGGTGTGGCCCGACCAGGGCCACTACCCGCATCTGGTCCATCCAGGTCGCTTCGTCGAGCGTCTGATCGATTTCGACTCGCTGCGCTGAGTCACCAGACGGCGATCGGCGCTGCCCGTGCCCCGAGCACTCCCATCAGGGCTGCCGGAGCGATCTCGATGTCCAACCCGCGTCGACCACCGCTCACGAAGATCGAATCACTCAATTCACAGGTTTCGTCGATGACCGTGCGCAGTCGTTTCCGCTGCCCGAACGGGCTGATCCCGCCGACGACGTAGCCGGTGAGTCGTTCGGCCGCCGCGGGAGCGCACATGTCGGCCCGTTTGGCCCCCACTGCCGCGGCGAGTTCCTTCAGCGACAGTTGCGCCGTCACCGGCACGATGCCCACCACGTGCGAGATGCCACCACCGCTCCCGGTCACATCGACCAGCAGCGTCTTGAACACGCGATCGGCTTCCACCCCGAGGGCTCGAGCGGCGGCCGAGCCGTAGCTGCGTTCGGCGGGATGGTGCTCGAACTCGTGCACGATGAACTCGATGCCGGCTCGTTGCAGCTCGATGACGGCGGGAGTCACGGTGGGCGATCGTACCGACGCCGGCCCGGCGTCACCGATGCCCTCGACACGGCACCCTCGACGATGCCGTGTCGAGAGTGCCGTGTCGAGAGTGCCAGACTGCGGTCGTGGTCCTCCATGATCCGGATGCCTCGTCCACACCGCATCGGTCAGCGCCGTATCAGCTGGACGACAGGTACCTGCTCGACGAGGGTGTCGTCTTCCTCAGCGGCTCGCAGGCGCTGGCGCGTCTGCCGTTCGAGCAGCTGCGGCTCGACCGATCCGCCGGTCTCCGAACAGCAGCGTTCGTCACGGGCTACCCCGGGAGCCCGCTCGCCGGGTACGACCGCGACGCCACCGCGGTCGCCAGACTCGCCGCGGCGGAGGGGCTTCACCTCGTGCATCAACCGGCGATGAACGAAGAGCTCGCCGCGACCGCCGTGATGGGTTCGCAACTCACCGTCACCCTCGATTCATGCCGATACGACGGCGTGATCGGCATCTGGTACGGCAAGACGCCGGGGCTCGATCGGGCTGGCGATGCGCTACGCCATGCGATGTTCGCAGGCACGGCGCACCTCGGCGGAGCGGTCGCACTCGTCGGCGACGACCCGAGCGCGAAGAGCTCCACGTTGCCATCGTCGAGCGACGGGTCGCTCGCCGACCTCGGCATGCCGGTGCTGTTCCCCGGAGACGTTCAGGACGCTGTCGATCTCGGCCGCCACGCGGTGGCCTTGTCTCGGGCATCGGGGCTCTGGAGCGCGATCAAGGTGATGGAGGTGGTGGCCGACGGCACGGGGACGGTGGAGCTGCACCCCGACCGCGTCGTACCGTTGATGCCGGAGATCGAGATCGACAGTGCAGCCGGGCGTGTGCCGTATCGACCGACGCCGACCGGTCGCCTGCTGACGCCGTACACGCTCGACGTGGAGCGCGAGATCCACGAGGTGCGCCTCGAGGTGGCGCGACAGTACGGCGCGATCAATCGGCTCAACTCGGTCGCCGTGCGCGGGCCTCACGACTGGATCGGCGTGGTGGCGAGCGGCAGCACCTACAACGAGATGCGCGAGGCGTTGCGCATGCTCGGACTCCGTACCGACGCCGATCTGCGCGACGCAGGAGTGCGGTTGTTGCGACTGCGGATGCCGGCACCGCTCGAGACGGCCGCCGTTCGCGACTTCGCGAACGGCCTCACCGAGGTGATCGTCGTCGAGGACAAGAGCCCACTCCTCGAACGTCGCGTGATCGAAGCGCTGTACCCGCTGGCGCAGCGGCCGGTCGTGTGCGGCAAGCGCGCACCTGACGGTTCTCCGCTGCTCCCGCCGACGGGGTCGCTCACGGCCGACATCATCGGCCCCCGGCTGCGCGCTCGGCTGGAGCAACGGCTGCCCTCCGAGCGGCTGGCGCCCGCACCCGCTGCACTCGGAGCACGCAACCTCATCCCACTGAGCATCAACCGCACGCCGTACTTCTGCTCCGGATGTCCGCACAACACTTCGACACGAGCCCCCGACGGCGCCCTCGTCGGTGGTGGCATCGGGTGCCACACGATGGTGATGCTGATGGAGCAGGGGCCTTTCGGGGAGATCGTCGGTGTCACCGCAATGGGCAACGAAGGCGCCCAGTGGTTCGGCATGGCGCCGTTCGTCGACGCTCCGCACCTGTTCCAGAACATCGGCGATGGCACCTTGTTCCACTCGGGGATGCTCGCCGTTCGGGCCGCGGTGGCAAGCGGCACGAACATCACCTACAAGGTGCTGTACAACGGTGCGGTGTCGATGACCGGCGGCCAACTGCCGACCGGGCAACTCGACGTGCCGGCGCTTGCAAAGGTGTTCCTCGCCGAGGGTGTGCGCCGCGTGCTGATCACGACCGACGACCCTTCCAGGTACCGCGGGGTGACGTTGCCGATGGGCGTCGACGTGTGGCCTCGGTCGAAGATCATCGACGCACAACAGGCGCTGTCCGGCGTCATCGGTACCACCGTCCTCATCCACGACCAGCGATGCGCCGCCGAACTGCGACGCGACCGCAAGCGAGGACGTGTCGTCCAACCCGCTTGGAAGCTCGTGATCGATCAACGCGTGTGCGAAGGGTGCGGCGATTGCGGCGTGAAGAGCAACTGCCTCAGCGTCCAACCGATCGACACACCCTTCGGCCGCAAGACTGCCATCGATCAGGCCAGCTGCAATCTCGACGCCAGCTGCCTCGACGGCGACTGCCCCTCGTTCATGACGGTGCGACCGTCGAAGCGGTCCGCGCGACGAACCGCACGTGTCGAGAGGAAGGCGGTCGCACATCGGCAGCCCGTGGACGTCAGCTCGCTGCCGATCCCGATCCCCGTGGTGGACACCGACGACTGCACGGTGCGGCTCAGCGGCATCGGTGGAACAGGCGTGGTCACGGTGTCGCAGATCCTCGGGACCGCAGCGATGCTCGACGGGTTCCACGTGCGGGGCCTCGACCAGACAGGCCTGTCTCAGAAGGCCGGACCGGTGGTGAGCGACGTTCGCTTGACGCGCACCGAGCCGCGGTCGTCGAACCGGGCGAGCATCGGGTCGGTCGACACGCTCGTGGCATTCGACGTGTTGGTGGCGTCGAGCGACGCGCACCTCGCCGGAGCGTCGGCCGAGCGCACGGTCGTCGTCGCATCGAGCGCTTCGGTCGGCACCGGCGCGATGGTCGTCCGTCCCGGAACTGCCTTCCCGCATGCCGCCGCGCTCGACCGCCTGCGCTCGTCGAGCCGCTCGCTGTCGACGATCGACGCGCTTGCAGCGACGACGGCTGCATTCGACGACGCCGCGATGGCGAACATCTACCTGCTCGGTGTCGCCGTGCAGCATGGCGCGGTGCCCGTGCGCCCCGATCACGTGGAGGAGGCGATCAGGCTCAACGGTGTGGCCGTCGACAAGAACGTCGCTGCGTTCCGATCCGGTCGGGTCGACGCTCACGCGGGAACAGGCTCCGGTGCAGCTGCCGGCCCGGAGCCCGTCGATGCCCTCGTCGATCGGCTCGCCTGCGACCTCCTTGACTACCAGTCGGCCCGATACGCCGATCGGTTCCGTAGGGTCGTGGCCAGCGCGTCCCGGACGGGCGATGTTGCCTTCACTGCTGCGGTTGCCAAGCACCTGCACAAGCTGATGGCCTACAAGGACGAGTACGAGGTCGCCAGGCTGTTGCTGCTCGGCTCGTCGAAGGCGGCCGCTGAAGCAGTCGCCGGTCCGAGAGCGCGGGTGCAGTGGAACCTGCACCCGCCGATGCTCCGATCGATGGGCATGCAGCGCAAGCTCCGGCTCGGTCGTTGGGCGCGGCCGTTGCTGATGATGCTCCGTTCCGGTCGACGCCTCCGGGCGACACCGCTCGACGTGTTCGGGATGTCCCGGCTGCGCCGCCTCGAACGCTCGCTCGTGCCGGAGTACATCGATGCCGTCGACCGGCTCGTCGGCAGGTTCACGCCGGCGATCGCGGCCGAGGCGACGGCGATTGCGACGCTGCCCGACATGGTGCGCGGCTACGAGCAGCTGAAGCTCGAACGGATCGAGCAGTACCGCATCGAGTTGGGCGAGCGCCTCGCCCGTCTGGGTTGATGCTGCGATCGATCCCGCGTCGTCCCATGACCTCCCGATGGCCACCACATGACCACTCCATCGACGTCTCCGTCGTCGGTTCCGGCGACGAACTTCTCCCTGCTCGGGGTGGCCGCCGATCTGGTCGACGCTCTCGCTGCGACGGGTGTCGTCGAGCCGTTCCCGGTGCAGGTGCTGACGATTCCGGATGCACTCGCCGGACGCGACGTGTGTGGCAAGGCGCCCACCGGGTCGGGCAAGACGCTCGCCTTCGGCATCCCCATCATCGAGAGAACGGTCACCGCCGCGGCGCAGGCGCCCGGGGCGCTCATTCTGGCTCCGACTCGCGAGCTCGCCCGACAGATCGGTGACGAACTGGTCCCCCTCGCGGCGGCACGGGGGTTGACCGTCCATGTCCTGCAGGGCGGGGCAGCGTTCGAGCCGCAGATCCGGGCATTGCAGGCAGGGGTCGACATCGTCGTGGCGACACCTGGACGCCTGCTCGACCTGGTCGGGCAGGGGCTGGTGACGCTCGCGTCGGTCAGGATCGCGGTGGTGGACGAGGCCGACCGGATGGCCGATCTCGGGTTCTTGCCCCAGCTGCGTCAGATCCTCGATCTCACGCCCACCGACCGGCAGACGATGCTGTTCTCGGCGACCCTCGACGGAGACGTCGACGTGATCGTGCGCGACTATCAGCGCGATCCGGTGCTGCACGAGGTGGATCCTGCCGAGCTCGCCCAGATCCGTCATCTGTGGTGGCTCGTGCACGATGCCGCCCGACCCGATCTGCTCGCCAAGCTCGTACGGCGCAGCGGCGCGACCATCGTCTTCAGCAAGACGCGTCATGGGGCCGACCGGATCGCACGGCGACTCTCGCAAGCCCAGGTTCGGACCGCTGTGCTGCACGGCGGCAATTCCCAGTTGAAACGAGAGGCAGCACTCGATCAGTTTCGACGGCGGGAGG
>JANNQK010000091.1:0-21531 GCA_031400715.1 Actinomycetes bacterium | reverse complement strand
GGCCAGTGCGGTGTTGTCGGTGAACTTCTACCTCGGCGCAGGCGTGTGGGGATTGCTCTCGGCATTGATGATCGGCCGAGTCGCGCGGCGCGGCAAGATCGGTTCGGACGCGGCGATCGGTGTGATCACCACGGCTTCGTTCGCAGTGGGCCTCGCGCTCTCGAACATGTTCGGTCAGGCGAAACGATCGATCGATGCCGTGCTGTTCGGCTCGATCCTGGGCGTCGGAGGCGCCGACGTGATCGCGGTGGTGGGGGCGGGTGCGCTCTCGGCGATCGTGATCTACGCGTGGTATCGCCAACTGTTGTTCGCGACGTTCGATCCAGAGGTCGCCGACGTCTCCGGTGTGAACGTCGCCCGGATGGAGGCGCTGCTGATGTTGATGCTGGCGACCACCATTCTGTTCACCATGAAGGTGATGGGCGTGCTGCTGATCAGCGCGATGCTCGTCACGCCGGCGGCCACCGCTCGGATGATGACCAACTCGTTCTCGCGGATGCTCACGATCGCACCGATCATCGGCGCCTCGTGCGGATTCGTCGGGATGCTGGTGAGCTACCACATCGACGTGTCACCCGGAGCGACGATCATCCTGATGGCGTCGACGGTGTTCCTCGTGGTCTTCACCGTGACGGGCAGCCGAGGTCGCCGCAACATCGGCGGACTCGCCCACCACTGATCCGGTGTCCCGGACCGCTGTCTCTGGCCGCTCAGTCGCGGGCGATGAGCTCCCACACCTGACCGTCAGGCGTGTCGCGCACTTCCACCCCGGCCGCCGCCAGACCGTCGCGAATCGTGTCCGACAGGTCGTAGCGCTTCGCGGCGCGAACCTCGGTGCGGGCGTTCAACGCCACGTCGATGACCGGTCCGAGGATGGAGCGCGGATCGGTGAGCCCACCGACGGCAGCGTCCCCGAGGCGGACGATCATCGAGCGCAGCAGGGCACGGGCCCTGGTGGTGGCATCGCTCTGCAACGTGTCGGTCGACCATCCGACGATCGCCTCTTCCAGATCGAGCACCGCCGACACCGCACCCGCCGCGTCGCGGCGTGTCAGCGCGTCGTCGAATGCGGCTCCGAGTCGCGCCGTGTCGCCGGCAAGCGATGGAGCCGACAACGCTCGATCGACAGCTGCAGGCAGCGGCGCGGCAGGGTTCGGAGTCGCGGTGGTCGGAGCAGCTGAGGCCGACGACGAGCCGGTGGCGGGGCCGGCGCGGAGCACGTCGATCGACACCGTCTCTCCGGTGGGGATCTCCATCGACACGCCGTCGCGACGAAGCGTGAGCACGCCGAGGCCCACCACCGATGCGGTATCGGCATCGAGGTCGAGGATCACACCCGTGTGCTCGTCGAGACCCAGCACGAACGCACCCTCGGGCAGCAGTCGCTCCATGATCGCGAGGCGGCGCTCACCCAAGTAGCAGAACCGGGTGTCGTGGTGCCCACCTTCTGCGTTGTTGTAGTGCGGGATCACGGCAACCGGCAGCCCCAGGGACGACAGCAGGTCGAGACCGTCCAGCCAGTACGGATCGTCGCCCGACTTGTACAACTCGTAGACCGGCACGGTCGCCAGTCCGAGCGTGAGCGCAGCCGCACTCGAGAACGTGACTGCCCCATCGGTCGTGAGCTTCTCGGCGAGGAGATCGGGGATCGGCGTGCCCGCCCACTGTCGGAGCGCATAGGTGGGGCTGCCCGGCCCGGCGAACACGAAACGCGCCTGGCGCACCCGGGTGAACGCGGCCTCACGCTCCAACGTGGTCGTCGTCTCGAGGCGCTGCAGGCCCGCCACCGAAATGCTGCGGGTGAGGCTGGTGTCGAAGTAGGCGACGGTCTTGGCCGAGAGCTCGTCGGCGTTCTCCTGGAACCCGAACGGCGTGTCGAGGAACACCGCCCGAACGTCACCCGGCTCGCTCGCCTCCAGAGCCTCGAACACCGATCGGTGTGGCTTCACCATCGTCGGCGCGGTCTCGCCACTTCCCATGATCGTCAGCAAACGGGTCATCGTTGACTTCCTTCACGTGCGAGTTCGAGCAGCACGTGGGCCAGCTCGACCGGATGTTGGGCGTGGATGTCGTGGTCGGCCGGGGAGAACCACCGCACCATGCCATGCGGCAGGAGTTCGAGCGCGCGGTCGACTGCAGCACGCTTGTCGTGGGTCCACGCAACATTGCCCGTATCTGCGGGGATGAGCATCGCGGGCACCGTGAGATGCCCGAAGCGCGTCGACGGGCGGTGTGCGTACAAGGCCTCGAGGATCATCATGTGGCGATCGAAGCTGAGCCACGGGGCGATCGTGCCGTCGGCCCGCACCTCGAAGTTCGCCATCGAGCCGATGATGCCCGACTCCGGCCAGCTCGAGTGCCCTTCCCTGATCCACCCCTCCATCGTGGCCACCGGTGTGCCGATCAGCCGCGGCGGCGCGAGCGCCAGTCGGCACTCGTCCCAGGTGTGGAACCGGTCGGCCAGTTCGATGAAACCGCCGTCGACGGCAGCGATCGCTCCTGCGACCTCCGGGTGCAGGGCGCCGAGCTCGATCACCACGTTGCCGCCCCACGACTGACCGACGACGACGGGCCGAACCCAACCGAGCGATGCGACGAGCGCCACCAGATCGGCGACGATCGTGGCGAAGTCGTAGCCCTCGTCGGGCTTGCTCGAGCGACCGTGCCCACGTTGGTCGACCGCGACCACCGGGTGTCCGGCGCCGGCGAGCACCTCGGCGACGCCGTCCCACATGCGGGCATTCGATGCCAGGCCGTGAACGAGCAGGAAGGGCACCTTGTCCGATCGGTCGTCGGGGTCGCGGGTGAGGTTGCGGGCGAGGATCCGCAGCTCGACCCCAGGGGCGACCTCGACCATCTGCCCTGACTTTCCTGACTGCCCTGACTGCCCGGACAGCTCCGAGTGCTCGGAGGTCACGTCACACCCCCATGATCGGTGGCAGCCGAGCGGATGCGATCGCACAACGCCGCCATCGCGATCGAGTCGCCGACAGGTCGCGGCCACGGGGCGACCCCGCGCACGGCGGCGGCGAACGCATCGATCATCGCGAGGTAGCAGTTGCCGCCCTTCGCCGATCGGTGCTCCACCTGACCGTCGGGGCGGGTGATGGTGAACGACGCGTCGGCACCACCCGGGGTGAACGGACGGTCCACCGCGAGCGTGCCGCCGGTGCCGCACACCAGCAACGCCTGACGTTCGGGCAGCTCGATCGACGCAACCACCGACGCGGTCGCGCCGTTCGCCCACCGAAGCCATGCCACCGTGGTGGCATCGACGGTGCCCGAGCAGGTCACGTGTGCGTCCACCTCCGACGGTGGGCCACCCATCGCGGTGACGATCGGCGACAGGCAGTAGATGCCGACGTCGAGCAGCGCTCCCCCACCTCGGGCGCCCGACCAGCGGTAGTTGTCGCCCGGGGCGAGGCGGAACGTGAAGGCGGCATCGATGTGGCGGATCTCGCCGAGCTCTCCGGACCGGAGGCAGGTGTCGATCGCATCGCTGAGCGGATGGAACGGGGTCATGTACGCCTCGGCCAACACGACTCCTGCGACATCGCAGGCGTTCACCATCGCCTGCGCGTCGACCGTCGCGATCCCCAACGGCTTCTCGCACAGCACATGCTTGCCCGCGTTCGCAGCGGCGACCACCCACTCGTGGTGCATGTCGTTCGGCAGCGCGATGTACACGGCCTCGACTGCGGGGTCGGACAGCACATCGGCGTAGCTCACCGAGCCGGAGCGCGATCCGACGGAGCCCAGCGTGGCGCGCTGGCTGTCGTGAATCGCAGGGATCACCGCTTGATTCGCGATCCACGACATGCCGCCGAGCACACCGATGGAGACCTGCCCGGTCATCGGTTCAGGCACTCGTCACCACGTCGCCGCAGGCCGCCGACCGGTGCGCCAGCTCGAGTACCGCGACCACATCGCGCGACTGCTCAGCGGGCACCGGGCTCGGCTCGCCGAGCAGCAGGTGGTCGGCAAGCGCACGGTGGAAGGGCCACTGCGGGGTGGTGACCGGCGGCAGCGTCATCTCGACGATGCCGTAGCCCGGCTCGAACCGGCCGAGTCGCAATGTGGACGGCACCTCGGCATGGTGCCAGGTGGTCGGCACGTGACCTCGGCCGGCGACGAGCTCGTCGGCGACGACCGGTCGGTAATCGGCGGCGATCGTGCCGGCGGTTCCCTGGACGAAGAACTTCGGCTTGCGGATCGCGGCGACGTCGCTCTGGATGAACCGTGCTTCTCGACCGTCGGCCCAGCGCATCTGCACGTCGATCTGGTCGGAGTTCGACACGTCGCGCCACACCCGCTTGTGCGACGAGGCCCGCACCGAATCGGGCGGACCTCCGAAGATCTGCAGGATCCAGTCGATGTGGTGCGAACCCCAGTCGTACACGGCTCCACCGGACAGTGCCTCGTCGCTGTGCCACCAGCGACAGGGGTGCTCGAACGACCCGACGAAGGTCTCCATGTTGAACACCTCACCGATCGTTCCGCTGTCGATCGCCCGCCGCAGGGCGAGGTAGTCGCCGTCCCAGCGGCGACTCTGATGGACCGTGATGGTTCGCTGCACGGTGGCCGCCTCGGCCAACAGCGCGTCGGCGTCGGCTGCCGTGAGACACATCGGCTTTTCGACCACGACGTGCTTTCCTGCGCGCAGCAAGGTGAGCGCGATCGGTGCATGCAGCACCGGCGGGGTCGCGACGATCACCACATCGACGTCGTCGTCGCCGCACAACGAATCGATGTCGACGTGGCCACGGACGTGGGGGAAATCGGCACGGGCGGCATCGCGTCGTTCGGCGTTGGAGTCGCAGACGCCGACGAGGCGAAGACCATCGGTCTCTGTCGCCGCCAGGCCGTGGGTGTAACCCATGCCACCGAACGGGCCATACCCCACGATTCCCACCCCGGCGACGGATGTCGTTGTCGCTCCCTCACCCTCGACCGCGCTGTCGACCGAGCCGGCCGCCAGACGATCGAGGAGACGCCGGTGCTCGTCGACGCTGCGCAGCCGATCGGGCCGGATGGCCGTGACGATCACGGTGCCGCCGGCCGTGGCGCATTCGACGATCGCCGGCACGTCGGTGAAGCGGACACTGGTCGTCGCGACGATCGTGCACATCGAGGGGTGGACCACCTCGATGTGGGTGAACGTGCCGACCACCGCTGTTTCGCGAGGCATCCTCACCGCCTGCGTACGCCGTGCGTCGGGACGGACGAACCACTCCCCTTCGGGCAGCGCAACGCCACGAGCGATGCCCAAGGTGGCGAGTTCGGACTCGGCTATGTCGGCCACGTGGACCACGCGTACAGCACTCGGCATTTTCATCAAGCTAGCCCGATGCTCCGCACTCGGCCTGTTGGATGCGGCCGTCTGGACGTGACACCTGGCCCCGAAGCCTGTCATCCATCGGTGCGGCCTGCGCGACGGGCACTCTCGACGAGGTCATCGAGCGTGCGTCCGGGGCCACCGACCACCGTTGGTGTGCCGGCTTCACGCAACGCCGACGCCGTCTCGTTCGAGAGATCAGCCGTCTCCGGGTTCGTGGAGGTGAGAACCGCGACATCGATGTCGTGCTCGGCACAGAACGTCACGAGCTCGGCAGGCGGCATGTTCGCGCCGAGATGCTCCACGTGCCAGTGGTCGGCGCGCAACGTGACGGCTGCCATCGAGGTCGGCAGCGAGTGATGATCGCCGCTGACCGCAGCGACCATGGCAGTCCCCCTGCGTCGACCCCTCGGGTTCGGCGCCAGCTCGCCGAGGATCCGTTCCACGATCGCCGACGCACGGTGCTCCACCCAGATCGTCAGCTCGCCGTCATGCCACGCCTGACCGATACGCACGAGCGGAGGCACGAAGACCGCCTGGATCACCTCCGGTATCGACGTACCGTCGGCGACGAGGCTCACGGCGAGTTGCCGTGCCGCCGGCTCATCGCCTCCGACCAGCGCCTCGTGCATCCGTCCAGCGGATCGCTCGAGCCGCCGCGAGCTCGGCGGTTTCGGGTCTGACGGAGCGTCTCGATGTCGACGCACGGAGGCGATGGCATCCCGGCCGACCAGGTAACGGCCTCCGACGAGCTCCGCCGGGAGCCGGCCGTTGCGAACCCAGCCGTACGCCGTCTGGTAGTGCACACCGAGCTCAGCCGCTGCTGCTCGAAGGTCGAGTGCGTCACCCCCCGCTGCGTCCATCCCGCGATGCTAGTCCCTTCGAAACAAATCTCGCTATGGAATGCTAAATCCTACTAAATCACGCTAACTTCCTCTCAGTGGGTCGCACCGTTGCAACCTCAACCCGAAGGGAAGTCACCATGGAACTCGTCCTGAGTGAGGGTCAGTACAACCTGATCTACAACTCGTTCTCGTTCGTCATCGCCTGCATGGGCGCGTCATTCTTGTTCTTCCTGCTCAGTCGAAGCCGCATCGCTCCGCGACATCGGCTCGCGGTCACGATGTCGGCGCTCGTCGTCGGCATCGCGCTCTACCACTACCTGCGCATCTTCAACTCGTTCACCGAGGCGTTCAGTTTCGTCGACGGTGAATTCGTCCAGGACGGCCCCAAGTTCAACGAGGGCTACCGCTACGTCGACTGGCTGCTCACGGTGCCGCTGTTGCTCGCCGAGCTGGTGTTCGTGTTGAAGCTCTCCAAGAGCAACACCCGCAGCCTGATCGTTCGGCTGACGATCGCTGCGATCGCCATGATCGCGCTCGGATGGCCCGGCGAGATCGCCGACCCCGACTCCACCGCCCGCACCATCTGGGGTATCGCCTCGACCATTCCGTTCCTGTACATCCTGTACGTGCTGTTCGTCGAGCTCGGTCGGTCACTCGATCGCCAGGGAGCGAAAGTCCGCAAGCTCATCGACGCCCTCCGCTACATCATCCTGGCCACATGGGGCATCTACCCGCTCGCCTACATGGCCCCATCGGTGATCAGCAACGACGCGACCGCTGAAGTGCTCCGACAGGTCGGCTACTCCGTCGGTGACGTGCTGGCCAAGCCGCTGTTCGGTCTGCTCGTCTTCGCCGTCGCGCTCACCAAGTCACGCGCCGATGGCTACGAACCCGCAGGGCTGGAAGACGACACGCACGTCTCAGCCGACGATGCCGACCGCGCAGGCGTCTGACCTGCCGCATCTCCCCGCCCCGGCACCGGCCCCCCACGGTGCCGGGGCGACGGTCGGTTCTCGCACGCCGGCCCGCACGTCAACACGAATGACAACACGAACGAAAGGAACTGGCCGATGTCCGCCGCCGAGATGCTCGATGAGAAGCTCGATGAGACGCTCGATGAAAAGCTCGCTACCTCGAACGGCTGGCGAGAGTTCGCCATCTGCAAGGGACAGCTGCACCTGTTCTTCGGCCGTCGATCCGAACGGCCACAGGAACGGGCTCGCCGAGAAGCCAAGGCGATGCGTCTGTGCACCGTGTGCGTGGTGCAAGGTGAATGCAGGCAGTACGCCCGCCAGAACCGCGAGTACGGGTTCTGGGGCGCGGAGAGCGAAGAAGACCGACACATCGGCGGCTTCACGGTCACCGCACCCATCGGAGCTCGCGCCCGCCTCGTCCAGGACCGGACGACTCGACCGGCTGACGACGACGTGAATCAGTCCGGCGTCGCCTGATCAGCGACGGATCAGACTCGATTTCCGACCACATGTCCCGCCGAAGGTGGGGAGCTCGTTGTGTCGCCGCTACCTGCGGTGCCGGGCACCCGATGTGTGCCGGGCACCCGATGTGTGCCGGCCGATGTGATGCTGCACCTGCGGGGTGTGGTCTGCCACGAGGAAACGGCGAGCGCCCTCTTGAGCGGCCAGATCGGCTGCGATGGGTCGGTCGTGCTGTCGTTCGTGTTCGGCCCACGTGGCGACGACGAACGACTCCGTCAGGTGGCCGGGTCGGTCGACGTCTTCGTACAGCCCCCACGTGATCGCACCGTCACGGCGTCGCTGCCGTCGCACCACCGTCATCGCTGCGGTGAACTCCGGAACGTCGGCGGGATCGACGGTCCAGGTGATGGCGACGAGCACCGGCCCTTGGTCGTCGTGGAGGTCGAGCGCGGTGTGCACCTCGCCCCAGGTGATCGGGGTGAGGTCGAGCTCGGCGCGGCCGCGCAAGCGCAGTGGGGCCACGAGGATCGACGAGATCAGCAGACCGACGCCGGCGATGGTCATCGTCGACGGGATGCCGCTCCCGTTGGCGAGCGCTCCCCACACGGCTGCCATCCCCGCGGTCACTCCCTGCACGACCAACATCGCGATGGCGAGCCCGCGCCCGCGAACCCACGCCGGTAGAACCGCCTGGGCGATGGAGAAGATCGAGGTGAACGCGAGGAGTTGGCCGGCCCCGCCCACGAACAGCACGAGGGCCATCGGAGCGACGGTCGTGATCTGACCCACGAAGACCAGCGCACCAGCGAGCAGCGACGTGCCGGCGGCAACGATCAGATCGGGGCCGAAGCGGAGGCGCAGTCGAGGGATGACCAGCGCCGCCGCCACTGCGCCGGCTCCCAAGGCTCCGGACAACACCCCGAACTGACCGGCCGTGGCGTCCACTCGACTCCGAGCGATGACGGGCATCAGCGCCGCCAGAGCCGAACTGAACGTCATCACCACTGCGATGCGCACCAGAACGACCTGGATGTTCCGTTCGTTGCCGACGTAGCGCAGACCGGTGCGCATCGCCGACACCACGTGCTCGGGTGGCAATCGCGTGTCGCGCTCCGGACGGCGCCAGCGCTGGATCACCAGGATCACCCCGGCGAAGCTCACGGCGTTCAAGGCGAAGACCCAGCCGGCGCCCGCAGCGGCGATCACGATCCCACCGATGGCCGGCCCGATGGCTTGGGCGATGTTCATCGACACCGCATTCAGACCGCTCGCGGCAGGGATCTGGTCTCGCGGCACCAGTTCCGGCGTCAGCGCCACCCAGTTGGGCATGTTGATCGTTCCGGCGATGCTGAGCAGCACCGAGAAGACGAGCAGCCAGGTGGGCGTGACCACGTCGGCGAACGTGGCGACCGCCAGACCAGCGGCGATCAGTGCCATCGCCACCTGTGTCACGAGCAGCAGGCGACGACGATCGAACACATCGGCCAGCGCCCCTGCCGGCAGCGCGAGCAGGAACGATGGCAGCGAGGTCGCCGTCTGCAGCAGAGCGACGATCGCCGGTGACGTCGACAGCGACGTGAGCAGCCACGACGCGCCGACCCCGTGCATGAACGAGCCCACGTTCGAGATCAGACCCGCCAGCCACAGACCACGGAAGAGCTTGATCGCCAACGGGCCGGGAGGCTTGGGTTCCTTGCTCACCGCATCGGCCCGGGCGTCACGCCGAACCGTGACAGGTGATCGGGAGGAAGCATCACGATCGGCAACGTTACCCGTCGAGGGTGGACGTGGTCCGACCACGTGCACCACCATGGCCCGATGTCGGATCCGATGACCGTGGCTCCTGGGCCGATCGCACTCGTGGGGAGCGGCGAGTTCCTGCCGCAGATGGTCGACGTCGATCGATGGTTGCTTGCAGGTCGACGCCCGCGTGCAGCATTCCTCCCGACCGCAGCCGGCGAGGAGGGACCTGCGTCGGTGAGCCGCTGGCTCACGCTCGGCACAGACCACTACACCGCGATGGGCATCGAGCCGATCGCTGTGCCCGTGCTCCACGCAGTCGACGCGAACCGGCCGGACCTCGCTGCGCTGATCGACGACGTCGGGCTCATCTATCTGTCCGGCGGAAACCCCGGCCACATCGCCAGGTCGCTGCGGAACTCGATCGTGTGGGACGCGATCGTGCGGGCATGGCAGGGCGGTGCGGCACTCGCCGGATGCAGTGCCGGTGCGATCGCGCTCACGGCGAGCGCACCCGACATCCGCGGCGGTCGTCCGATGGAGAGCGAGCCGGCCACCGGCCTGGTCCCGCACCTCTTTGTCATCCCACACTTCGACCGGATGACGCAGTGGACCCCGGGGATGGTCGACCAGGCTCAGGCACAACTGCGGCCGGGCGCGCACCTCGTCGGGATCGACGAGGACACTGCGCTGGTCGGCGGTCTGACCGAATGGACCGTGATGGGCCACCGCCGGGTCACCGTGTTCGGAGCGAGCGGCCCGATCGAGTTCACCCACGGCCAGTCGGTGCACCTGCCGCTCTGAGGGTCACGACGGGCGGTCCGTCGATCGATGCACTGCCGGCTTCGGCGGGCACTGCCGCCCGACGAACAGGGTGCCTTCGCTACCCCGCGTGGGAGGAGGGCTCGCCATCCAACGCCGCGAGGTACTGGTCGAGCTTCGCGAGCGCTGGCTCGGCGTACTGGATGGCGTCCATCGCCACGGCGATCAGCTCGTCGCTCGGCGGTTCGGTGCTGCTGAATCCGTCGAGGCGGGCACCCGCCAACCATGCCTGCAGTGCACCGTCGGCGTTCCAACGTGCCGTGTTCGACGCGTTACCGCTGGAGGTGCGAAGCCAGTCGGTGTCGCTGTCGGGGTGCGGCACCACGCCGCACAGATGGTTCTTGGCGTCGTCGTCGGGGTACGCGGCCTCGACGTGGCCGATGAACGCGGCGCTGAACACCTGCTGGCAGTGCCGGACGGTCTGCAGCGTCAGCAACCCCTCCTGGAACACGGGCTTCGGCGGACGGCGCTCCAGGCCGTCGGCGGTGCAGTCGATGTGCGCCGTCGCCGGCGTGGTCGGGATCGTTCCCCCGTCGAGCACGATGCGATCGGCATCGATCCGCTGCACCCGACCCATCCTGACCACCTTGGTGATCCGCCGGAGCTGTTCGAGCTCGGCCTTGGTCACCGTCGAGCAGCGGTACATCGTGGGCTTCACCGAGGTGTCGAGCCGCAGGAGCAACCCGGCACCCTCCAGCCGGTCGAACAGGTCGTCGATCGATGTCGATTGGGCGATGTGGCGGAACTGGTCGATGAAGCCGCGTGCCGTCACCTCGAAGAAGTCACCCGGCTGGATCCTCGCCCGGTCGAGGTACCACGAGTCGCGGGGCATGATCCACGAGATGTGCTCGGGATCGACACCGTTGCCCAGCAACCAGAGACATGCGTCGGCACCGGTCTTGCCGGCGCCGACGACCACGTAGCCGTCTGCGGGACGCTCGATCCGCGGCAGGTCGTTCAGCGGGCGACACATCACCCCGGCGGCCACCTCGTACACCGGCGGGCGGACCGACGGCACCGAGACGTTCATGTACGTGGCGTCGACGACCCTGGTGGTGACCGCCACCTCGAACGTCTCCCCCGACACCAGCGACACGAAGCGGCCGACGATGCCCGACCCCACGCCTTCGCTGCCCACGTAGTCGCACATCGGGAAGTACTGCACGCGACCCGACGGCAGGAACTGGCGGTGCATCACATGATCGAAGTAGGCCAGCACCTCGGCCCCCGAGGCCAGTTCGTAGAGGCCGGCGTTCGAGCCCTGCGTGTCCTTCCGGTCGGTGCCGAGCGGGAGCGAGTTGACCCCGTAGAACGCGGACGGTTGGTGCAGGCGCACGAACGGATAGGCATCGTTCCAATGACCGCCGGGCTTGGCGTGGCGATCGACCATCACCACCGTGGCATCGGTCTCGGCCAGGATCACGTCGGTGAACGCCATGCCCATCGCGCCGGCGCCGACCACGAGGTAATCGGCTGTGATCATCTGATTCGAACCGCTCATCGCTGTACCTCTCGTGGGACGACGGCCCACTGTAGGCAAACCCGGCTCACTGAACCTGCTCCCCTGTGCCGCGTTCCAAACCCCGCGACGGCTCACCGACGAGGCCGACGTGGTCGCGGTCCTGGTGTTCGAGTCGGATGATCTCCCTGAGCACTGGAGTCGCTTGGACCTCTTCGAGGGCCCCGCCTTCCGGCGAACACCGTTCGAGGTCGACACGGTCGATGGGGTCGTGATCGCCTTCGTCTACGCACTCGCGACCGAGTGAGCACCACATGGACCGAGCGATGGTGCGAGTCCGGTGCCGGCGATCGGCACCTCGAGTTCGCGAGGAGATCGATTCCGGGGGTCGCCCTGCCTCAGGCGCGCAGGTTGGGCATCATCGTCGAGGGCGGAAGGTCGGAGCTCAGGAAGCGCTCGATGAGACCGACGACCTCCTGTGGGTGCTCCATCGGCAACCCGTGTGAGGCTCCAGGCACGATCGCGAGCTGTGCCTCCGGCAACCCGGCGAAGAACGCAGCGGTGTGGCTCAGCGGGATGAGATCGTCGTCGCCGGCCATCACCAGCACGGGAACCGACACCCTCGCGAGATCCGCAGCGGTCAGCTCGGGCTCGACACCGAACAGGTGGAATCCCTTCGCCGCGACGACGGCGAAGTGGTCGGGTCCGTCGGGCGAGCGCTCGGCATACGACGCGGCCATCGCCGCAACGAGGCCGCAGTCGTCAGATGCTGCCTCCGGTGTTCCGTCCACGCCGCCGCCGTCGTCCGCCACTGCTGCGGAGGGAAGGTCGGGCAGGACGTTCCAGTGGTAGTTCGCGCCGATCGCCACGAGCCGTCCGACGAGCTCCGGCCGGCGGAGCGCGAGGAGCAGACCGACGATGCCGCCGTCGCTCCAGCCGACGATGTGAACAGGGCCGCCGATGTGATCGATGAAGGCGATCGTCTCGTCCACCATCGACTCGTAGTGGAACGCTTCCGGGGTGTCGGCGGTCCTGCCGTGCCCACGGCGGTCGAACGCCGCCACTCGTCGGCGCTCACCGAGCGGTCCGCCGATGCTGTCGAGCAGCGCATCGCTGTTCGACAGCCCGCCGTGCAGCAACAGCACGGTCTCGTCACCAGCTCCTTGCACTGCGTACCAGGTGGGGTGGCCGAGGACATCGACGGTGGTCATGCATCGAAAGTACACGACGCCCCGTGTCCGCTCAGCGGGCAGCGTCAGGGCCGGCCCGAGGCGAACTCGGTCAGTTCCACGATTTCACGGGTGTCGGGTCCGACGGACTTGGTCTCGTGGACGAAGCCGACGCCAAGGGCGTACGTCTTCTCCTCGATGGTGTCGGGCTCGAGTGGTGTCCAGTCGCGGGTGACGATCACATCGTCGAACGTTCCAGCCGGTACGACGGCTTTGCCCGAGACATCGATGACCTGTCCCATGTCTTCGGCCTCGCCGGCGAGGAACTCCTGGCGGTAGCCGACGCCGGTCACCCCCGGTGCCGCCTGCATGACGATCCCGGGCAGCGCGCCCCCGACGCCTGCCTCCCACGATCCGTCGGTGCTCGGAACGCCATCGTGGTAGGCGGTGGTGTCTTCGCCGAAGTACCAGACGTTGCCTGCGTCGTCCTGGGCGAACCAGTCGTAGGTGTCCTCGATGAGATCGCCGGCTTCGGTTTCGGCTCTGTCGTGGACCACGATCGTCTCGACGCCCATGACGGTGCGACGCTCGTCGAGCACCTCGACGGTGATGACCTCGACCTCGCCGTCGGCGGCGGTGGCCGTGTATGCCCAACGCATTCCCGGCAGTTTGGGCAGGTACGGATGGTCGACGACGGACGTGAACCTGGCGGGGTCGATGTCGACGGTGTAGGTGCCGCCGTCGCCGGGATCGATGACTGCGCCGGCACCGACGGTCGACACCGGTTCGGTCGCCCCTGTGCTGTGCACCGAGGACGTGGTGGGCGACGCCGTGTTCGGGGTGGAGCCACCGCAGGCTGTCGCGGTCAACCCGACCGCGACAGCCAGAGCGGAGATGCGGGTCCGGCGCATCAGTCGTCGCCCGCTTCGCGCTCGATGTCCTCGGCGGCGCTCACGACCTGGAATGCCTCGTCGAGTTGGACGTCGACCTGTCGGCCGTTGTCGAGCGTGACCTCGACCTCGTAGTAGCTGTCTTCGTCGCCGACCTCGGTGTCGGTGACCCGGCCTTGGCCGGTGTGCGCGAGCGCCGCCTCGCCGGCGCGGGCGAGAGCGGTACCGGTGATGGGCAGTTCGGTGTCGTCTCCCTTCGTCGAGGCGGCAGCCGCCGCGGTGATGCCGACGGTTGCAGCGATGCCGATGGCACCGATGGTGGCGATGACGGTCACGGTTCGTTTGTTCATAGGTGCCACTATGACGAACACCACCTGACAGCCGCCTGACGCGGCAGGATCGGCGACCGAGGGGCTGGCGCCAGATGTGGGAGCCGAAGTGGCCGGTGCCGAGCGCGGCGTACTCGCTGCCGTCGTGGCCGACGACCGCCGCGGTGACCGGCTCGCCGAGGAACGACACGTCGGTGATCTCCCAGCCGCCGACACCCCGATCGAACGTGAACAGCCCTCGTCGTCCGTGAGCCAGACCCGCAACATGTGCGGGTGCCGTTCACGGCTCGGCAACGACCCCGAGGCGAGGCCGGTATCCAATCGAAACGGTCGCGCTCGTCGGATGGGCTGGATGGCCTATACGGCGCCCAGCGACGGCGGCCCTACCATCGTCTGATGAGCTCCCGCAGCAACAGGATCGCTTCGTTGCGGCGCCGTGCGGGCACGATCGTCGAACGGCGGCGCAGCGAGGGCCATCGCGGGGTGGGCGACGTGGCCGACGGGGCCGACGATGGGCTCCCGCCCGGCGATCTCGAACCGCTCGACGTGCTCGAGAAGACCGACCGGTCGGTGCTGGTGCAGCGCGCAGACCGGTTGGGACCGGTGTTCAAGGGGTTGATCCGCGACGAACCGACGGTGTGCGTCGTCGGCCTCGCCCGATGCCGCCGCTTCCTCAAGGACCACGCCGGTTCGCTCGAGGTGGGAACCCTCGACCTTTCGGGTCTGTTCCCGGGCGGATTTCTCCGTGCAATGCATGGTGAGGTGCACCTCGACTATCGACGTTGGCTGGTTCGAGCGGTCCGCACGGCCGACGGCGACGTCTCACTCGACGAGTTCGAGGCGCTCGCCACCAACGAGCTCCGCCGCCACGCGGCGGCGGGGGCGGACGATCGGCACCGCCCAGAGACGTGGACGGCGACCATGTCGACGGTCGCGACCGGGATGCTGGTGCGCACCTTCTTCGGAGCGCCCGCCGGCAGCGCGCTGCATGCCTCGCTCGTCGATGGCTTCCGCGACCTCGGACCGTACGGACTCGTGTGGCACCCGCAACAACGACAGCACGACGCGTTCGATCGGCTGTCCAGCGACCTGCGCGCCGAGCTGGTGGCACTGCACGACGGCCGATCCGAGATGTCCCCGACATGTCTGTTGGCCACGATCGCCGACAACGGTGATCTCGACGACACGATGCTCGGCAACCTCATCTACATGGTCGAGATGGGTCGTTCCGACATCCAGAACTTCCTCCGTTGGCTGTCGCGGTACACGGCATCCGATCCCGCGCTGTGCGATGCGATCGCACGCAACGAGCCACACCCAGGTGACCGCGCGCTCGAGGAGGCGCTCGTGCTCGAGGTGCTCCGCGCCGACCAGAGCGAACGGCTCGAGCGACGCCTCACAGAAGACGTGGTGTTCGAGGGGTTCCGCCTCCCCGCGGGGACGCCGATCCGCCTGTGCATGTGGGAGAGCCATCACGATCCGGATGTGTTCACCGAGCCGTTCTCGTTCACACCCGAGCGCTTCGTCGCGACCAGCCCCGCGAACGACCACTTCGCACCGTTCGGCCTCGATCATCACCAGTGCCCGTTCGGCGCACTGACGATGCACATCGGTACGACGTTCGTCCGATCGCTGAGTGCGTTCCGGCCGACGCTTCTCGCCGATGGGCCGCCGCGACGCGGGCCGTACCACTGGGAACCCTCACGGCTGTTGTCGGTCGGGCTGGAGCAACGTTGACGAACTCGAACACCTACTCCCTCGTGGCGGCGCAGGCACGGCGACGACCCGACTCGGTGGCGATCGTCGATCGCAGGCCGGTCACCTACCGCGAGCTGATGCGCCGCACCGATCGAATCGCCCGCGCGCTGACCGGCCATGGCCTGTCGCCGGAAGCGCCGGTGGCGGTGCTCGTGCGTCGTGACGCCGATCTCGTGGCAACGTTGCTCGCCGTGTGGAAGGTCGGTGCGTGCTATGTGCCACTCGATCTCGACGATCCGCCGGCACGGCAGGCACACATGATCCGTGCGGCAGGCAGCGAGCTTGTCGTCGGTACGGGTGCGCTGCTGAGCGTGCTGCACGACGCGCACCGCAGTGCTGGCGACGGATGCCGGCTCGACACCGAGTGCCTCGACATCGACGACCTTCCCCACAACGCCGACGGCACGTACTCCGATGCAGATGCCGATGCAGATGCAGATGCCGACCGAGTGCCGAGTGGCGATCACCTGGCGTATGTGCTGTTCACCTCCGGCAGCACAGGTGCGCCGAAAGGCGTCGAAGTCGAGCACCGATCGGTGGTGAACCTGCTCGAGGCAGCGCGAGACCTGTTGGAGTTCGAATCATCGGATCGATACCTGGCGGTCTCGACGATCGGGTTCGACATCTCCGTCGCCGAGCTGTTCGTGCCACTCATCACCGGCGGCAGTCTGCTGCTGCGCGATCGAGCATTGCTGCGTGATCCCGTCACGTTCGCAGCAGACATCCGCGACCACGGTGTCACGGTGGCGCAGACCGGCCCCACCGTGTGGTCGACGGTGCTGGCAGCAGTGCCGGACTTTCCCCGGCTGCGTGTCGCCATCTCGACGGGCGAGGCAATCGCCCCGTCGGTCGCCGCACGTCTCGTGGGCATCGCCGACGAGGCGTGGAACCTCTACGGCCCCACCGAGGCGACGGTCTGGGCGACGGCTCATCGGTTGACGGGCCAAACGGCCGCCCCCGCTGTTCCTGCCGGCTCGATGCTCGCGTCGACGGTCTCTGCTCCGATCGGCGTCGCCGTCGACAACGTGCGGACGATCGTCGTCGACCACGATGGGAGCGAGGTGCCCAATGGTGCGCAAGGTGAGCTCTGGCTCGGCGGGGTTGCGCTCGCCCGTGGCTATCGCAGCAACCGGGCACTCACCGACGACCGCTTCGTGTCTCGAAACGGGCTCCGCTGGTATCGAACGGGCGACGCAGTGGTGCGCGATGCCGCCGGTGTCCTGCACTACTTCGGGCGCAACGACGATCAGATCAAGGTGCGCGGGGTGCGTATCGAACCGATGGAGGTCGAGTCGGCGATCGTGTCCGTGCCCGGTGTTCGCGCAGCGGCAGCCACGTGGTTCGAGAGCTCGACCGGCGGCCGGTCGATCGTCGCGGCCGTGGTGGTCGACCCCGGCGTACGGCTCACGCCTCGCGACCTGCACGACGAGCTGGCCGACACGCTGCCGGGCCCGATGATCCCGTCGCGATTCGTCTTCTGCGACGCATTGCCGCGCTCGCCGAGCGGCAAGATCGACCGAGTCGCGATCCGCGCCCTCGACCACGACCGGGCGGGAATGGGAGCGATCGCTGATGGCGCAACCGGAGAAGGCGCACCGAGCGCACGGCTCGACGCCACCGAGCGCAAGCTGATCGACATCTGGCAGCGAACGCTCGGCACCCAGGCCGTCGGGCCCGACGACCACTTCTTCACCATCGGTGGTGACTCGCTCGCCGCGGTCACGATGATGCTCGACGTGGAAGAGACGTTCGGGGTCTCCCTGCCGATCCGTGTGGTGTTCGAAGCGCCGACGCTCCGAGGGCTCGCCGCTCGGATCGACGACGCAGGGCAACGGTCGGACGAGTCGTCGGGCGCGTCGGCGGGCGCGTCGTCGGGCGAGTCGTCGGGCGAGCCGTCCGAGGAAGTGGCGAGCGACTACATCTTCCTTCTCGCCCCGGGTACGGGCACCCCGTTCTTCTTCTGCGGCGTCGATCTCAAACTCGCTCGGAGGGGCATGTGGCGAGCCGACTGCCCGTTGTACGCGGTGTCGCAGTGGGCGCAGGGCAAGGGGTTCATCCAGGCGAAGTCGGTCGATGAGCTCGCTCGCAAGCAACTCGACGCGATCATGGCGATCCAACCGCATGGTCCGTACCGACTCGGCGGGTTCTCCTTTGGCGGCCTCGTGGCGTACGAGCTCGCCCAGATGCTGCGTTCACGAGGCGACGAGGTCGAGCTGTTGTTCCTCCTCGATGCGACCGAGCCGTACCTCACCGTCGCAGGTCCGCTCGCGAGCGACGTCCGCCCCCCGCTGCTCACTCGTACCACGAGCTACTTGTCGGGCCTGCGCAGCAGCGGCACCACACGGCGCCAGACGCGCGACGTCGCCAAGCGCGTGTTCGTGAACCTGATGAACCTCGGTGGTCGCGTCCCGATCTGGCAGTGGCTCAACTATCAAGCGGTCCACCTCCACGGCAGGCACCCCAGCTCGATCTCGACGCGGCTCGTGCCTCGCGATCGGTGGCCGGCGTACTGGTACACGTCGTTGCGCCTGGCCAAGTCGTACGTGGCCAGGCCCTACGACGGCCGCGTCGCAGCGGTCTTCCTGGAGGAGGGCGAGCGCAGTGACAGCTGGCGATCATTGCTCGGTCCGAACCTCGAGACGTTCACCCTCGACGAGAGGTTACACGGCGCGTTGTTCGACGAACCGACCGTCAGCCGCTGGCTCGACTACCTCCGCCCGTTGATTCCGTGAGCCACACCCCCGTCATCCCTTGCGTCGCAGCCATTCCCGAACAGGGCAGGAGGTCACCTGATGACAGCATGGTGCTCATGACCACGCTCGCGTCCGACCAGGGTGTCCGATGACGTCACGGCTCGTTGCGCTCGCGTTGAGTGCGGGAGCACCCGACGACCTGGCCCGGTTCTGGGCGCGTGCACTGCGCTGGAACACCCACGATGCCGATCGAGGCGCTGTCGAAGTCGTGCCGACCGACGCCACCAGCTTCCGCCTGCTCATCCGACCGACGACCGAGGCGAAGGTCGGCCAGAACCGGATCCACTTCGATCTCACCACCGCGACGCCCGACGATCAGACCACCACGGTGGCTGAGCTCCTCGACCTGGGTGCGATGCACATCGACATCGGGCAGGATCCGGGCGAGACCCACGTCGTCCTCGCCGATCCCGAAGGCAACGAGTTCTGCGTCATCGATTCGAACAGCCGCTTCCTGGCCGGCTGCCCACGGCTCGGCGCGGTGAACTGCGACGGCACCCACGCGCTCGGCCGTTTCTGGAGCGCCGCGCTCCAATGGCCTCTGGTCTGGGATCAGGACGAGGAAACCGCGATCCAGGTACCCGACGGAACCGGACCGAAGATCACCTGGAGCGGACCTCCGCTCATGCCCAAGCTCGGGGTCGAGCGGTTCCACTTCCACATCGCCCCGATCCCGGTGACGAGCCCGTCGATGGCGCTCGAACACCTCCTCGCGCTCGGAGCAACGCGCAACGACATCGACCTGGCCTGCCCAGGGGCGACACCGCTCCGCGACGTCGACGGCAATCCGTTCTGCCTGTTCGACGCGTAGCGCCCGACGCTGACCCACGTCCGCTTCACCGGATGCGGGCCATCGCCGGAGGGGGATTGCGGTGATCAACGTGTCCGCCACAGCGCGGTCGATGGTCGCGGCCAGACGTCAGGACAGCACGCTGACCTCGGGTCGCTCCTCACGGGTGCTTCGCCGTCGGACCCGCCACAAGGTCGCGACGAGCACGACGGTGACGCCGTGGGCGATCGCCATCACCCAGAAGTAGGCCGCTGCGCCACCAGCAGCAATGCCGCCGGTGATGGCGAACGGCCCGATGATCGCCCCGATGCCGTACATCAGCACCACCCACTCACTCGCCGCGGCAATCTGCGACGAGGTCAGGTGATCGTTCGTTTCGGCTGAGGCCATCGTGTAGAGCGCGATGGTGAGTCCGCCAGCGACCATCAGCGTCAGACCTGTGCCCAAGCTGCCGACGGGCAGCATCGACGCCAGCAGGAAGAGTCCGCTGGCCATAGCGGCGGCCACCGTGAGCACACGGGTTCGATGGAAGCGATCCGACAGCGCTCCCACCGGAAACACGATCAGAATCGGGCCGAGCGCTGACAAGGCGCTGAACCAGCCGGTGCGCGAATCGGAGAACCCGGCCTTGTCGGCGTAGACCGAGATGCTGGAGAAGGCTCCGTTGAGCACGCCCGACATCACCGCCACGACCACACCGATCGGCGCCATGGCGAACAACCGCTGCAGCGACATGTGACTGGCGGCAGAGCGGGCCGTTGCAGCGATCGGGTGGATCCCGATCAGCGCCAGCGCAGCGGTCAGCGTCAACAAGCCCGACAGAACAAAGGGCCATCTGCCATCTGCTCCGGTGAACTTGATCAGCAGTGCTCCGAGCGCAAACGCCGCCATCACCGACACGGTGTAGGTGCCGAGCAGCCGACCCCGGCGGTCGTTGGTGGTCGCCGCGTTCAGCCAGGTCTCGACCACCACATACGACGCGGAAACGCCGAAACCTTGAACCACTCTCGCGGCAATCCAGAGCGCAGAGTTCTCGGCGATCGCCGGTGCGGCGCAGGCCGCGGCCATCAGTGCGATCACTCCTGCGAACGTTCGATGCAAGCCGAATCGGCGGGCCATCGCACCGGTGGCGCGGGCTCCACCCAGAAAGCCGACGTAGTACCCGGCGAGGATGGCTCCGGTCACCGCGGCCGAGAAGCCCGCGCGGCTGGACCGCACACCGAGCACCGTGAGGACCAGCCCATTGCCGACCATCGCGACCGAGAGGGCAACGATCACTCGCGGAGCGCCACGTGCCGCCTCGTTGCGGTGGTGGGCGGCATCCGACACGCCGGTGATGCTACGAGCGCGTCGTGAGATCCTCTCGGATGGAGACCGTCGAGCTTCTGAGAGCGCCTACGTCGGCGAAGAACCACTTGCCGGGAGCACGCGAACGCTGGCGCCCAGACTGAAGGCGTCCGACGAAAAGGCGAACCCGAGTGTCGCCGCGAGACGGTTTGCCGGATAGTCCTCCATACGCGGGTTGACGGAGTACAACTCCCACGACCAACCCAGCCCGCCGAGGACCAAGCCGCCACCGCCACGGACGTACTCCATCACGTCGCGAAGTTGCTCGTCGGTAGCGTTCTCCCAAGGATTGCCCCAGACGAGCGTGTCGACGCAACTCAGTTGTGGTGCCAACGGCTGGCCGAGATCGAGTCGGTCATACCGCCAGCCTCGATTCACCAGAAGGCCCGCGATCTCCTGCGTGTTCTCCAGTGTCTCGAACTCCTCATAGATCGCAACACTGACGACTCCGGGGTCGCACCCGACCGGATCGGCGGTCCAGCGAATCGCATTGTCGACGAACGTCAGGTTGTCGGCCTTCGGGGTCGGGGGCAACATCTGCTCATCGCGGATGAGGCCGTCCTGGGCGTACCCGATGACTCTGCCTCTCCCCCACTCGCTGGCGATCACGAAAACGCGGGAGGTCGACGTCGGGCCGGCACCACCGAGAAACGGGACATCGTCTTTGAACTCTGCGAGGACGGTGACCACTGCGGGCGGAGACGAGGACGACTCGAGCCCGGGGATCTCGCGGCCGAACACGCAGTCCGCGGATGCCCTGACGCAGATCGAACCGGCATTCCCGGCCCCGACGTTGAGGACGAGGCCCTTGAACAAGCTCTCGAGTGTTCGGTCCTTTTCCTGTCTCGCTTTCTCTTC
>JANNQK010000090.1:0-2279 GCA_031400715.1 Actinomycetes bacterium | reverse complement strand
AGGCATAGCATTCGCCGCATGGAGTCTGCCGCGCTGCCCGTTGCCAGCGGATACATCGATCTCGACCGGTATCCGGTCCACCAACCCGGGCCGCGACGCGACGCCGTCATCGCCACGGCGCGCGCGGCCATCGACAGCGTGGGATGCGCCGTGTTGAAGGGTTTCGTTCGGGCAGAGCACCTGCCGGCCATCGTCGCCGAGTGCGATCGCACCGCCACGTTCGGCTACCGCAACGTCAACCGCACCAACCCCTACTTCACGGTCGACCGCGACGACCTGCCCCCCACGCACCCGCAGCGCCGCTTCTTCGACCGCTCGAACGCGTTCGTGCCGGCCGACCACTTCGGCCCGGAGAGCATCTTGCGGGCCATCTACGAGTGGCCGGCGTTCGCACCGTTCGTGC
The DNA here is from genome assembly GCA_031400715.1 of Actinomycetes bacterium. GTDB lineage: Bacteria > Actinomycetota > Acidimicrobiia > Acidimicrobiales > Ilumatobacteraceae > VFMC01. The sequence goes on along the minus strand of JANNQK010000090.1, from coordinate 1,876 downwards.
AGGCAGCCCTCGGCGAGGAACGGTTCTTCCCGTACGCCGACCCGTTGGCGGACGTCATCGTGAACCTGGCCGAGGAGGGCAACGGGTTCCCGTGGCACTTCGACACCAACAACTACACGGTCACGCTTGCCATCCAGAACGCGGAGGACGGCGGCGACTTCGAGTACAGCCCGTATCTGCGCACGTCCACCGACGAGAACTACGACGGTGTGGAACGGGTGCTCGACGGCGACCGATCGCTCATCCGCTCACTGCGCCTCGAACCCGGCGATCTGCAGATCTTCAAGGGGCGTTACTCGCTGCACCGGGTGACGCCGCTGCGCGGGCCACGCATGCGTTACGTCGCCATCTTCAGCTACGTCGAGGAACCCGGCATGGTGGCCCGGCCGGAACGCGCCCGCCAGCTCTACGGCCGGGTGCTGCCGGTCCACCTCGAGCGTGCCGGGCTGCGCGCCGACTCGTTGGTCGACTGACGTGAAGGCCGTGGTCACCACCGGCAACGGTGGCTACGACCGGCTCGTGTGGTGCGACGTACCTGTTCCCGTGCCGGGCCCGGGCGAGGTGCTGCTGCGCGTGTTGGCCGCCGGGGTGAACAACACCGAGATCAACACCCGGCTCGGTTGGTACTCGTCATCGGTCACGACGGAGACGAACGCTGCGGCTGCGGCCGAGGAGCAACGCCCCTCGCAGAAGGCCGACGGTGGCTGGAACGAGGCCACCCCGTTCCCGTTCATCCAGGGCACCGACTGCTGCGGACTCGTGGTCGAGGCCGGCTCGGGAGTCGACCACGCGCTGTTGGGCCGCCGGGTGCTGGTGCGGGCCTGCACCCGGCCGCACGGTTTCGGGTCGATGGACAACCTCTGGATGGGCTCCGACTTCGACGGCGCGTTCGCGGAGTTCGTGAAGGTGCCGGCCAGCGAGGTGTTCGAGGTGCGCTGCGACTGGTCCGACGTCGAGCTGGCCACCATCCCGTGCGCCTACGCCACCGCCGAGAACATGCTGCACCGGGCACGAGCGTCCGCCGGCGAGCACGTCCTCGTCGCCGGCGCCTCGGGCGGCGTGGGGTCGGCCGCGGTGCAGCTGGCCAAGCGCCGGGGTGCCACCGTCACCGCAGTCGTGGGCGGACACAAGGCCCACCAGCTGCTGGCCATCGGGGCCGACAGGGTCATCGACCGCCACGAGGATCCAGCAGAGGTGCTGGGTGATGAATCGGTCGACCTCGTGGTCGACAACGTGGCCGGACCGGGCTTCGGGTCGATGCTGAAGGCGCTGCGGCGTGGGGGACGATACGTGTCGTCGGGGGCGATCGGCGGGCCGATCGTGCCGCTCGACATGCGTACCCTCTACCTGAAGGACATCACCCTCATCGGCTGTACCGCGTGGGACGAGCCGGTCTTCCCGAACCTGGTGGGCTACATCGAGCGGGGCGAGATCAAGCCGCTCGTCGCGGCAACGTTCCCGCTCGAACGCATCGCCGAGGCGCAGCGCGAGTTCTTGTTGAAGCGGCACGTGGGCAAGTTCGTGTTGCTGCCCCCGTCGGCCGTCAGCGCCCCGTCCTGAGGCGCTGACACGTCGCCAGCAGGCCGTCGAAGGAGCAACGCTGCACGCTCCGCGCCATCGGCACGCAGAGTGGTGCTGCTGGCTGTGCTGTCGCGGAGTCGTTCAAGGGCAGGCAATGGCTCTGGCACCCTCCGGAGTCGATGGGGACGCGGTGACGTGTTCGATGCTGATGCCCCGACGGCTCTCAGTAGACGATGTCCAGCGCGAACCTCAGAGCGCTGTCGAGTGCGGCCCGTGTGGCCTCATCCAGGCGACCGACTGGTTCAGCATCGAACACGTCACCGCGTCCCCATCGACTCCCTCGGGTGCCAGAGCC